>CAMDCX010000022.1 GCA_945890715.1 PVC group bacterium | reverse complement strand
GCGCGAATTATTAATGTTCCCATAATAATCCAGACATGATCCAGCCACCGCGTAACCGCGGCGGCTACGTAGCCGCGCCGGTCACGGCGTGGTTCTTCCAAGATCATGTCCAGATTATTTCAGGAACATTAGTATCGTGAGGCTTATCGGTCCCGATCCAAAGTCGAATTCATTGCGGAAATTGGATGTGTATGGTAGATTTTGACCATGGGCAAAGACGAAAAACTGCTGGATCAAGTATTGAGCGGCAGAGCCGATGCGAATATTGGTTTTTCTGATTTGATCCGACTTTTGCGCCGGATGGGTTTTGAGATGCGCGTCAGTGGTAGCCATCATATGTTTAGAATGGCTGGGGTTGAGGAGAAGATTAACCTTCAGCGGGACGGTAACAAAGCCAAGCCCTATCAGGTGAAGCAGGTTCGGAGCGTGATTTTGAAGTATCGCCTGGGAGACTGACATGGATAAATATGAAGTCATCATCTATTGGAGCAAGGAAGATGCGGCCTATGTAGCCGAGATTCCTGAGCTCGCCGGTTGTATGGCCCATGGCAAGACTCAACGTGATGCCTTGACCAGTGTGCGGCAAGCGGCAGCATTGTGGATCAAAACATCGCGTGAGTTTGGCGATTTCATTCCGGAACCCAAGGGGCGCCGGTTGGCGTTCGCATAAGGCCACTGGAATGGACCTTTTCAGGGCTTTTCACTCGTCGCGCTTCACTTTCCTCTGATACTCTTCGATGGTCTTGAGGGCTGAATAATCCTCAAGGCCTGCCATGGATTTGATGATGACGGGAAGGCCGGATTCCCGCAGAAGAGCGATCGGGTTCAGGCCCCCGTAGACGATGAGCCCGGCGTGCCCTTCTGAAACCGGAACTCCGAGAACCGCCTGATTGGGCTGTCCCAATTCAACGATCCCGCCGAGTCCCATATTTCGCATTTTCCGGACAATCCCCTTCACGTCCTCCAGAGCGGCGGTGGGGATTTCCCGAAACCCGGCGCAGAGGATGCCGTTTCCGGTGAGGATCACATCCCGAACCCGGGTCATGTTGGCCTGAATGAAAATCTCCAGGGGATCCAGCGTGGTGCCTCCGTATTCAATCAGTTCCACGAAGCGGATGGGGATTCGGTTTCGCACTTCAAGCAATCCACTGAACCGGGCTTTGACGGGGATGCCTTCGTGCAGGAGCGCCCCGCTGACGGTTACGCTGCACACCGTGCCAAGGGATATGTAATTGGGAGGAGCGATGGTTCCAGCAATGACTTCCCCGGGCCGGGCAATCATGATCCGGGAGCTGATGGCGAAGTTGTGGCGGAAAACCAGTTTCATCTCATTCAGGGCGCGGGACAGGTGTTCCGGTTGAATCAGGGAGATATTGATCACTACTGTTCCTGTTTTCAGGGAGGGACGATACGACATCCGGTAAGCGAGGTTATCCACTCGGGACGCCACAACGCCCACCTTGTCCACAATGTTGGCATGCGATAATTCCTGGCGCCCCTTGTCCGTGATCAACCGCCCGGTCCGTCGGCTTACCTGGGTCGTCAGCCCGGTCCGGTCAAGGTCAAGAAGATGAAACCGGATGGTTCTGGGTTGAACATCCAGTCCCGAGGACAAGAGCGCCGCCCGGATTTTTGCCGCTCCGATCGCGGTTGAGTTTTCGTTCAAAATCCTGAGGATTGCCAAGCGGGTCTTTTCTTTTTTTGTCATGGCGCCATTCCTGTCTATGCGGGTCTTGCTAATCATACGGCAAATGTGCCGTTAGAAAGTCATAGTCATTGAGGCTATTCTCTTTGCATGAGTCATCGCAAGCAAATATATTGCGGCAAGTCGATGCCGTATTAACCAACAAGGAGATTCTGAATGAACAAGTATGTGGAAACAGTATTGGACCAGACGAAGCGTAAGAATGCGGAGCAGGTTGAATTTATCCAGGCCGTGACCGAGGTCATGGAGTCGATCGCGCCGGTGGTGGAGCGTCACAAGAAGTATCAGGATCATGCGATTCTGGAGCGCATTGTGGAGCCGGAACGGGTGATCATGTTCCGCGTGCCTTGGCAGGATGACAAGGGTCGTTGCCAGGTCAATCGTGGTTTCCGCGTTCAGTTCAACAGCGCGATCGGTCCCTACAAGGGCGGCCTTCGTTTTCATCCTTCAGTCAACCTGGGCATTATCAAGTTCCTGGGCTTCGAGCAGGTTTTCAAGAATTCCCTGACCACGCTTCCCATGGGTGGCGGCAAGGGTGGTACGGACTTTGATCCCAAGGGGAAAACCGATGCCGAAGTCATGCGCTTCTGCCAGTCGTTCATTACCGAGTTGTATCGTCATGTCGGGGCGAACACGGATGTTCCGGCCGGCGACATTGGCGTGGGTGGCCGCGAAATCGGATTCATGTTCGGCCAGTACAAGCGCATTACGAACGAGTTCACAGGAGTGCTGACGGGCAAGGGCCTCAAGTGGGGCGGCTCGCTGATTCGTCCCGAGGCGACGGGGTACGGGGCTGTTTATTTTGCCCAGGAAATGCTGGCCAAGCGCGGCGACTCGATGAAGGGCAAAATCTGCACCGTGTCGGGATCCGGCAATGTGGCGCAGTACACCATTGAGAAGGTGAACCAGCTGGGCGGCAAGTGCGTGTCGGTCTCCGACTCGAACGGCAGCATTTATGATCCCACCGGCATTACGGCCGAGAAACTGGCCTATGTTATGGAGCTGAAAAACGTCAAGCGCGGTCGCATCAAGGACTATGCGGACAAGTTTGGTTGCCAGTACAAGGATGGGGAGCGCCCCTGGAGCATCAAGTGTGATTGCGCCTTTCCGTCGGCCACACAGAATGAAATCTCGGGCGACGATGCCAAGGCGCTCGTCAAGAATGGCTGCAAGCTGGTGGCGGAAGGCGCCAATATGCCGACCGACCCGGACGGCGTGGAAGTGTTCCTGAAGGCCAAGGTCATGTTTGGCCCGGGTAAGGCGGCCAATGCAGGCGGCGTGGCGACCTCGGGCCTGGAAATGTCGCAGAACTCGATGCGGCTGGCCTGGTCACGCGAGGAAGTGGACCAGAAGCTGAATGGCATCATGAAGTCCATTCATGCCAACGCCTACGCGGCGTCAGAGGAATACGGGGATGCGGGGAACTATGTCCTGGGTGCCAACATTGCCGGCTTCGTCAAGGTTGCCGACGCGATGATTGACCAGGGTATGGTCTAATCGCATTTCGTCATGACCTGAGAAACGGGACGTCTTAACGGGCGTCCCGTTTTTTTGTCTGATTTACTGGTTGAAGCCATATCAGTTCGCGCGGTAGGATTTCGGCATGAAACAACAGAACCCGAAACCCCTGACTGAACCGCATGCCAAGGTGTCCCTGAAGCCGTTTCCGATTTTGTCACCAGTGCCGGTGGTGCTGGTGAGTTGCGGGGGGACGCGCCCCGGCGAGAAGGCCAACCTAATCACCATTGCCTGGGCCGGAACCGTTTGCAGCGAACCTCCCATGCTCAGCATCTCCGTGCGTCCGGAACGGCATTCCTACGAACTGATCCATGCCTCCGGGGAGTTTGTTGTCAATGTGCCCTCCGTTCATCAGGCCCGGGTAACGGACTGGTGCGGCGTGGTGTCGGGTCGGGATGAGGACAAATTCTCAAAGACAGGACTGACGCCTGGGAAGTCGCTCGTTGTTCGCCCGCCCATCGTGCAAGAGTGTCCGCTCAACATTGAGTGCAAGGTGCGCAAGACGGTGCCGCTCGGCTCGCATGTGATGTTTGTGGCGGAAATTGTTGCCGTTCAGGCTTCAAAGGGACTGATGATGCACTCAAGCCGGCTGGCGCTGGAGCAGGCCGGGCTGATTGCCTACGCGCACGGGCACTACTACAGCCTCGGCCACCAGATCGACCATTTCGGATTCTCAGTCCGCAAGGCGGCCAAGCCCCGCCCGGGCCGCGTGCAGATCCCGCCCCGGAAAGGGCGACGTTACTGATCCCTGAACCCCGAACCCTGACCCCTTTCTTGAATCAACCTCGTCAACCTTCATCGTCACGATCTGACGGGGAGATAGAGAAGCGCCGGTGACATGAGCCTCAAGGTATTCTCCGGTCCAGCCGTGGCCAGTGCCGTTGGTGTCGACGCGTTCGATGAGAACTGAAACCGGTCTCCCGACGAATCGTTCGGCGAAAAGGCGGCGCTTGGTTTCTCCGATTTCGACGAGCGTATGAAGCCGTTCCTTTTTCACGGACTCCTGAACCTGTCCGGGCAGGGTGTCGGCCCGCGTTCCGGATCGGCGGCTGTAGGGGAAGACGTGAAGATTGCTGAACGGCAAGTCCCGAATCAGTTGCACGGTGTTTTCAAACGACCGGTCATTCTCGCCTGGAAAACCCACAATAATGTCGGTGCCCAGTCCCAAAAACGGCATTTTTTCGACGGCCATCGTCACAGTACGGCGGAAGGTGTCAGTGTTGTAGCGGCGCCCCATAGCCGCGAGGATGCCGTCATCGCCGCTCTGCAGGGGGATGTGGAGGAACTGGCATAGCTTGGTGGAGCGGGACATCAGGTCAATGACGGCCTCTTCTGCCGTGGTGATCTCAAGGGAACTCAGGCGGATGCGCTCCACGGCGGGAAGGGATTCAACGCCGCGAACCAGATCGGCGAGGCGGTGGGGACCATCCTCATAACGGCCGAGGTTGGCGCCGGTGAGGATGACTTCCCGAAACCCGGCGGCGGTGACCTTCTTGACCTCGGCGAGAACCTCGGCCAGGGGACGGCTTTGGGGAAGGCCCCTGGCGGTGGGAACAATGCAATAGGCGCAATGGAAATCGCAGCCATCCTGAACCTTGATCAGTGCCCGCTGGGTGTCGAACCGAGGTGTTGAGACTGTGTCCTCGGAAGTGGCGGGAGCGGGGAATCGGTGCGGATAGAGACGATGAAGCAGTTCCGGAATGGCAAATTTGCCAGCCTGTCCGATAGTGAGGTCAACCGTGGTGTCGCCCCGGAGGGTTTCGCCGAGTGTTTCCGCCGGGCACCCGGCGAGGATGACGAGCGTGTCTGCTCGTGTCCGCTTGGCCTGCCGCGCGGCGTAGAGGCTGCTATGCTCGGCCTTTCCGGTGATGGTGCATCCGTGGATGACGGCGACATCACAGGGGGTTCCGAATGGAACGGTCGCATAACCGGCCGCCTCGAAGCGGGCGGCCATGGTTGCCGTCTCTGCCTGATTGAGACGGCACCCGACGGTTTTGAATGACACGGTGGACTTCACTCACTCCATCACGGCACCGGTACCGGCGCTGGTGACGAGTTTGGCGTAGCGCTTGAGATAGCCGGTGGTGATTTTCGGGGTGAAGGGCGCGGCTTCGGCGCGGCGATGATTGAATTCCTCCGAGGACACATTGGCCTCAAGCTTATGGCCGGGGATATCAATGGTGATGAGGTCGCCGGCTTTGAGCAGGCCGATGGTGCCGCCTGCGGCGGCTTCGGGAGAGACATGGCCGATACAGGCGCCGCGGGTTCCTCCGGAGAAGCGTCCATCGGTGACCAAGGCCACGCTTTCGCCCAGACCCGCTCCCATGATGTAGGAGGTGGGGGCCAGCATTTCCTGCATGCCGGGTCCGCCCCGCGGTCCCTCGTAGCGGATGATGACGCAGTCACCGGCCTTTACCTTGCCCTTGAGAATGCCGTCACAGGCTTCCTCCTGGGATTCAAAGATCACGGCCGGGCCGCTGAACTTCAACATGGCGGGCGCAACTCCTGCTTTTTTCACCACGGCGCCGCCTTCCGCCAGATTGCCCCGGAGAATGGTCAGGCCGCCATCCGCCGAATAGGCATTTTCGATGGAGCGGATGATCTTGTCATCCCGGACTTCGGAACGGGAGACATTCTGCCAGAGGGTTTTCCCTGTGACGGTCGGGGCATCGCGATGAATGAGGCCCCGAACTGAGCCGATGGTCTTGATGATGGCGCTGATGCCGCCCGCCCGATCCACATCTTCCATATGGTAGGGGGAGGAGGGCGAGACCTTGCAGATATTCGGGCATTTCTGGGAAATCTGGTTGATTCGATCCAGATCATACTTGACCCCCGCCTCATGCGCAATGGCGAGGGCATGGAGGACGGTGTTGGAACTTCCGCCCATGGCCATATCGGTGGCAAAGGCGTTGTCGAGCGAAGGCTCGGTAACAATCTCACGCGGAAGCGGGCCGCCGGCGAGCGCCATTTCAACGATGCGGCGGGCTGCCATCCGGAACAACCGTTTCCGGCGGGGATCGTTGGCGAGGATGCTGCCGTTTCCGGGCAGGGCGATTCCAATGGCCTCGCACAGGCAGTTCATGGAGTTGGCGGTGAACATGCCCGAGCAGGAGCCACATCCGGGGCAGGCGTGCTCCTCAAGGGATTGAAGTCCCTGATCATCAATGGTTCCGTTTTTATGGGCGGCAACGCCTTCAAAGACGCTAATCAGATCAACGGTGCGCCCGTCGGGCAGGTGGCCGGCCGCCATGGGGCCGCCGCTGACCATCAGGGTGGGGACATTGGCGCGCAAGGCTCCCATGAGCATGCCCGGGACGATTTTGTCGCAGTTGGGGATACAGATGAGGGCGTCAAAGCAATGGGCCTTGACCATGGCCTCCACGCTGTCAGCAATGATTTCGCGGCTGGGCAGGGAATACTTCATTCCGGAATGCCCCATGGCGATGCCGTCGCACACGCCGATGGTGTTGAATTCGAAGGGAATTCCACCCGCCTTGCGGATACTCTTCTTGATCAGGTCGGCGACCTTGTTCAGGTGCACATGGCCGGGGATGATTTCGTCGAAAGAGTTGCACACGCCGATAAAGGGTTTCTTGAAGTCGCCGGTTTTGACGAGGCCGGTGGCGCGAAGCAGGCTACGATGGGGGGCCCGTTCGAATCCTTTTTTGATGGTATCGCTATTCATGGTGAGTCCTGTTCTGCCGCAAGAAGGCGGCGTTGTTTTGTTTCCTGGTTAATGATTTTTTGTTGGCGGATCAAGTCCGCCAGTGTGACGTTTTTGAGTTCCCGGGTCAGGATGTCCTGAATTCGGCCGAGTTCCTGATGAGCCGCGCAACGGGAGGCGCGGGCACAAGCCTTGGAATCCAGCAGGCAGCCATTTAAGGCGCGAGGGGTGTCGGCGGCCTGCATGATGTCGAACAGGGTAATGGTTGAGGGAGGACGGGCGAGCTCGAGTCCTCCGCCCACTCCCCGTTGAGCCTTGATCAGGTCTGCTTTGGTCAGGATTTGGGCAATTTTAAGGGCAAATTGGCGCGGGACTTCGATGAGTTTCGCCAGCTTCACGCTGGTGAGCCTTTGCTCTGGCTGGCACCCAAGGGTCAGCATCAGGCGCAGTCCGTAATCAATTTTTCGTGTAACAAACATGAGTATCCCGACATGAATTGTTCAAAAATTAGTCCACAATGAAGCAGGTGTCAAGGTTGTGTGGAGAAATCGGACGGAAGTAAGGAGGGCTCGGTGAGTGTTCCTCACCTGCCGCTATTAAGGGTTTTTTCTGTATTTTAGCGGGGTGGTTTTTGCGACTTTACGGAAAATGCGGGTAAAATAATTACTGTCATTGAATCCGCACTGGTAGGCCACATCGGTGATGTTGAGGTGGGGCGAATCCCGGAGCAATGACATGGCTTTCCGGATTCTGTTTTTGACCATGTACTGGAGGGGCGTGTCGCCGGTGGCCCGCTTGAAAACCCGCATAAAATGGACCTTGGACATTCCCGCCTTTTGCGCGAGGTCGGCGAGGGTGGTTTTCTTTTCAACGATTTGTCCTATTTCCTTCAATAATCCGCCCAGACGAAGCAATTCCTTGGCCTCTGATGACTGGGTTTTCGTGTATTGGCGCGAGAGATGGACAATCATTCTGATCAGGCCTGCATAGAGGGCCGCTTCGTGTCCGGGGCGTTTCTTCTGTTGTTCATCCATCATGACGTTCAGCATATCTTCAAGATGGCTGAGCTCAATGCTGTCCAGATGAAGGCGACTTGAGAACTTGTGGCTCTTCCGGTAGTGCGGTTCCAGAATGAACATGGCGTGATAGCCTGGGATGCGCTTGAAATAGTCCTCGGGCAGGTGCAGCTTGCTGGCATCGTACATGACATTGACAATCACCATGTTTTCCCGGTTGTGGAAGAAATGGCTTTGCCTGCCCTGGATGAGGAAGACATCACCTGCCCAAACAGGATAATCGGCTCCTCCGATACGATGCATTCCCTTGCCGTCAAGGACGACCACCAATTCCGAAAAATCATGATAATGATCCACCTCGGTCGCATCATGAGGGTGGGCTGATTCCCCCGGCTTAGTCGTGGCAACACGTACCACGTTGATCGGGATGGCGTGCAGGTTATAGTAAAATTGTCCCTTGAGCTTGACTGACATGATCCGGTCTCCACATGCACTGTGCGTAATCCGGGGGTCATAAACAAGATAATTTTGTGCTAAAAAAAGATGCTTTTGTGAAGGCGGACCCGTGTTCGCCATGATATGACTATCCCCATCACAAAGGAGCATTGCGTATGGTTTTGATCGGCTACGACATTGGCAGTTCATCCGTAAAGGCTTGCATGATTTCCGCCGAAACCGGCGCCTGTCTTGCGACCTCCTTTCATCCAAAGCAGGAAATGGGCATCCGTGCGGTAAGGCCGGGCTGGGCAGAGCAGGATCCCGCCGCCTGGTGGGATAATCTCAAGCTGGCCACGGCAGATATTCTTGCGACCTCGGGTGTTCATCCCGGCGAGGTAAAGGCCATCGGCATTTCATACCAGATGCACGGCCTGGTGTGCGTGGGCCGGGATCTGGAGCCGCTGCGTCCGGCCATCATCTGGTGCGACAGTCGTGCCGTGGAAACCGGGCGCCAGGCGTTTGAGTCCATCGGGGCGGAGACCTGTCTCGGGCATCTGCTTAATTCTCCCGGAAACTTCACGGCCTCAAAACTGAAGTGGGTGAAGGACAATGAGCCTGCGGTGTATGGCAAGATTTTCAAGATCATGCTTCCGGGTGATTACATCGCGATGAAGATGACCGGTGTCGCCAAAACCACGGTGTCGGGGCTTTCCGAGGGGATGTTGTGGGATTTCAAGGAAAACAAACCCGCCGGATTTCTTCTGGATCACTACGGGATCGATGCCGGGCTGTTGCCTGAACTCACCGGAACCTTTTCCGATCAGGGGCACTTGACCGCCGCCGCCGCGGAAGCACTGGGACTCAAGGCGGGTACGCCCATTGCCTATCGGGCCGGGGATCAGCCGAACAATGCGCTTTCTCTGAATGTCCTCAATCCCGGGGAAATTGCCGCAACGGCGGGAACGTCCGGGGTTGTGTATGGCGTAAGTGCCGAGATCCAATACGATCCGCAGTCGCGAGTGAACACCTTTGCACATGTCAATCACCAGTCCGGGGAGCCCCGGCTTGGCGTCCTGCTCTGCCTCAATGGGGTCGGCATCCTGAATTCCTGGCTGAAGCGGAACATCATGCCCGACGGAATCAGCTACCAGGCTATGAATGATCTTGGTGCCCAGGCTTCGATCGGGTCGGCCGGGCTGGCTATTCTTCCTTTCGGAAATGGCGCGGAGCGAATGCTTGGCAATGTTGACCCGGGCGCGGAGTTCAGCGGGATTAATTTCAACATCCATGACCGGCGGCATCTCCTGCGCGCCGCGCAGGAGGGTATTGTCTTTTCGTTTAAATACGGAATGGACATCATGCAGGGCATCGGCATCCGGCCTTCCGTGATTCGCGCCGGAAACGCCAACATGTTTCTGAGTCCGCTGTTCCGAAAGACCTTTGCCTCCGTGACGGGAGCGTCGGTGGAACTTATGGAGACGGATGGCGCGATTGGCGCGGCGCGCGGGGCGGGCGTTGGCATCGGCCTCTACAAGACCTTCAAGGAGGCTTTTGCCTCACTGAAGTTCGTGGAGACGATTGAGCCCGACGCAAAAAACAGTGATCGTTATGTGCAGGCTTATGGAGAGTGGAAAATCAAGTTACTCAATAGCATCAAGTCAGGAAAGGAACACGCACGATGAAAAATAAAAACGGAGAGTATTTCAAGCGTATTGGAAAGATCAAGTTCGAGGGGCATGATTCCAAGAGCCCGATGGCGTTCAAGTATTACAACGCCGAGCAGTTGGTTTCCGGCAAAAAAATGAAGGATCATTTCCGGTTCGCCATGGCGTACTGGCATACGATGTGCGGAACCGGCGGCGACCCGTTCGGGCCCGGTACGAAGGTGTTCCCGTGGGCGGCCGGTAAGAATGCCTTTGAGCGCGCTACCAACAAAATGGACGCGGCATTCGAGTTTATGGTCAAGATCGGCATTCCGTTCTACTGTTTCCATGACTTCGACCTGATCGAGGAGGGGAATACGCTCGCCGAGTCCGAAAAACGGCTTGAGAAGATTGTGGCCTATGCCAAGAAGAAACAGAAAGAGAGTGGTGTTAAGCTGTTGTGGGGAACGGCCAATGTCTTCTCGAATCCCCGGTATATGAACGGAGCCTCGACCAATCCTGATTTCAATGTGCTGTGCTGGGCGGGTGCGCAGGTTAAGAACGCGATTGACGCGACCATTGCGCTGGGCGGTGAAAATTATGTGTTCTGGGGTGGCCGCGAGGGATACGGCTCACTGCTTAACACCAACATGAAGCGGGAATTGGAGCATATGGGCCGATTCTTAACGATGGCTCGGGATTACGGTCGCAAGCAGGGGTTCACAGGAACATTCCTGATCGAGCCCAAGCCGATGGAGCCCAGCAAGCATCAGTATGATGTGGACTCGGCCACGGTCATCGGGTTCCTCAAGCAGTACAAGCTGGAAAAGGATTTCAAGCTGAACATCGAGGTTAACCACGCTACATTGGCCCAGCATACCTTCCAGCATGAGCTACAAGTTGCCGCCGACAATAGTATGTTGGGAAGCATCGACGCCAACCGGGGCGATTATCAGAACGGGTGGGACACGGATCAGTTCCCGGTCAACGCCGCTGAGCTGACGGAGGCTATGCTGGTCATCCTCGAGGCGGGTGGGTTCACGAAGGGGGGGGTCAATTTTGACGCCAAGACGCGCCGGAATTCAACCGATCTGTCTGATATTTTTGTTGCGCATATCACCGGCATGGATACGTTTGCCAAGGCGCTCCTGGCGGCTGACGCAATTCTTCAGAAGTCAGACTACCGGAAGATGCGCAAGGATCGGTATGCCTCGTTTGACACGCCGAACGGAAAGGCCTATGAGAAGGGTGCGTTGAAGCTTGGGGATTTGCGCATGCTTGCCATCAAGGCTGGCGCCCCGAAGCAGATCAGCGGCAAACAGGAAGTTTACGAGCAATTGGTCAGCATGTACGTTTAATTCAGAAGAGGTGAATCATGGCATTTATCAACACGACCCAGAATACATCGTCGGCTTTTCAGGACGGGCATCCGGTTTATATCATGATGCTTACGCTGGTGGCGACCCTCGGCGGCCTGCTTTTCGGTTACGACACGGCGGTGGTGAACGGGGCTGAGAAATCATTGGGGGTGTTTTACATCGCCAAGATGTTGGATCCGGCAAACCATGACTATGCGGTTCAGCTGGTCGGGCAGTACAAACTGCTCGCCTCGGTGACCTTCTATGTCTGCTTTGCGGTCGTGGCTACGCTCGTGATGAAGCTCTTTGCCCGGCATCGGGTGCAGGGCTCGGTTCTGACGGTCGTGGGCTTGGTGGCCATGACGGCCTATTTGCTTCCCTTTATCCGGGAGGCCATGCCGGCGGATGCGGTGTCGCTGAAAAATATGGCGGATGCCATCAAGGGATTTGTCATTTCGAGCGCCTTGATCGGGTGCATCATCGGTGGGGCGATCGCCGGATTCATCTCGAAATCAATAGGCAGGAAAAAGGGGCTGATCATTGCGGCCCTGGCCTTCACGTTTTCCGCCGTGGGTGCGGCATTTCCTGAAAAGCTCAATGTGTTCGGAGTGCTTCCGGTCTATTCCTTCGTGATCTACAGGATTATCGGAGGATTAGGCGTGGGGCTTGCCTCTATGCTCTCGCCGATGTACATCGCGGAAATTGCGCCAGCCAAGGTTCGTGGAAAACTGGTGTCGTGGAACCAGTTCGCCATCATTTTCGGCATGTTGATCATTTATTTTGTCAACTACGCCATTGCCCGGTACAACCCCAACCCTGAATGGTTGGATCAGACCGGTTGGCGGTGGATGTTCCTTTCCGGTGTGATTCCAGCAGTGATTTTCCTGGTGCTTTTGTTCTTTGTCCCGGAAACGCCTCGATTCCTGATGATCAATAATCAGGAAGACAAGGCTTTGCAGGTGCTCACCAAGATCGCCGGGCCGCAGCAGGCCAAAGCCGTATTGGCGGAGATCAAGGCAACCCTGCACGAGACCAGTGCCCCGTGGCTGTCGTTCGGGTTTCTGGTGGTGTTCATCGGAATCATGCTTTCGGTGTTCCAGCAGTTTGTGGGGATCAATGTTGTGCTTTACTATGCGGGCAACATATTCAGAAACATGGGGTCATCGACCGATTCATCGCTTATGCTGACGATCATCGTGGGTGCAATTAACCTGCTCTTCACCGTATTGGCCATCTATACAGTCGATCATTACGGGCGCAAACCGCTGATGATCATCGGTGCCTTGGGCATGGCCGTGAGCATGTTCGCATTGGGCATGACATTTTACCTGAGCTCCGGCGTGGATGCGGCGGGGGGATTCGTGATGTCCAAGAATGCGGCTCTGATGGCCCTGATTTTCATGCTGACCTATGTCGCGGCGTTTGCGATGAGCTGGGGCCCCGTGACCTGGGTTCTGCTGAGTGAGATTTTCCCGAACAGTATCCGGGGCGCCATGTCCATCGCCGTGGCCGCGCAGTGGGTCGCCAACCTGATCATCTCGTGGACCTTCCCGATCATGAACGACAATGTGCGACTGACCGCACAATTCCATCATGGATTCGCCTATTGGATCTACGGGTTGATGGGCCTGCTGGCCGCCGTCTTCGTGTGGCGTATGGTTCCAGAGACAAAAGGCCGCTCGCTTGAAGACATGCAAAAGCTCTGGAAGTAACAATTCAGAATGACAGCGGGGCCGGTGCTGAAACACCGTGGCCCCGGCGTTCAGGGTCATGGGTCCCGGCGGGCATAAAAGGCGTTCTGGTCAGTCATGAGGGCGATTTCCGCCGCGCTGTAACGGTCTGCTTTCTCGAATGCCTGTTTTTGCTGGGGGGTGGCGTGGTGGACGTCGAACATCCAGAGCCAGGCAGTGTACTCTGCGTGCGGCTTCACGGCGGGAAAGACGCGTGCGTCCCACAGGCTCCGCTTGGCGACAGAATCCCCAGCGCTCCAGATGGCATCGGGTTGTAGTCCCGCCGCCGCTAGCCACTCCAGGAGGGGAAGCCCGCAGAGGGTGCCACCCTTTTCCACGGTATCCTTGAATGTGTCGGTGATTCCGTAACACCGGATGAAGTCAACCCGGGTGCCGTGCCGGTCATAGCCGGGAACGATATCCAGGCAGGCATTTTTCGGAAGGGTCAGCGGGGTGGTGATATCGGCCCCGACAACAACATTGCGGCCCACCAGGCTCAGGGTGGAGGCGAGCGTGCATCCTTCCACCCAGGAGTCGGGCCCGATGATTTCAGCTTTGCCGGACTGGCGCGTGTTCAACGATAGATGGGTGATGACGGGGGCTTTGCCGAGGTCCTGTTCCAGAAGCTCGAGTCCGCTCGTGATCAGTTGTTGAGTGGTGCCGAAGTGCATGAATCGGCAGGAGGGGACTACCTGAATGTGGAAGGGCATG
Source organism: PVC group bacterium (assembly GCA_945890715.1). Lineage (GTDB taxonomy): Bacteria > Verrucomicrobiota > Kiritimatiellia > CAIKKV01 > CAITUY01 > JAABPW01. The sequence continues at coordinate 15,198 of CAMDCX010000022.1, read as the reverse complement.
GGCCGCAACGACTGGAAGGCGTGGGCAAGGGCCTGGTCTTCCCAGGTAGAGCCGCTTTCCCGGGCGCTTTTTACATAGTGTTCGTACGTGGCCTCAGACCCCAAGGCACATCCAATTTCACGGTACAGATCCAGGCCGCGCGACAGGATTCGAGCCTCGGTTTCCGGCGCCCATCCGAAACGGCCGTCCGCGCCTTGATTCACTTGAAAGGCTTTCAGCATGAGGAGTGAGGCGGCGGCGTCAAAACTCATGACGCCAACATCCAGCGCCGATTGCCCGGCGGCGTTGAGGGCTCCGGCGTTCTTCTGGGTTTCGGGGCTCGGCTTCTGGAGGTAGGTTTTGACGACATTGCCGACCGGCACAAAGACCCCGTGTTTGCTCGAGTGTTCCGGGGTGTCATAACAGGCGAGGGCGGTCAGACCCGGAAGATCCATCCGCACGGAGCGGGGATCGAATTGAAGCAGCGCATCTCCAGAGGCAACGAGAATCTGCCCCGCATCGGAACGGGGCGCGGGGAGTTCCAGGAAGGCGGGAAGCAGCCGGTCGAACAGGGTGGGGGTGAGTGAGGTAATTTTCCTGCCGGGAACGGGGATAAAGATCTTTCCGCAGGGACCGTAGGCGGGCAGGCGCCGCGAGTCACCCCCGGCATGGACGATCATGACGCGCAGGCGCTTCAGAGTTTGCTCCAGATCAAATGGAGCCGAAGTTACGGCACGCTGTGTTTTTAGTTCACGGTCCAGGATGCGCATGATGCAGAGGATCGTGCTGCCGCCGCTTCCAATCCGCTTTCCTCCGGGATCAGTCACTACCATGACATTCCGGAATGGGGACAACAAGCCCAGGGTCTGCCGGTGTGAAAGTTGGTTTTCATACGCCGAGCCCTGCGCCTCGTTGGACGCGGTGACGATTAAATAATCCCATGCTGGTGTTGGCGTCATGTGTGGTGTGTCCTGTTCTCTGTTACTCTTTAATCTCCGCTTACTGTACACGCATTCCGGGGCGGACTGAATAACGATTTTGCCCCGAGCGATCTTTACGGGGCATGATTGTATTTGCTTATTTGTCCCATAGTCGAGCCAGAACGTGCAATAATGAATTTTTTGAACCGGGCATTCTGGGTCTCCATAACGCAACAAGGAAACCCATGATGAACCGACAGTATTTTATTGAGTTGACCCGGGAAGACGTTCGAGTGCCGATTGGCGTGGATATGATTCTACATCAATATCCTGATGTGAATGCCATTCTTGACAATGGGGAGCGGATGGGGCAGGTGCTCCTTGAGGCGGCTGGATTCTACAAGAGTCCGATTGTGATGCCACACATGGATTTGATGCTGGAGAAAGATCATCTTCTTTCCCTGATTGGGATTCCTGCGGCGGATCGTCCCGCGTATCATTTTCACGGGTGTCCTTCGGATGCCCTGGTGGCCGAATTCAGGTCCCGGATCAAGGGATCGCTCAGTCCTCGGATGGAGGCCCGGAATGATGCCATCCGTTATGTGGCGACTCATTCGACACTTCTTCCCATGGGGATTTCCATTGGGCCTTTCTCGCTGATGACCAAGTTGTTGGCCGATCCCATCACTCCTATTTTCCTGGCGGGTTCCGGCGTTACGGGTGACGATGATCCAGAAGTCAAGGCGGTCGAGGTCTGTCTCGATCTGGCCCTGGCGGTGGTTCTCCGGGCGATTGAATCCCAATTAGATGCCGGAGCCAAGACGATTATCGTGGCTGAGCCTGCGGCCAATACGGTCTATCTCTCGCCCAAGCAGATGGAGGAGGGGGCGGATATCTATGACCGGTTTGTACTAGCTCCGAATGCGGTGATGCGCAAGCTCGTGGCTGACCGCGGGGCGGCCTTAATCTTTCATGATTGTGGATCGCTAACCCCCGAGATGATCCGGAAGCTCAATACGCTGCGTCCCGAGGTATTCAGCTTTGGCAGTCCCGTGAACTTGTGGGAGGCTGCTGATCTGGTGTCGAAGGACACGGTCCTCTATGGAAATCTTCCTTCCAAGAAGTTCATGTCCGACTCCCTGATCACCGTGAACCAACTGACGGAGATGGCTCGTGATTTGGCCACCCGCATGAGGGAGAAGAACCATCCCTTTATGCTGGGCACGGAATGTGATGTACTTTGTGTTCATGAGCACAAAGAGGTGATTGCGCGCAAAGTGGCGGCTTTCATGACGTGTTCGGTTTGCTAAATCAGAATCCTTATGCCTTCCGATGCAAAGCGATGGTGGATTGCCGTTTCCGGTACCTGTCTTCAGGTTTGCCTGGGCTCGGTGTATGCCTGGAGTTATTTCCAGATCCCCCTGATGACCCGTTATCAGTGGAGCAATACGCAGGTGAGCTGGGTTTTCAGTCTGGCCATTTGCTTTCTGGGTTTGGCGGCGGCTTGGGGCGGGATGAACCTTGGAAAATATGGACCGCGCCGTCTGGCCATTCTGGGAGGCCTGCTATTCGGAGGCGGGACGCTGATCGCGGCCCTTGCCTTGCATCTGGAGTCACTCGTGCTGCTCTATTTGGGCTACGGTATGGTGGGCGGGATGGGTCTCGGGCTTGGCTATGTCACCCCGGTGGCGACGGTCGCCAAGTGGTTTCCCGACAAGAAGGGATTCGTCACGGGGATGGTGGTCATGGGGTTTGGATTGGGTGCCATGGTGATGAGCAAGGTGCTGGCTCCGTTGTTAATGGCCATCACGGGGGGTAATCTTGTTTATGTTTTTTCCTTGTTGGGTCTTTTTTTCCTGGTAGTGGCCACGGGGTGTGGCGCGATGCTCAGCAATCCTCCCTCCCTCTCTACGGCGTCCCCTGACGGGTGCGAGGCGGTTACGGTCCGGGGCGTTCTGTTGTCGCGGCGATTCCTGGTAATGTGGAGTGTGTTCTTCTGCAACATTGTTGCGGGGATCGCTGTGATCGGGTTTCAGTCGCCGATGCTTCAGGATTTGCTGAAAAAAGGAAATCCAGTCTTGTCGGCGGCATCCTTGGTGTCAGCCGGGGCAACCCTGATTGCCGTAAGTTCCCTGTTTAATGGAATGGGACGTTTTTTATGGGGAGGGCTCTCGGATCGCATCGGGCGTATCCGTGTTTTTCGGCTGATGCTGGCGACTCAGGGACTGGCCTTCCTGGTTTTATCCAAAGTGGAGACTCCTTGGCTCTTTGCGGTGCTGGTGTGTTATGTCCTGCTGTGCTACGGAGGGGGGTTCGGGGCGATGCCCGCTTTCGTGCTGGATGTGTTCGGAGTGAAGCGGATGCCGGTCGTGTACGGCAGTATTCTTACCGCGTGGTCGGCAGCCGGGATTGTCGGGCCGCAGATCGTGGCCTGGCTGAAAGATCATTACGCACAGCAGGCCGGGTTGATGTCGTTTTTAATGGGTGCCGGATTTTTGCTATTGGGCCTGGCCTTGTCATGGACGTTGACCGATGACCCTTTTGCGGTACGGAAGCCTGTGCGCCTGCACAAGGGTGCGAACGGCGTTTAGGTTTCTGAGAAATAATCAGCGGGGCGGTTTCGTCCAGGTTTTTCAAGTTGATCTGGAGCAGGGCATCATCCGGGACACGGAGCAGTTTCCTGAACTCGCCGGGGGTGAGGTTGATCGTACGCTTGAATTCACGGGTGAAATGGCTTTGGTCGAAAAAGCCGCAACTGGCTCCGATTTCACTGATTCCGAGCGACGTGGTGGCGAGGAGCTTCTTAGCTTCGGAAAGTCGAATTTCCGTGAGAAGTTGTTTGAAAGTTTTTCCGGCCTCCTTACGCAGTCGATGCACCAGGGTTGAGGCGCTGGCGCCAATGGCGCGGGAAGCTGTGGCCAGAGTCACGCGATCCTGGAAGTGGGACTGAAGCCAATCCGTCACGCGTTCCGGCAGAGGGGTGGTGTCCTGGGGGGTGGGGGCTGTTCCTGAAAAATAGTCCTGAATCCATTCGGCGACCTCATAACAACTCTCTTCGGTGGTTGCGGCATGTTCCAATCTCAGCATCTGGCGCATTTCCCGACTGGTCGCCACCGGCCAGGGGGTGCCTCCCAGGATTTTCTGACTGGTCATCACAGCCAGGAGAACCCTGACATGCGCTTTGAGTTTGGTTTGATCCCAGTTGCTGGCCATCAGGAGTTTGGCCAGGTATTTGGAAACAAACGCCATGGCTCCGGGTTTGTCCTTTTGATTGAGGAACGAAAGCAACTGATAGGTGTCTCCCAGGATATCCGGGAGGGTGGTCTCCTGCTTCCGGATGTCTGCGAACGCTTCGGCGATTCTTCGCTGTTGAAGGTACTTTTCGTTCAAGCGCCGGAAAAATGCGCTTGAGTTGAGTCCCGAGGAAAAGGAGGTCTCCAGGGTGAGCGTGCCCAGCCCCCGCAGGGCACTTGGTGTGATCTGGCAGAGTGAAGGAATGTGTTTCAGAAAGGTTTTGGGATCCGTGTTGGGCCAGGTTCGGGTCACCTGGGCCACGGTATCCCGAATGTCGACCTCCTCTCCTGCGATACAGAATCCCCCGAGTTCAAGACCTCCGCCGCATTGATTGTGGGGAGCGACGGGAATGGCGATGCAAAGAAGATTAGCCCAGCAGCGATAAAAGTTGGGTTCGCCTGAGGCCATCGACTGAACCGTGGCATTTCGACAGGCAACACGACATAAGCTGGCGGCCACAGGATGGGACAGCGCCTGTTTGCAAAAGGCACAGACCTTGTCATTGCGCAGAAGCTGTTGATCATATAAGCCCTGATAAAGGGTGCCTTGCCCGGTAAGATGCCCGACCTCATCCAGAACAACCTTGATTTTGATCTCAACCGCGTTATTCATCGTGCCAGATTATCCAACAATCAAGCCGTATTATGCAAGATAATAGTTGTCAAAAGGAAAAGGATGGTTCCGAATTTGAATTCTAAAAAGGGGAATGAGCCATGAAGCGACCCATGTTGGATCCGACAACGATGAAAGACTGGCAAATTGCCGAAGCGGCGGAACCTTTCATGAAGCCGACGATGCAGTTGGCGACGGAGATGGGGCTTTTGGAGGGGGAAGTAATCCCCATGGGCCGGAATCTTGCGAAAGTGGATCAACGCATGGTGATGGATCGCATCCGATCCCGGCCCACTGGCAAGTACATTGATGTTACCGCCATTACGCCAACGCCTCTGGGTGAGGGCAAGACGACCACCACTATCGGGCTTGTGGAAGGATTGGCGGTTCTTGGCAAGAGCGTTTCAGGGGCCATCCGGCAGCCCAGCGGCGGCCCTACCTTCAATATCAAGGGATCGGCTGCCGGGGGCGGAATTTCCCAATGCATTCCCCTGGCTCCGTTTTCCATCCGCATGACCGGCGACATTGATTCCATCACCAATGCGCACAATCTAGCGATGGTGGCCTTGACTTCCCGCATGCAGCATGAGCGCAATTACGACGATGCTCGCCTGTCCCGAACAGGCATTCGGCGTCTGAATGTGGATCCCCAGCGGGTCATGGTCAAGTGGTGCATTGATTTTTGCGCCCAGGCCTTGCGCCATATTACTATCGGGCGGGGCGGCAAGATGGACGGATTCGAGATGGATTCCGGCTTCCAGATTTCCGTGGGCAGTGAAGTGATGGCCATCCTGGCCGTTGCCAAAGATCTCCGTGATCTCCGGCAGCGCCTGGCGAAAATGGTTCTGGCCTATGACAAGGATGGCGGCGAAGTGACGACCGCCGATCTCAAGGTGGATGGCGCCATGGCGGCCTGGTTGGTGGATGCCATCAATCCCACCCTGGTGCAAACGGTGGAAGGACAGCCGATTTTTGTGCATGCGGGCCCCTTTGCCAATATTGCCATTGGGCAGAGTTCGATCATTGCCGACGAGATTGGAACGCGGCTCTCGGAATATCACGTCACCGAAAGTGGATTTGCGGCCGATATCGGGTTTGAGAAATTCTGGAACTTGAAATGCCGGTTCTCAGGACTGAAACCCAATGCGGTTGTGGTGGTGGCCACGGTGCGGGCTCTGAAAATGCATGGGGGCGGCCCGGCGGTGAAGCCGGGTGTGAAACTGGACGAAGCGTATGTGAAGGAGAATCTTGGCCTGCTCGAAAAAGGCTGCGAAAACCTGATTGCCCACATTGAAATCGTCAAGAAATCCGGTGTGCGTCCGGTGGTGTGTCTGAACGGTTTCCATACCGACACGGCGGCTGAAATCGCGCTGGTACGCAAGGTGGCCGAGCGGAACGGAGCCTATATGGCGTTTTCCCAGCACTGGCTTAAGGGCGGAGAAGGCGCGCGCGAATTGTCCGAGGCTGTGATTGCGGCGGCAAACGAGACGAGTAACTTTAAGTTTCTGTATGATCTCAGCATGCCGCATCGTCAGCGAATTGAACTGATTGCAAAAGAGATTTACGGAGCCGATGGGGTGTCGTTCAGTGATGTGGCTCTTGAAAAGGCCAAGCGGTTCGAGGCGGATCCGGAAACGGCAGTTATGGGCACTTGTATGGTGAAAACCCACTTGAGCCTTTCGCATGATCCTGAATTGAAGGGGCGTCCAAAGGGGTGGACACTTCCGATTCGTGACCTGCTGATCTATCGCGGGGCCGGCTTTGTGGTTCCGGTGGCGGGTGATATCAAGCTTATGCCGGGGACAGCGTCGGAACCGGCGTTCAACAACATTGACATTGATGTCGAAACAGGGCGGGTAAAGGGATTGTTCTAAGAGGAATTTTTCTATGAGCATACAGCAGGATATCGAAAAGGGACTCTATCACATTGAAGTCCTGACGCCGAAACAGAACACCCAGGATCTGGAAGGCGATCTGGAGAAATTTTCCGAAAAATTCAATCTGGTCATGGAGGCAGGGTATGTCGCCTGTATCACGGACAATCCCATGGGATTGCTCAGTTTTCAGGCCACGGACATCATCCCCGAGCTCGGGTTGGACGTGAAGCCGGGCCAACTGTCGATCCACCTGAACACGTTCCATTCCAAGCCTGATCTTCACGCTATTCTGGACTCGGCCGCACGGATGAGTGTCAGGGATGTTTTGGTAATTACGGGTGACGGCAATGAGCGCATGCCAAAACTGAATCCCCAATCCATTGGACTGAGTTGTAATTCTGTTACGGCGGTGGAACTGATTGCCTATATTCGGAAGGCCTACCCGGGCGTTTTTTCCCTCGGAGTGGCGTTCAATCCCTATGAGCCACAGGAACACGAGGCGGAGAAGATGCGTCGCAAGATCGACGCGGGCGCTGAATTCATCTGCACGCAGCCGGTGCTGGGGCGTGATGAATGCGTGCTGGGGTTGAAGCACTATGGGTTGCCGGTGTATGTGGAATGCTGGATGTCGAAGAAGTTGCACCTTTTATCCCAATGCGTGGGGTATACCATTCCCGAAACTGCCGCGTATGATCCGATGGCGACCTTGAAGGAGTTGAAGTCCCTCTATTCCGGCTATGGGATGTATCTGGCCATGCTTGGGATGAAAACCCAGTTTCCGTTGATTAAAGGGATTGATGAACGACCCATTATTTGACTAATCTTTCTGAGTCGGGATGATTTGAGTAATACGTAAAAACAAGGAGAACCGGATGAGCACAGTGTTGGAGCAGATCAAGGAGCAGTTGATGAAGGGCAAGGCCAATGATGTCAAGGTATTGGTCCAACAGGCCTTGAATGAGAACCTTGGTGCGGCTGATATCCTGAATAAGGGATTGTTGGGTGGCATGGGGATTATCGGGGAAAAATTCAAAAAGAATGAAGTTTATGTTCCCGAAGTGCTGATCGCGGCCCGGGCTATGAAGGCGGGCATGGAGATTCTCAAGCCCGCTCTGGCGGCCGCCAAGGTGGAACCCCGTGGAGTTGTGGTCATCGGAACGGTCAAGGGCGACCTCCATGACATCGGCAAGAACCTTGTGGGAATGATGCTTGAAGGAGCCGGGTTCAAAGTGATTGATGCCGGTATCAATGTCGAAGCGCCTAAGTTCATCGAGGTGGCCAGGGCGAACAACGCCACGCTGATCGGAGCCTCCGCCCTGTTGACGACCACGATGACCAATATGAAGGAAGTTGTGGACGCTTTAAAGGCCTCGGATCTGGCCGGTCGAGTGAAAATCATGATCGGTGGCGCGCCGGTAACTCAGTCATTTTCTGATGAAATTGGCGCAGATGGGTATGCTCCCGATGCCGCTTCCGCCGCCGATCTGGCCCGTATGCTTGCGGCGTAGGGTGGGGCGATAAGACGTAAAAGTGTAGAATCAGAATTCCGGGCATGCGTGGTAAATGAAGTGAGCGGCACCTGCGAACCTATTCGCTGTGTGCCGCTCAGGTTCTGGAGAGTCCCCAGAAGGTAAGCTTAGTTTATCCAATCTTCTTGGCCGGAAGCCGGCCTTGGCTTAGCTGTGCCTCTGTCTCTCCCTACAGCGACATTATACCGCTTCCGGATAGCGCCGTCTATGGGCCGCGATTAACTTTTCTTTTGACGGGCGGTGAAGGGGGGACGGTAGGGTTACTCCCCATGAACAAGGATCTGCCCATTGGGTAATCTGACCTCGTGATAGAAGCAGTGTTCTGTGCGCAGGGCATGTGCTCCTGCAATCGACGGGAATGGAAGAATGTGTCAGATGATCCGGATACGTAAAACACAAGCCATCCGATCAGTGACGTGGACCACTCGGGAGTGGCGGGATCTCGCCCTGTCCGTGGGCGTGGCGTTTTGTGCCGCCATGGTGGGTGCCGTCATTAATTTCAGCCAACGGATTGCCGCGTTCTTCCGGCCCCACGCGGATCAAGCGCTCGTTCAATTTGTGATTCAGTTTCTGGTTCTTTGGCTCATCGCGTTATTGGTTGTGACCTATCTAAGGTGGCGGAAAGCGACCCTGAAAAACGCTGAGCTTGAGGATATTGTTGATAGCATCAGCCCTGATGTGTTTCTGGTGGTGGACCTACAGCGCACTATTCTCATGACGAGCGTGTCGGTACGCCGGATGTTCGGGCACGATCCAGAGGAAGTTCTACACAAGAAGACCGACTTGTTGTACGCCGATCGCAGGGTCATGCCGAATGTCAAGAATGAGGTGCGTGATGCTTTGGAGCAGGACGGATTCCATATCGGGTGGGCCACAGGAAGACGGAAAGACGGAGGGACTTTCCCCTTGGAAATCATCACTGGGATCCTGAAGCAGCGTGGCGGAAGCGTCCTGTTGCTCCGGAACATCACCGAACGAAAACATGCGGAGGCGGATCAGAAAAAGCTGGAGACACAATTGCATCAGGCCGGGAAAATGGAGTCGGTGGGTCGACTCGCTGGTGGCGTGGCCCACGACTTCAATAATATGTTGGGGGTCATTCTCGGTCATACCCAACTGGCGATGGATCAGGTGGATTCATCGCTGCCACTGCATGCCCACCTGGAGGCAATTAGGAAAGCGGCGCAGCACTCCGCCGACGTTACCCGGCAATTGTTGACGTTCGCCCGCAAGCAAATCATTACTCCCGCGATTCTCGATCTGAACGACACCGTGGCGAAAGCGCTTAATTTGCTTTGCCGCCTGATCGGCGAGGACATCAAACTGGCCTGGCGACCCGGTAATAACCTGCGGCCGGTTAAGATTGATCCGTCGCAGGTTAACCAGATCCTCGTTAATCTCTGCATCAATGCCCGGGACGCGATCGGCGTCGTCGGTACGATCACTTTGGAAACCGGAAACATCGTTATCGATGCTGGCTACTGCGTCTCCCATGAGGGGTGTGTTCCTGGCGAGTACGTATTCCTTTCTATCAACGATGAAGGATGCGGCATGAGTTCCGAGACGTTGGCGCAGATATTCGAGCCGTTCTTCAGCACCAAAGGTGTCGGCAAGGGTACAGGTCTGGGGCTGGCCACCGTGTACGGCATCGTTAAGCAAAACAATGGTTTCATCTACGCAAATAGCGAAGTGGGTAAGGGAACAACGTTTACGATCTACCTGCCACAGGTTTCGAGAGAGATCCCGGAAACAACGGTTATTCGCATAGCGGAAGCGTCCCAAGGAATGGGGGAGACCATCCTTCTGGTGGAGGACGAGAAATCACTGCGCGTGATTTGCAACCATTATTTGGAAGCCCTCGGCTACAAGGTTCTCGTGGCCGAGACCGCAGAGAAAGCCCTTGAGTTGTCTGAGCAGCCTCTCAATGATATCCAACTGCTGTTGACGGATGTGGTGTTGCCCGGAATGAACGGTCGGCAACTGGCGGAGAGAATCTGTGGGGCCAAGCCGGGCGTCAAGGTCATGTTCATGTCCGGCTATACGGCTGACGTGATAGCCCAACGCGGCGTGCTGGAACAGAGCACGGTTTTCATCGAGAAGCCCTTTACGCGCAACGAACTTGGTCGTAAGGTTCGCGAGACATTGGAAACGAGCAAGGTTGCAAGATCTACAGCGTAGACAACAACAGTGGGCGTGGCTAACCATCGCAGGTCGGTTTGCTCCATGACGAAGGAGAGTTCAGTCGCTAGAAAGGATTGCTTATGAAGCCATCTTTGTCTCAGAGCGCCGAGGCGGGCAGGGTGGGGATTCTTACAACCAAACCACGCGTTAGCCCCTGTGATGGATGTGCCGCCTCGTCCCCGGAAGCCCCGTCCACATGCAGTAGTTTTTGGCAGCGGTGAGGTTCAGGAATACCCTGATCCCGATATGCTTAGTGGCCCTGGCGTGGAGGGAAAGGATCTCGGCGGGGAAGAGCATTGCCCGTTTGGCAACGATGGCGATGTTGTTCTTAAGCACGGAGTGGAACGATTCCAGCGCCTTGGCGATCCGAATGATCTCCGCTGGATTCTTGAGCTCATAGGTGGCATTACGTAGATCAATGAGCCCTGTGGCATTGGGATGATGACGAGGATCGGACAGGATACGCCTGACCAAGGTGATACACTCCTTAGTCGTAATCTTCCCCTTGCCGACAACCAGAACATGGTCGCCCGATTGAGACTTTTTGTAAGCAAATGACATCGTGTACAAATGTACGGCAGGTTGGAATCCTCCACAATCGGGAAAACCCTGAAATTGGGGTCAGGAAATTCCTGATAGCGAATCGGCTGGAACTTTCGCCCCATAAGCGTATTTTATATCAAAACATAAAAGGAGTCAGCATGCCGAATATCGCCAAAGTATTGAGAGAAGAGATCAGTCGTATCTCCCGCCATGAAGCCAAAGTCGCCGTTACCCCGATGCGCAAATCAAACGCCAAAGTCAGGCCGGATCTGGCTGACCTGAAGAACCGCTTGTCCGCATTGGAGAAGGAAGTCAAGCGGCTGAACATTGTAGCTATTAATCTGGTGTCCACCCAGCCAGCCCCCGCTTTGGCCCCCGTGGACGACAAAGTCAGGATCCTGGGCAGGGGTGTAAAGAGCCTTCGGAAGAAACTGGGACTGACACAGGAGGAACTGGGAAAATTGACTGGCGTTTCTCTTGGTGGTGTTCGGGCCTGGGAACGACAGCAGGGAATGTTGAATCTCAAGGATGCATCTAAGGCCGCCATCATAGCCATCAAGGGCATGGGCAAGGTTGAGGCCCGGAAGCGGTTGGATGCGATGAAGCCGGTGAAGAAGGCTGTCGCCAAGGTCAACAAGGCTGTAAAGGCCAGACGGCGCAAAAAATAGCGCTAACAAGGGAATTATTCAGTATAACGGCATCGGCCTACGTCCTGCGAAACTGGAGCGATTCATCCTGCGTCATGGTGGTGAGTTGCCACCCTCAATTATCCTGCCCCGTAACCCGTTGGTGTTCCGGATCGGGAATCCTGATTCGGTTCGTGTGCCCATCCGGAAACTAAAGTGGCGCGGGAAAGGGCCGATCCCGGCAGAGGTTCTTGAGTATCTGAATGAGAATGGCGCGCTGCCGACACATTCCCAACCCGGCACAGCCGGAACCAAATCATAATCGTAATCGAACTGGGATTCCCCATTCTGATAGCGATTCCACCCGTTGGCTCAAAGAAAAACGATTAAGATTACAATTATGATACTGCTTGGGATTGGCTTTTATGAAATCTCCCGCAGTTTTGGGTGCCCCGGAGTCCGATTTCTTCTGCATCGGGGTTATGATAAGTTGGTGATTATGAGATGGAGCCAGCTGTGGGACTCGAACCCGCGACCTGCTGATTACAAATCAGCTGCTCTACCAACTGAGCTAAGCTGGCCGAAAAAGGAAGCGGGACAATGCCAGAAAAAGGGGCTCTGTTGCAAGTTCATTAACCATGTTGGAAATGACCAAAACAGCAGATTGACTTTTTGGGGGTCATTGCTACTATGCGCCCCTTCTTTTACGACCCATTGTTCCGGCGTAGCTCAATGGTAGAGCGTCTGGCTGTTAACCAGAATGTTACAGGTTCGAGCCCTGTCGCCGGAGCCATTCCGTAATCAACTCGAACCTGTGCCCCCTGCGGTGGTCAACGACAATTACTTTTTCCTCTGACGACAACTATAATTACCCATCATTTTGATACTTATTGATGATGAAAAGGGAAGAGATATGGAGGGATCGTCCTCTTCCTGTTTGATTCCCATCCCCCCCGAGGGGGGGATGGGAATTTCGCCTCAACCTACGTCAGTTGGCCCCTTTCTGTTTTTCCTTTTTTGCGTGTTGCATCCGGAAACTATCTAACTCAACAAGTTCCAGGATAGTTGAATGATGGACCAGTCGGTCAATAGCGGCAGCTGTAGTCATGGGATCCTTGAATATTTTATCCCATTCGCTGAAAACCAGATTACTGGTGATCATGACGCTTTTACGTTCATAGCGCTCGGAAAGGAACGTGAAGAGCACTTCCATTTCTTCCCGTGATTGCTGGATGTAGCCGATGTCGTCGACCAGGACGACATCAAAGCCGTCCAGTTTGCGCAGGAACGACTCCAGCTTCAGGTCCCGCTTGGCGACCAGAAGTTGCTGGACGAGATGAACAGCCGGCATGAACAACACCTTTGTGCCATGGCGGAGAATCAGTTCATGTGCGATCGCGCAGAGCAGATGCGTTTTGCCCCGGCCGGGAAGTCCGAAGGCCAGGATATTCCCGGCCTCCTTAACGAATCGCCCTTCCAGCAACGCAGATAACTGTCGGCGGAGTTTAATGGGAAGCCGCTCCTGATCCAGTGTTGCCCAGGTCTTTCCGCTGGGCAGTCGCGAGTCCTTGAGTAGCCGTTCGGTACGGCGCTGAGACCGGCGATCCAGTTCCAGTTCGCATAAAATGCGCAGGTATTTTTCGTGGCTCCAGCCTTCCTGTTCAGCCTGAACGGTTAGCTCATCCGACTTGCTGGCTATCTCGCCAAGGTTAAGCGCACGCAAAAGGGTGGGAAGCTCCTTCATATCACCACCTCCACGCAATCGATTAACTCATCATAGCTTCCCAGTTCGACCTGCAGCGCTTGGAGATGGGGCAGTTCAATCGCAGGTTGCGGCCAGAACTCCATGACCAAGTTCCATCGTGGCGTCAAACCCTTGGCCTCCAATTCCAGCAGGATCCGTTCAACATCGGCCTCCATCGTGATCGCTGCTTGATTTAGGATCCGCAGGTAGTCCAGATCGGCCGTGCGTTGCGGGAGGGTCTCGCAGAGTCGATCATAGGTGCGGCGGAACACCAGCGAGGGAAAGAGATCCTCCCTGAACCGGTATTCGGAGAAAGCCCCGGGCTTGCGCAACAACGCTCCAATGACATGGCGGTAGTTGATCGTGTGCTTTTTATCGCCAGTCAATCGTGGTATCGATAACTGCAACAACCCGGCCACATAAACCTCCACATGCTCCTCGTAACGGCGGGTACGCACTGTCTGGCCGATCAGGCGACTGGGTACCGAGTAAACCTTGCGATCGACCTGAATCATGCTCCACTTGCTCACACGCGACTTCCCCTCGGTGTATTCCGGCAGCAACTCCACCTCCAAGGGGCGCATGGCGCTAAGTTCTTCCAGGAACTGCTGGTTCCTCAGCTTGTTGACCTTGAGAAAAATCCCCTCCAGGAATAGCCGGTAGGCGTCAAGTGTGTCGAAATCGCTGTTGCCCCGCAGTAGCAAGTGTTGCTTCACGCGGCGCTTAAACGCCCCGTTGGCCGACTCCACATCCCCGTTCTCATTCGGAGCGTCCACCTGCGTAGTGCGCGGGGTGATACTGAAATGCCGCATGACTTCCAGATATCGCAGGTTGAAATCCCTCCGCCCGTTTTCGTCAGGCCCCACCTCATGAGTAGCGGCGGTGCTGTGGTCCGTCCAGTGCTCGAGCGGGACATGCCCCAGTTGAACCAACGTTGCCTGCAGGCCTTTGCGAAGTGACAGGAGGCTTTCACTATGGCAGATCACGCCCCATTCCCAGTTCGAATAGCTCAACACGCTATGGCACAGGAGATGATCAAACCGCTCGCCTCGGATCGTGATCCCCAATTCATTCATGTGAGTGAAATCCGTCGAAAGCCGGACACCGGGCTTGTGATCCTGTTGGAAGTAGATCTCCTTGCCGGGCCCATGCAGCACACGCCACTGTTGTACCCGCCGCTGCAGCGTTCGAACCTGGCCTTCCTGGAATAGACCTGGATACTGCTCCGTCAGCCACTCGAAGAGTGCCTTCGCCTCCAGTTCCGGCGCCACCCCCAGTTTAGCCTCCACCTTAGGCCAGACACTCTCAAAGGGATCCGGCTTCGTACGCCAGTCCCGGGCGGTCTTTCGCTCCGAGGGCAACTCTCCGCTCTCAATATACCCACTGGCTGTCTTGCGGTTCATTCCCGCCTTCATCGCCGCCATCCCGATAAAACCCGTCTTTTGATGTTCCATGAACAACTTCCTTACCTGTTGATCGGTCACTGCCATACCTGTGCCTCCTACACAAATACCGTAGTCTATCGACCACATTCTCAATGGGTAATTATAGTTGTCGTCGATGGGTAAATATAGTTGTCGTCAGCCAGGGGCATAGACCTTCGTTGTGAGCCTTAAGGCGGGACTCGACGTCCTCGGTCATGCCCACATAGGTCTTATTGGTACGGGATATACTCCGAATTAAATAGACGAAGTGCATGGGGCTAGCATGCCTTAAAGTCATACTAAGTACAACGTCCTACTTCGGCTCTTGATCATTAAAGGGGGCACCTACCAAACCTAGGCTATAATGGGAGTAACCAAACAACCGTTAAGCCAAAGGAGAAGTAGATGCCCCACGACTGGAATATATTGGGATTGAGGGATTACGAGATCAAGGAGATTGAGGGACAGA
>CAMDCX010000021.1 GCA_945890715.1 PVC group bacterium | reverse complement strand
GACCGGTTTTAACCCTGGCGGACGGAATCACCTTGGCCACCGGCTTCCCCCCCTTGAGAAGGATGGCCGATTCCCCGCGATAATGCACGCGGCTGATAAACTCCGAAAAATGGCGCGAAGCCTCTGTTACCGTCATTGTTTTCATGGGGTAATCATATAATCTGATAGTATGATTCTTCAAGTATTTTATGAACCCGGCGGTCGAGGACGCCCGCCTCCCGGGAGAGTGTCAATTTCATTAGCATCCCATAGAAATCCTAATCGTAATCTTAATCGTAATCGTAATCGACTGCCCCGGAAAGGATTACGATTACGATTATGATTACGAAGGGAATTTCAACAATCACAATCTCGCAAACGATTCTAAATCATTAGTAAATACAGGTTTTTTTGATCGTGAAACGGTGCCTATGGGATGACAGAGTGTCAATTTCACTTGAGCGGTTTGCGCCAATCTGACACAGTCGCCCGCATTACTTGAACAGCATGAGCGTTTAATTGCTCAATCGTGAGCTGGCGGGGCATTGTATGGATGACGCATTAAAGACATCAGACTTTGACTTTGAGCTACCGCCGGAACTGATTGCGCAGGAGCCTCTGGAGGACCGGGAGGCGGCTCGTATGATGGTGGTGGATCGTTCGACGGGCACCCTGTCGCACCATACCATACGCGACTTGCCGAAATTCCTGAGGCACGATGATTGTCTTGTCATGAACGATACCCGCGTGATTCCTGCCCGTATCCATGGGCATAAAGAGAAAACCGGCGGCCATGTCGAATTGCTGCTCCTGGAGGAGACCGCTGATGGCCAATGGGAGGCGCTTTGCGGATCCGCGCGCCGCCCCAAGCCGGGAATCTGGCTCGTCATGGCAGGTGGGTTGATTCAGGCGGAAGTGACGGCCTGGCGGGAGGGTGGGGGCGTGATCGTCCGATTGCATTGCGACAAGCCCCTGCTGGAGGTTCTCGAGGAGGTTGGACTTCCGCCCCTTCCTCCCTATATCAAGCGGCCTCAGACCCCTGCGCAGGATGTCACCGAACGGGATCGCCTCTATTACCAGACCGTCTATGCCCGCGTGCCCGGCGCTGTGGCGGCACCTACTGCGGGCCTACACCTGACCGAATCCCTTTTGGCGAAATTGGGCAGTCAGGGAGTGTCGCGCGCCACCGTCACGCTTCATGTGGGGATGGGAACCTTTAAGCCGGTCAAGGTAGACACGGTTGAAGATCATGCCATGGAAGCGGAGCGCTATGAGGTGCCTGGGACGACCGTGACGGCACTCGAACAGTGCAAGCGGTCTGGGGGACGGGTGGTGGCGGTGGGAAGCACAACGGTCAGGACGCTGGAGACCGCGGCCGGGGAAACCGGAGTGCTTCAACCGGGGAGCGGGCGAACCCGCATCTTCATTTATCCGCCGTATTCGTTCAAAGTCGTGGATGCCATGTTGACCAATTTCCATCTGCCCCGCTCGACGCTGATCATGATGGTCAGTGCACTGGCCGGGAGCGACCTGATCCGGAAAGCCTATGCCGAGGCAATTCGGGAGCGGTACCGTTTCTATAGTTACGGCGATTGCATGTTGATCCTGTGAACGAAGCCCAATCTTGACAAACCTGGTCAATTATCGTCTAATTCCGGCGTTTTTAACACCCTAAGGAGAAGAATCATGGCGTATGTTATCTCGGACAAGTGTACGAAATGTGGAAGTTGTGCTCCCGTTTGCCCGCAGGAAGCGATTACGGAAGGCGACAAAATGTACGTGATTGACGCGGACAAGTGCGTGGATTGCGGTTTGTGCGCCGGTGAATGCCCGGTTGAGGCCATTTCCCCTGTGTGATGCAAGACGGGTATAGGTTTCTTTTCGGCCCAGTTCGCTCACGGCGACTGGGCCGTTCTCTTGGTATCGATCTGGTGCCCCTCAAGGTGTGCACCTATGACTGCCCCTACTGTCAGGTTGGGGTGACTACCCTTAAAACTCTCGAGCGGCGGGACTATGTTCCCGTGGCCGATGTTCTGGCCGAATTTGACCATTGGCTTGCCCATGACGGACAGGCGGATTGTGTCACTCTGGCGGGAGGAGGCGAACCGACGCTTCATTCCCGATTTGGAGAGGTGATTGACGCGATTGGCGTCCGCTCAAAACTCCGCCGCATCCTGCTCAGCAACGGTTCTCTTTTCTCCCTACCCGAAGTCCGTGCCGCCGCCATCAAAGCGGAGGTGGTGAAAGCGACCCTCAGTTCATGGGATCAGGCGTCATTTGAACAGGCCCATCATCCCCATTCCGAGTTGAGATTTGATGCCTTTGTGGGTGGACTTAAGGCGTTACGCCGGGAGTTCAAAGGTGAATACTGGCTTGAGGTTTTCGCAGTGCCGGGAGTGAATGATACTCCCGCCTGGATGACTCGGATTGCTGATATTGCACGTCTCATTGCTCCCGACCGCATTCATCTCAATACGGCAACCCGTCCTGCGCAGGATGGGAAAACTCTTTCTGTTCCGGTCTATAAATTGAATGAATTAGCTGGACTGTTCAACCCGGTTGCCGAAGTCGTAGGGGCGGCCTCGCCGCACACCCAGCCCTGGACGGAGTCTGTTGCTCAAGAGGATTTGGTCGGCCGGATTCTGTCCCTGCTTCAGCGGCATCCCTGCACAGTAAGTGATATTTCGGCCACTACGGGCCAGTCTGTATCCGAGGTGGAAGAAACACTCAAAGATTTGCTGGAACGAGGAGCCCTCCGCCTCGAACGCCGCGATACCCAGAACTATTTCGTGGCCAACCCTCCTGAACCCCTGACCCCCTGAACCCCTGAACCCCTTCTTCTTTCCCCTTTACTCCAGTCTCGGATTGAGGTATCCCGTGAACGGGTCGGTGATTTTTTGTAGATATGTCAGGAGTTCACGGTCGTATTCGGTATCGGCATCGAGCCCCATTTCCCGGTAAATTCCACGCAACCGGTAGTAACTTTCCTCCGCTTCCTTGGCGCTGGAGTAGCGGTGGGACGGTTTGGGATGCAGGAACCGCTTGAGCAGTTTCACCAAACGCTTGCTTTTGCGAATATGCTCGGGAAGCAGGGCTTCCATCCGATCCATGAGGGTCATTTTGAATGTCAATAGTTCGTCATCCGGCATTTCCATGCAAGCCTCGAGGGTTTCTCCGCAAAGCATTTCAAGGGCCACCAGGCCAGCGCTGAACAGGTCGCTTTGGGCAAGCCCGGGTTCCAGTCGGTGGGTTTCTGGCGCCATATAAATGGGGCTTCCCAGCAGAATGCTGACCCTTTCGCCAAGCTCTACAGCCCGGCCGAAGTCCACCAGTTTGACCGAGCCCATCCGGTCGATCATGATGTTTGATGGCTTGATGTCGGCGTGCAGGTAATCCGCTGTATGAAGCACCATCAGACCCAGCAGGATTTTGCGAAGAATGTAGAGAGCCACACCGGGTTGAAGCATGAATCGGGAACCCTCCATGCGAAAAAGAGTGGTCATGAAATGATCCCACTCCTCATCCGTGGACTGACTTCGGGCAATGGCCAGGTGCGTTCCGCCCAGAAGGAACTGAAGATCGATCCCGTCAATAACCGCCATTTGGAGATATCCGATTCCGTTGGCCTCATCGTAGGATTCCCGGGTAACCAGGTTGTCGCTCTGGACGGGCTGGAGTTTTGAAACCTGACATGCCAGCCGCCCCATATCCCTCCAGTATTTTTCAACGGAAGAATAAATGGTGGGATCGTGCAGTTTGACCGCATGTCGAGTCATGCTGCCGCGTCCCCCCTGTCGCGTGGCCAGAAAAACGATTCCCTGGCGGCCTTTACCGAGCTCCCGTGAAAAAAGGTAGGGGATGGGTTGGCGGATCGTTCGATCCCGGATAATGGCCTGGTAATGGGAGGCCAGGGTGGCCATATCGGGATCACGGGAAAGAGGTGCGGATTCCTGAATAGGTTCCAGAACCGTCTCGAGGTTAGTTGTCTCAGAATGGTTTTGATTTGGCGTCATGTTTTGCGCGAAAGGGTAACATACCGTATTCTGGCTGGCAATAACGGCGGTAATGGCCTACAGTGGAAGGCTGTTTGAATTCGGCCCGCAAGGGATAAGGACATGGGGTTTCGGCCAGATGAGGAATTAAACGTATGCAGTGGTTGTTAAGAAAAATTATCGGAACTAAAAATCAGCGTGATGTAAAAAAAATGCAGCCGCTGGTTCTCCAGATCAACGAGCTCGAAGCGCAGTATCAGTCGCTCACGGAAGCTCAACTGAAGGCCAAGACTGAGGAATTCAAGGCCCGCCTGATCAAGGGGGAGACTCCGGACGACATTCTGTGCGAGGCTTTTGCCGTGATCAAAAATGCCTGTCGGCGCATGGAGGGAACCCGGTTCGATGTCTGTGGGCATGAACTGACATGGAATATGGTGCCTTTTGACACCCAGTTGATGGGCGGAATTGCGCTTCACAAGGGGAAAATTGCTGAAATGGCAACGGGTGAAGGCAAAACCCTGGTGGCTACCCTTCCGCTTTATCTGAATGCTCTGACCGGCAACAATATTCATCTGGTCACAGTGAACGATTACCTGGCCCGCCGCGATTCGCAGTGGATGGGGCAGGTATTCCGGTATCTTGGACTGTCGGTGGGCTGCATCCAGAACACTATGAATTCCGAGGAGCGTCGCGCCGAGTACGCCAAGGACATTACCTATGGAACCAATAGTGAATTCGGATTTGATTATCTCCGTGATAATGGCATGGCCTGGCGTCCCGAGGATCAGGTTCAACGGGGGCATTTTTTCGCGCTGATTGATGAAATTGACAGCATTCTGATTGATGAAGCCAGGACTCCGCTTATTATTTCCGGGCCCGCCCCGGTTTCCTCAAACCAGTATCTGGATCTCAAGCCCCGGGTCGAGCGGCTCGTTCGCCGTCAATCCGAATTGTGCAATCGTCTGCTTGTCGAGGCGCGTACAGCGATCGAGGAAAAGAAAGATGACCTGGCGATGCAGAAGCTTTACCAGGTCCATCATGGTATGCCCAAGCACAAGCAACTGATGCATCTCCTGGAGGAACCGGCTGTCCGGAGGCTTCTGGAGAAGGTGGAAGGCATGATGCTCACGGATATGTATAAAGAGCAGGCCCGTGAATTGCGCGAAGAGCTTTTCTTCAACATTGACGAGAAGGGTCATGATGCCACGCTGACCGAAAAGGGGTGTGAGGAGATGAGTCCCTCCGATCCCGAAGCCTATGTTCTTCCTGATCTTATTTCCGTCATGTCCGATCTTGATGGTGATACTTCCCTGACCGAGACCGAGCGGGCCAAGCGCCGACTCGACTATCAGGAAAAGATTTCCCTGCGCAGCGAACGCATCCACAATGTGGATCAGCTCATCAAGGCCTACTGCATCTATGAAAAGGATGTTCAGTATGTGGTGCAGGAAAATCAGGTGCTCATCGTGGATGAATACACCGGGCGAATTCTGCCCGGGCGTCGCTGGAGTGATGGCTTGCACCAGGCCGTCGAGGCGAAGGAAGGAGTCAAGATCGAGCGGGAAACACAGACCCTCGCCACGATCACGATCCAGAACTATTTCCGGATGTACAAGAAACTGGGCGGCATGACCGGTACGGCGGAAACCGAGGCGGATGAATTCCATCAGATTTACAAACTGGATGTGATGGTGATTCCAACCAACCGGCCGGTGCGCCGTGTGGATAAAAATGATGTGGTTTACAAGACCCAGCGCGAGAAATTCAAGGCGATCGTGGATGAGATTACGGAGTGTAATACCCGGGGCCAGCCGGTTCTGGTGGGTACGATTTCTGTGGAGACCTCCGAACTGGTAAGCCGGATGCTGAGTCGCGCCAAGATCACCCACAATGTGCTGAATGCAAAAAACCACGAGCGTGAGGCGGATATTGTCGCCCGCGCCGGGCAGAAGGGCGCCGTGACAATTGCCACCAATATGGCCGGTCGAGGGACCGACATCAAGTTGGGTGAGGGCGTCGTCTGGATTCCACGGGAAACCATTCTCTCTCAGGAGACATTATCTGACAAAAAGAACGGAAAGACCCTCAAGGATCGGCTACTCGAAAACCCCTGCGGCCTTTACGTCATCGCTTCCGAGCGGCACGAATCCCGGCGTATTGACCGCCAATTGAGGGGGCGCTGTGCCCGTCAGGGGGATCCCGGCATGTCCCGGTTCTATGTCTCGCTTGAGGATGACCTGATGCGGCTCTTCGGTTCAGACCGCATTGCCGGCTTCATGGAACGATTTGGCATGGAGGAGGGGGAAATGCTCGAGCATCGCCTGCTGAACCGGTCCATCGAGACCGCCCAGCGCCGGGTGGAGCAACAGAATTTCTCAATCCGCAAGCGCACATTGGAATATGATGATGTGATGAATAAACAGAGGACGATCCTGTATTCATTCCGCGGGGATATCGTGCGCAGCAACGAAACCCGGGAGTTGCTGTATGATGTCATTTTCGAAGTGATTTCAGGCCATGTCGAGGAGATGCTCAAAGGCGGAAAAGCGGATGCCTGTGAGGCGTTTCTGATCTGGCTGCACACCACCTTCCCGATTTCCGTGAAGCGCGAGGAACTGACTTTCGGCAAGGATGATCTTGATGCCGTGACGGAGTTGATTTTCAACAAGGTCCGGGATGCCTATGAAGTCAAGGTTGCCGCCGATGGCGGGGCACTCATGCAGAATGTCGAGCGTCAGGTGATGTTGCAGTCGATCGATCAGCATTGGCAGGATTACCTGAGGAGCATTGATGGGCTTCGGCAGGGGGTTGGCTTGCGCGCCTACGGGCAACGGGATCCTCTGGTGGAATACAAGCGTGAAGCCTACGGGATGTTCGCGACCTTGATGGATGATATCCGGGAGGAGATATGCGAGAAGATTTTCCGGGCCTCGGCTCAGATCCTGGCCTTTGAACGGTTCATGCGCCAGATTCCAACCCAGACCATCCACGATGGTGTTTCAGTGCTCGGTCATGGCGGGGAGTCCACTCCGGACTCCTCCCGTTCCTCTGTCCGGGGCGGCGATGAAGCCATGCAGGCGGCTCTGAAAGCCGCCTCCACACCGGTTCGGAGGCAGGTCGAAAAAGTCGGGCGAAATGATCCCTGCCCCTGCGGAAGTGGAAAGAAATACAAGAAGTGTTGCGGGGAAAACGACTAAGTTTTAATGGCGACCTTCGAACATGCCAAGGCCTGTGTTCGTCAGTATTGGCGGTGGGGAGCCGCTGTGCTGTCGGGACTCCTGCTCGCGTTGTCGTTTCCTCCGTTTGAGTCCGGTCAAATCGCCTGGGTCGCCCTGATCCCCTTGTTGCTGGCGCTTCTGCAGGGTGTCAGAGATAATCATGGCAAGATGTTTCGGGCGAAGCCCTTTTTTCTTCTGGGGTTTTCGGCTGGGTTTGTCTTCTGGCTGGTTTCCATGAGTTGGATGCTCTGCCTCTTTGAAACCTCCCCTGCGCCTGCCTTTCTGATCATTTTGGGGTGGATGGGATTATCGGTTTACTGTGCTTTATATTTTGGCGTCTTCGCCATGACGGTGGTGTGGGTGGCGGGTAAAATCGGCACGGAGACACTTTGGAAGACCCTGTTGCTGACGGTGCTGATTCCCGTGCTTTGGGTGGGGGGTGAGATGATGCGATCAGCCTGGCTCACCGGGTTCCCCTGGAATCTGCTTGGGATATCCCAGTACCGGAATCTCGTCCTGATTCAGTGTGCCCAGTGGGTCGGGGTGCCGGGAGTGTCCGCACTGGTCATGCTGGCGAACACCGGAATTGCCTTTACCGTGATGCGCCATTTACCCTCGAGGGCGGAGAAAAAATACAGACCCAATCTGGAGCTTTTCGTCGTACTGATGGCGATCGTCCTGTGCTTTCGATTCGGAATGGGCGTGATTCGTCACTACACACCCCAGGAGGGCGGGGTGCTGATTGCGGGAATTCAACCCGCGATTCCCCAGGTGAAAAAATGGTCGCAGGAGCAGATTGATCTGATCCATTCCACCTTCCGGCGTCTGACCGGGCAGGCATTGCAGGAGGGAGTTACGCGGCCGGATCTTGTGATCTGGCCTGAAACGGCGACTCCCTATTGTGTCACCGAGGAAGGCGAATCCAAGGAACTGGCTTCCGAAATGGGTCGGCAGGGGGTCCCCTTGCTGGTGGGGTCCATGGATGTGATCAATCTGGGGACGCAAACGCTTTGTTACAACGGTAGTTTTCTGTTTCAGACAAACGGGCTTCTGGTTCGGAGCTACAACAAACAACATCTGGTTCCCTTCGGAGAATATATTCCCCTGAGCGGGCTCATACCTGCGTTGGCTGATCTGGCGCCCATGGGGTGGAATTGCTCGCCGGGCCGGGAGGCGACGGTGTTCACGGTCGGGGATCCTGCCTGGGCCTTTTCGGTGATGATCTGCTTCGAGGATATTATGGCTGGATTGTCGCGGGCTTTTGTCAAGGCAGGTGCCCGGTTGTTGATCAACCAGACGAATGATGCCTGGTTTGACCGTTCGGCTGGCCCGGTCCAACATCTCAGTCATTGTGTATTCCGGTGTATTGAGAATCGGGTTCCTGCCATTCGGGTGGCTAACTCAGGAATTTCATGCCTCATCCAGCCTACCGGTTTGATTGTGGACCCAACACGGAATGAAAAGGGAAAGGCTCCGGAGTCCCTCGTGTCGTGCTGGCAGGTGTCGATTCCCGGCGATGACTTTGAGCCCACGCTCTATACCCGTTACGGCGACTGGCTTTTCGGAATCCCCTGCGAAGTAGTTGCGTTGGTCGCCTTTGCGGGGGCTTTGGTGGCCATGAAAAGAAAATCAGGTGTGTTATGATGCGAGTTATTTTTTCGGGGCCCGGTGAGCGCAATGAGATGGGGCGCGCCTTGATGTTGGGGATGAATTTTGCCGTGGGAATGGCCGTGTTTTCATTTCTAGGCTATTTCATTGATCAGAAACGCGGGGATGGCGCGATTTTCTTTACGGTGGCCGGTATTGTAGCCGGATTGGCCTATGGCGCCTATGAGGTCTGGATTGTGATCCGTATGCTTAATGAGCAGGCGCGGAGGGCGGAAGCTGGAAGTCAGAAGTCAGAAGTCAGGAATCAGAAGAATGAGGAGGGCTGATGACTTCTGGTGGCGCTTTTAGGATTTGGGTGTGGGCTGTGATTGTTGCCGGGATTCTGGGAGTAGTGATGGCGTGGTGGGTCGTTCCCGAAGTATCGTGGGGGGCTGTGGCAGGCGGGTGGAGCGTGGCGGCGATAAATTTCGTCGCGGCACGGGAGTTCAATCGTCGTGCCCTTGGGGGCTCAAAGAGGGCTTTTGTTGGCTGGGGAATCGTGGGCAATGTATTCCGGATGTTGACCCTTATGGGAATCTTTGCTTACATTCTGATTTCGTACAAAGAAGAGCGTGGTTCTTTCTTTGTTTCAGTATTCATGGTGTTTTTTATTCTGATGCTGGTGGAGGTAAAAACCCTTTATCAGTCTCAGGCAAATTCAGGGAGTCGGATTGAGTGAGGTAATTCTAACGAATGCGGCGGAGGCCGTGACGACGGTGCAGGCTCGAAGTGAGGCCGTTCAGGCCTACATGATGCACCATGTGATGGATTCCTCCCGCTGGACCTGGCTTCCGAACGTTCACACCGAACTTCCGTTTCATTTGACCGTCAATGGCGTGATGGTCATTGGCGTGGCCGTGTTGATTGCTCTTGTTTTCGGGCTTGCTGCCCGTCATGCGAAGCCGGTTCCAACCGGACTGTTGAATGTTCTGGAGACTTTTGCCAAGTACATCCGGAACGAAATGGTGATTCCGTTTTTGGGCGAAAAGGATGGAACCCGGATGGCGCCGATGTTCTGCACATTGTTTTTCTTCATTCTGGTCATGAATCTGGCCGGGCTGATTCCCTGTTTTTACACAGCGACGGCAAATCTCGGCGTGACGGCGGCTTTGTCCCTGATCACTCTGGGATTCATGATCATCGGGGCAATTTCCCGGACCGGGTTTGTGGCTTTTTGCAAGGGGTTTGCTCCGCCCGGGGTGCCCCGGCTGATGTTGATTATGATTGTTCCTATTGAAATCCTGAGTATGTTCATTCGCGCCATGGCTCTGGCCATCCGGTTGTTTGCCAATATGCTGGCGGGCCATCTTGTGATTTATTCCCTGCTGGGCATGATCGTGATGTTCGGACTTTATGCGGCACCGGCGCTTCTAGGGGCGCTGGGAATCTATTTGCTGGAAGTGTTTGTATCGTTCTTGCAGGCTTATATTTTCACGTTGCTTTCCGCTATATTTATCGGGGAGCGGTATCATCCTGCGCATTGAGAGTTTATGAGATGGAGTAGGGGTTTTTAACAGAAAGGATACGGTATATGTTAAGCGGTTCAGTAGCGGGTATTGGGGCAGGGTTGGTTACGATCGGAGCCGGGCTCGGCATCGGGTTGGTGGGCGCGTCGGCAGTAGGCGCGATGGCGCGGCAGCCGGAGATGGCCGCAAAAATCCAGGTGACCATGTTGATCGTGGCTGCGTTGGTTGAGGGAACGGCTTTGTTCTGCGCGGTGATTTGTCTTTTGGGAAAGTAAACCGGCATGGAATCGGATCCTCATACTCAAGGAGTGGTTGAAGTCCCTCCGGCGGCGACCCATGGGGCGGCGCCGAATGTGATGGACGTGTCGGCCCCGATGATGATCCTGACCTGGGTCACCTTCCTGTTGCTGGCTCTGGTGCTGTATAAGGTTGCCTGGAAGCCGATCCTGAAGGTGCTGGACATGCGGGAAAAGTCCATCCGGGACGCTCTGGAGCAGGCGGAGAAGGCGCGCACGGAAGCCGCTGCCACAGAGGTTCGCAATCGCGAGATGCTGCAAGCGGCCGAGCGTGAGTCGCAGAAGCTGGTTGCGGAAGCCCGCGTGGCGGCACAGGAAACGGCCCGGTTGGTGCAGGACAGGGCGGAGCAAAAGTCGAAGGCCTTGCTGGAGGAGGCGCGGAGGGATATCGAGGCCGCCACCGGGCAGGCCCGAGCCGCTTTGCGCCTTGAAACCACGGAATTGGTCATTGAACTGGCGGGTAAAATCCTGGCTGAGAATATGAACACGGAGCGGAACCGGGCGCTGGTCGGGGATATGACGAAGGAGCTGGATCGCAAATGAAGCTCCGATCCCGCGCAGCCCATCGTTATGCGGCAGCCTTGCATGACCTCGCCCAAGGCGCCCATGCACTTGAGGCTGTTTCCGAAGATGTAGCGAAGGTGCGGGCACTGCTTTCGGAATCGGGTGAGTTGCGGGAGTTCGTTCGGAATTATCTGATTCCGAGCCACCTCAGAACCGGGGCGGTCGAGGCGTTGTTCCGGAATTGGGTTCATCCGCTGACCTGGCGTTTTTTGCGTTTTATCGAGTCCAAGCGCCGGTTCGGGCTCCTGGCGGAAATGTGCGCTGAATTTCAGGATCAGGAGGAGATTCGGAAGGGGATTGTTCGGGGTCGGCTGGATTCCGCTTTTCCCTTGTCCTCGGATACGGTCGATCATATGGCCGTTCAGGTGGGGCGCCGGATGGGTAAACAGGTTTTATTGGAAATGACAGAAAATCCCGAGCTGCTCGGCGGATGCCGGTTGCAGGTTGGTGATACGGTGTATGACTATAGTCTGGCCGCGCGGCTTCGCCTGGTCAGGCAAACGATGATGGCCGGATAACGGCAAGGTGGGCGTATGGCTGATTTAAGACCCGAGGAAATTGCGTCGATTCTACGGAAACAACTGTCCGAGTTTGACCAGAAGGTGGATGTCTCCGAAGTGGGCACGGTGCTGAGTGTCGGGGATGGCATTGCCCATGTACATGGCCTGGCGGGCGTGATGGCCGGCGAACTCGTGGAGTTCCATGGCGGTCTCACCGGGCTGGCGCTGAATTTGGAGGAAGATAACATCGGCGTGGCGGTGTTCGGCGAAGACCGTGAGATCAAGGAGGGGGACAGTGCCCGCCGGACCGGTCGGATCGCCTCCGTGCCCGTGGGAGAAGCCCTTGCGGGACGCGTGGTGGATGCGCTGGGACGGCCCATTGACGGCGGCCCCGCCATTCAAGGCATGGAAATGCGGAAAATTGAAGTCAAGGCACCCGGCATTATCGAGCGGGCGGATGTCCGGGAACCACTTCAAACCGGAATCAAGGTGATTGATGCGCTGACGCCGATCGGGCGGGGTCAGCGTGAACTGATTATTGGCGACCGAAAAACCGGCAAGACCTCCCTGGCGATTGATACCATTATCAATCAGCGCGGTGAGAACGTCATGTGCTTCTACGTGGCCATTGGGCAGAAGCGTTCGACGGTGGTTCAGGTGTGCGAAAAGTTGAAGAAATACGGCGCCATGGACTACACCACCATCATTGCGGCAACGGCTTCGGATCCCGCTCCTATGCAGTATCTGGCGCCTTACACGGGCTGTACCATGGCGGAATATTTCCGGGATAGCGGTCGCCATGCCTTGATTGTCTTTGACGATTTGACCAAGCAGGCTCAGGCGTATCGCCAGGTCTCCCTGCTTCTTCGGCGTCCGCCCGGTCGCGAAGCCTTTCCCGGTGATGTGTTCTATCTTCACAGCCGGTTGCTGGAACGGGCCGCCAAATTCAGCCCGGAAATGGGCGGGGGAAGTCTTACGGCCCTGCCGATTGTTGAAACCCAGGGCAGTGATGTTTCCGCGTATATCCCGACCAATGTGATTTCCATCACGGACGGCCAGATATTTCTGGAAACCGATGCGTTCAATTCGGGTCAGCGGCCCGCCGTGAATCCCGGTATTTCCGTCTCCCGCGTGGGTGGCGATGCCCAGTTGAAGGCCATGAAGCAGACGGCAGGTTCCTTGCGCTTGGAATTGGCGCAGTATCGTGAACTGGCGGGATTTTCACAGTTTGCATCCGATTTGGATGCGGCCACCCGAAAGCAATTGGATCGGGGCCGCCGCCTGATGGAATTAATGAAGCAGGGGGTCCATGCAACCATCCCGGTGGCCAAGCAGGTGGCCATCATCTATGCCGGAACTCAGGGCTTTCTGGACTCGATCCCCGTGGCCAAGGTCAGGATGTTCGAGTCGGAGTTATTTGAGTCCCTTGATCGCGAACCGTGCGAATATCTTAAGTTGTTTGCCAAGGAAAAAGCGATGACGCCTGAAGTCAAGGCGGCTTTGGAAGCCGTGCTTAAACGCTTGTCGGTGAAGTCAGCCTGACCGGATATTGCCCCGCATGCCAACGCTTAAAGAATTTAATGTCAAGCTGACCCGACTCCGGAGTACACGCAAGTTGACCAAGACCATGAAGCTGGTCTCGGTGAATAAATTGCGGCGTGCCCAGGATGCGGAAAAGCGGGTGGAGCTTGTCGCCCAACGGATGTCGGGGATTCTGGGCCGGATGGGGGCTGCGGTATCGCCTGGCGAGCATGTGTTGGTGACGCCCCGCAAGACTGTAAAGAACGTTTTGGTTTTGCTCATCACATCAGACCGGGGATTGTGCGGCGGGTTCAACAATAACTTGATCAAGGCGCTCTCGCTCTGGAGTCGGGATCAGGAATCCCAGGGCAGGTCGGTTCTGATGAGTTTTTGCGGACGACGCGGCTATTCTTTTTTTAAGAACAGGGCAACCGTTGAACGGTTTTACGAGGATGTCATGGGTCGTCCGGATTTTCAGCATGCTCACCGGATCGGACGCGCTTTACAGGCGGCCTTTGCCGGCGGCCGCGTGGATGAAGTCTATCTGGCCTATAATGCGGTGCAGGGCGCGATGTCACAGAAACCCCTGGTTGAACGGATTGTTCCGATGGACCTGACGACCTTGAACGCGGGGCGCGGGGAGAAGCCGGTTGCGGGTTGGATTCTGGAGCCCAATCCACAGGAATTACTGAACGCCTTGTTGCCGCGGATTGTGAGCCTCAAGGTGTATACCTCGTTACTGAGCAGTTCGGTGGGCGAGCACAGTGCCCGTATGAAGGCCATGGAGCAGGCGAGTTCGAATGCCGATAACCTGATCCGCCAGATTACCCTTCAACGTAATCGTGCGCGGCAGGCGGCGATTACAACAGAATTGACGGAAATTGTTGCTGGCGCCGAGGCGCTGAAGTGAAGTGGTGAGATGTGAGAGGACTATGCTATGAGCAATGACAATACAGAGATTAAGGGAAAAGTGGTGCAGGTGCTTGGCCCAGTGGTGGATGTCGAGTTTCCGGAGAACCAGTTGCCGCCCATCTTGACCGCACTTCAAGTGACGAATCCCTTCATCAGTGACAAGCCTTGGAATCTAACCCTGGAAGTCTCCCAGCATCTGGGGAACAACCTGGCCCGGACCATTGCCATGGATTCCACGGATGGCCTGGTGCGCGGGATGGACGTTCACAACTGCGGGGAAGGCATTACGGTGCCGGTGGGGCCCAGTACCCTCGGACGGGTGATGAACCTGCTTGGAGAGCCCATTGACAACGCCGGGCCCATCGAGAGCGAGAAGCGCCTTCCCATTCATCGTCCCGCCCCGCGTTTCGAGGATCAGGATACCAAGGACACGATTCTGGTCACCGGGATCAAGGTCATTGACCTGCTCGCACCCTACAAAAAAGGCGGTAAAATCGGTCTTTTTGGGGGTGCCGGTGTGGGGAAGACGGTGCTGATCCAGGAACTCATCCGGAACATAGCCACGGAGCATGGCGGGTATTCGGTCTTTGCCGGGGTGGGCGAGCGTACTCGTGAAGGAACCCAGCTGTACCGTGAAATGCGGGAATCCGGCGTCATTAAGAAGACCGCCATGGTGTTCGGGCAGATGAATGAACCGCCGGGTGCCCGGGCGCGAATCGCGCTTTCGGCGCTGACCGTGGCGGAATATTTCCGTGATGAACTCAAGCAGGATGTGCTGCTCTTTATCGATAACATTTTCCGTTTCACGCAGGCCGGATCCGAGGTGTCTGCATTACTCGGACGTATTCCGTCGGCGGTGGGGTACCAGCCCACTCTGGGGACAGATATGGGTGAATTGCAGGAGCGGATTACCTCGACCAAGAACGGTTCGATCACCTCGATCCAGGCGGTGTATGTGCCTGCGGACGATTATTCCGATCCTGCGCCTGCCACCACATTTGCCCATCTGGATGCGACGACCGAGCTGTCCCGGGCCATTTCCGAGTTGGGAATTTATCCCGCTGTGGATCCTCTGGCGTCAACTTCCACGATTCTTTCGCCCGATATTGTCGGCGAGGAACATTATCAGGTGGCGCGCGGGGTTCAGGAAATCCTCCAGCGCTATAAGGAACTTCAGGATATCATCGCCATTCTGGGTATGGATGAATTGTCCGAGGAAGATCGGCTGACCGTGGAACGCGCCCGGAAGGTTCAGAAATTTCTCTCACAACCATTTTTCGTGGCGGAGCAGTTCACCGGCATGAATGGCGCCTATGTTCAGTTGGCTGATACCGTTCATTCCTTCAAGGAGATTCTGGAAGGCAAGCACGACAAGATTCCGGAGCAGGCCTTTTACATGGTCGGGAATATTGACGATGTGATTAAGAAGGCCCGTAAGTTGAGCGGGGGCGCGGCATGATGTTCCGGGTCCTTCTGTCCACGCCCGATAAGACCTTTTTTAATGGGGCCGCCGACAGTGTCGTCTGTCCCGGTCCCGAGGGGTATTTCGGCATTCTGGCCCGCCATGCCCAGATGGTGGCCGCCGTTGGAATCGGGATTCTCAAGATAGAATCCGAAGGCGCGATCCGGTTATTTGTGGTGGACGGGGGCGTAGTCGAGGTCAGCCCGAAAGAGACCGCTGTGATGGCGGATCTGGTGATTCCCGCAACCGACCCCGCCGATGCCGAGGAAAAGCTCGAAGAGACCAAGGCGCTCCGGACGGTTCCCGTCAACATGCGTTGAGTTTTCCCCGTTTACCCTAGAGTTCAACAAGGTTTCGTGTGGGGAATAATGGGTCGCTGGTGACATTGATTCCCAGGCGCTTTAATCCCGCCTCATCGCCCGGTGAAGGGATATGCGTGGAATGCATTTCGCAGCCCTGTAATTCCTTGAGGCTTTCCATGGCAACCTGCGATGTTGGGTTTGATGTGGAGCTGATGCAGAGTGCGATCAGGGTTTCATCCAGGGTCATGCTTTCGGTCTTGCGACCCAGGATGTCGCGCTTCAGGGTGCCAATGGATTGCGTGACACTGGGCGGGAGCAGGTGGATTTTATCCGGGATTCCGGCCAGGTGCTTGATGGCATTCAGGATGACGCTTGAGGCGGCATGCATTAGGGGGGAATTCTTTCCCGTGATGAGGGTTCCGTCGGCCAGTTCCAGCGCCGCACCACAGAAAATCCCCAAATTACCTTTACCTGTCGCGGCACCGTCGATAGCGGCCTGGCGAGCCGGGGAGACCACGCGGCGGTCTTCCGGGCGTAAGCCCAATTCCTGCATCAGCCGCTCGGTGCGTTGAACCGCATCGGCATCGGCGGAGCCCATCACGTATTCGCACGAGTAACGGAAAAAGCGCCGGATGACTTCCTGCTTGGCGGCTTCCCGGACCACGGCGTCATTGCAGATCCCGAAACCCGCCCGGTTGACGCCCATGTCCGTCGGGGAGCGATAGATAACCTCACCACTGATGCGTTCAAGGATGCTTTTGACGACAGGGAAAACTTCGATGTCCCGGTTGTAGTTTACGCTGGTTTTTCCGTAGGCCTCAAGGTGGAAGGGGTCAATCAGATTGACGTCCCGGAGATCGGCGGTGGCGGCCTCGTAGGCGGTGTTGACGGGATGTTTCAGGGGTAGGTTCCAGATGGGGAACGTCTCAAATTTGGAATACCCTGCTTTTCGGCCCTTCCGGTGGTCATGATACAGCATGGTCAAACAAGTGGCCAGTTTCCCACTTCCCGGGCCGGGTGCGGTGACGACCACGAGCGGTTTTGTGGTTTCAATGGCCGGGTTGGCGCCATAACCGGCATCGCTGACAATCAGATCCACGTTGGAGGGATATCCCTTGGTAATGCGATGCGTGTAGACGCGGATTCCTCGTCGTTCGAGCTTGTTCTTGAATTGGTCGGCGGACGGCTGGTTATCATAGCGGGTGATGACCACGGCGGTGACATCAACATCCCAGTCGTGGAGGTCATCAATGAGTTTCATGGCATCGGTATCGTAGGAAATTCCGAAGTCCGCCCGCATTTTCTTTCGTTCAATATCACCCGCATAAATGCAGAGGATCACCTCGGCTTTATCCTTGAGCTGGTGAAGAAGTCGCATTTTGACATTGGGGTCGTAGCCGGGGAGCACGCGGGAGGCATGGTAGTCAAAAAGGAGTTTCCCCCCGAATTCGAGATAAAGCTTGTCGAATTGATTGACCCGTTCAAGGATGGCGGCGGTTTGTTCCCGGAGGTAGAGGTCATTGTCAAAGCCGATTGTCTTGCTCATGAGTGTATCCTTGGGTTGTGGACTGTCGCGTATCATAGGAGCCGGTACGGGGAATGTCCAATGTGGTGATACGGCAATTTTGCCACCTGGTTGAGGGGGGCCGCAATACTCGCTTGTTCTGGGTTGGAGGCACATGTTAGCTTTTCAGCTTGGTGAAACGGTTATGATGAAGTCCAAGGACAATTTGAATTCAGCAGAGGTGCCTCACCGCTATTCCCGGCAGGTTCTGTTCGCCGGAATTGGCGCGGAGGGGCAGGTCGCCTTATCGGCATCCTCAGTGGCTCTGGTCGGATGTGGCGCGTTGGGAACCTTTCAGGCCTCGCTTCTCGTTCGTGCCGGGGTGGGCTCGGTGCGCCTGATTGATCGCGATTTTGTTGAGGAAAGCAATCTCCAGCGCCAGATTCTTTTTGATGAACAGGATGTCAGGGAACTGTTGCCCAAGGCGGTGGCTGCCGAACGAAAATTGCGGCAGGTAAATTCCCTGGTCAAAGTAGAAGGGGTCGTTGCCGATGTTAATCCTTCGACGATTGACCGATTATTGGCTGGGGCTGATCTGATTTTGGATGCGACGGACAACTTTGAGGCTCGCTTTCTTCTCAATGACTACTCGGTGAAGCATAGCATTCCCTGGGTTTACGGGGCCTGTGTGGGGGCAGAGGGGTTGACCTTTGCCATTCTTCCCCGGGAGACGCCGTGTCTGCGTTGTGTGTTTGAAAGTGCTCCAGCGGCGGGGGTGTCGCCCACCTGTGATACGGCGGGCGTCATCGGGCCGGTGGTGGGGTGTGTGGCCTCCCTCCAGGTTTCCGAGGCCCTGAAGATTCTCGCCGGGCATCGGGCACTGGTGAATCGCCGGATCACTCGGATCGATCTATGGGGCAACCGGTTGGCGTGCGTGGATCTGCCGCCTCGCAACCCCGAGTGTGCCTGTTGTGGACGGCGCGACTTCAGTTATCTGGAGGGGGCAATGGGCTCTGAAGCCACCACCCTGTGCGGTCGGAATTCGATTCAAATCAACCGGCGGGATGGGGCGAAATTAGATCTGGCGGCGTTGGCCAGTCGCCTGGCTCCGTTGGCAAAACTGGAGGGGAACCGCTTCCTGTTGAAGATTGCCGTGGATGAGTATCAGTTGACGGTGTTTCCAGATGGCCGGGCGGTGATTAGCGGCACGACGGATCCGGGTGTGGCTAAGTCAATTTATGCCAGGTATGTTGGGGTCTAATGATTTATCTCGACCATGCGGCCACCTCTTTCCCAAAACCCGAGCGGGTGTTCCGGGCTATGGATGACTTTGCCCGGACATCGGCCGCCAATCCGGGGCGAGGCGGCCATCATCGGGCCACCGAGGCGGAGGCGATGGTGGAGGACACGCGCCGACTCCTGGCGCGCCTGTTCTGCTTTTCGAAACCGGAACGTATTGTTTTTACCTTGAACGCAACGGACGCCCTGAATATGGCCATCAAGGGAGTCCTGAAGCCCGGTGATCATGTCATCACGTCCGTGTTGGAGCATAACTCGGTTTCGCGCCCCTTGAACCGCCTGGCGGCCGATGGGGTGATTACGCTTACCCGGCTTGAGGTGGGTTCGGATCACAGGATTGATCCCGGTGATGTGGCGCGGGCCTTCACGCCAGCCACCCGCCTGGTGGCGATCACGCAGGTTTCGAATGTTACCGGGACGATCCAGCCGGTCGAAGCCATCGGGAAAATTGTCCGGGACAAAAACGCCCTGCTTCTGGTGGATGCCGCACAAAGCGCAGGCGTGATCCCAATTACTATGGGTGCGGCGTGCATTGATCTACTGGCCTTTACCGGTCACAAGGCTCTTCTGGGCCCCACGGGAACGGGGGGACTGGTTGTGGGCGAGCGGGCGAACGTGATGCCATGGCGGGAAGGGGGCACCGGTGGGGATACCTCGAGCCCTGTCCATCCCGGCGCGTATCCGCACCGTCTGGAAGGCGGGACTCCCAATGTCATGGGTCTTGCGGGATTGCGCGAGGGAATCCGGCTTATCCTGGAGCGCGGGGTGGAGTCCATCCTGCCGTGTGAGCGGAGGCTTCTTGCCGTCTTTCAGGGAGCCCTCAAGGATGCAGGCCGATTTCACTGGTACGGTGCCGATAAGACGATTTCAGAGCAGGGGGGCGAGGGCCGCGTCGGCTTGGTCACCCTGAACCTGCCCGGGTTCGCGCCCGCTGAACTGGCAGCCATTCTGGACGGACAGTTTGACATTGCCGTCCGGGCAGGACTGCATTGTGCCCCCTACGCGCACGGTCATCTTGGCACCTTCCCAGACGGCGCCGTGAGGATCAGTCTCGGCTGGCAGACCACGGAAGAGGATATGAAGACTGCCGCTGCGGCATTCAATGAGATTTCTGGAGTGGCATAACCGCACTTCTTTTGCCGTCCAATTTGAGGACCGTGGAGAATCATCTGGTGATTCAGGCTTTTTTGTGGCATAGTCCGGAATTAGAAAATCACATGAGAGGCGGGTCTCCCGCCAAAAACCATGCACAACGCACCGGTCTGAGCTGATGCCATTGCAATATTGGGAGTCGTTATGAAAAGTCAGGAAGCTATTCTTTGTCGTCGGGAAGCTGAAATCAAAACCGGCAAAGAGGACCTTGCGCGTGCCTTGGCAAAGACCCTTGTGATCCGCCGCTTCAGGGGCAACTGCAAGTGCGGTCTGATGTTGTCCGAGCAGGACAAGAATCCAAATTCGGATACCTACCGCTGTCCTCATTGCGGAAAATCGAATCCGCTGGCAGTGGTCGTCGCCTAAGGCTCCCATAGCCCTCAAATTCCTTTCGATGCGGCCTTTATTCTTGTTTCCGGCGTGATTCCTTATAGAGTATCGCCCGGTTCGAAGGATGAGGAATGCATCATGAAAGAAATTGGAATTGGACTTCTTGGATTTGGTACCGTGGGCGCAGGCGTGGTCGAGGCGCTTCAGCGCAACGGAGATCTCCTGGCCGAGCGCATCGGGGTAAAACTCGTGATGCGGCGCATTGCGGATATTGATCTGGATCGGGACAGGGGCGTCAAGGTTGACCGCTCCTTGTTGACCCGGGATGCCGCCGCCTTGATTGATGACCCGGCTGTGGATGTTGTGATTGAATTGGTCGGCGGCACCACACTCGCCAGGGATTTTGTCCTGCGCGCCCTGCGTTTGGGCAAACCCGTCGTCACGGCGAACAAGGCGCTTCTGGCCGAGCATGGCGGCGAAATCTTTGCCCTGGCGGCCGCGAACAATACCGGAATCTGGTTTGAGGCTAGTGTCGCTGGCGGGGTTCCAATCATTCGCGCCCTGCGGGAAGGGCTGGTTTCCAACCGGATTGACCGTGTCTTTGGAATCTTGAACGGCACCTGCAACTACATTCTGACCAAGATGGAACGTGAGCAGGTGACCTTCGAGCATGCCCTGAAGGAAGCGCAGGCGGCAGGTTATGCTGAGGCGGATCCGGGCTTGGATATTGATGGATTCGATACCGCGCATAAGGCAGCCATCCTGGCCTTCCTGGCCTATGGCGTCCAGGTGCCGAAGGAAAAAATTCATGTGGAGGGGATCCGCGGTCTGAACAAGGCGGATATCGAGTACGCCCGTGATTTCGGGTATCGCGTGAAACAGTTGGCGGTGATCAAAGCGACGGACGGCGAGGTGGAGGTTCGGGTTCATCCGACCCTCGTCCCGCACGATCACATGCTTTCTTCGGTCATGGGGGTTTTTAATGCCGTGGTGGTGGATGGCGATATTGTCGGTCAGACGGTTTACACCGGGCGCGGGGCAGGGCGGTTGCCGACGGCTAGCGCCGTGGTGAGCGATCTGGCTGAAGTGGCGCGTATTCTGGCTGACGGTGGCAGGAAGGCCCGTTACAGTCCGGCCAACCCGTCCGGAAAAATCACCTTCCGATCCATGGGCGAGGTGGAATGCCGTTATTACCTGCGTCTCTCCCTGCTCGATAAGCCTGGTATTCTCGGCGTTGTGGCCACGGTTTTGGGACAGCACGGGATCAGTCTGGCGTCCATCCTTCAAAAGGAGCCGAACCGGGCAGGCCGTCATGTCTCGGTGGTAATTCTGACGCACCGTGCGGTGGAAAAGAATATTATGGAGGCCTTGCGGATCCTGGAGGAGCGGCAGGCCTTGGGGGCGAAGCCGGTTTGTTTACGGATCGAAGATCCGGGAATTGAGAAGGTATCATGACAGCGAAACCGAAATGCGGGTTGAAGGTGGCAAAGTTCGGCGGATCCTCAGTGGCGGATGCCGTTCAGATTCTGAAGGTCTGTTCTATCATCAAGATGGATCCGGACCGGCGGATCGTGGTGGTGTCGGCGCCTGGTAAACGCCGCCCTGACGATACCAAGGTGACCGATATGCTGATTGCCTGCGCCGAGGCGAAGCTGGCCGGGCGGAGTGCAGACGCGGAATTGAAAGCCATTGTCGAACGCTACGCTGAGATCCAGCGGGACGCAGGCGTCGGGGACGCCGTGATTCGTGAAATTGAAGCCGATTTGCGTGGGCGTGTGGCCTCGGATGGCTCGCATCGCGGTCGTTTTCTGGATTTGATGAAGGCGGCGGGTGAGGACAACAGCGCCAAGCTGGTGGCCGAGATATTCCGTAAGAACGGGTTGGATGCGCATTACGTGAACCCCAAGTCTGCGGGGATGCTGTTGAGCGACGACTTCGGCAACGCCCTCGTGCTTCAGGAATCCTACGCGAAGCTGGCGTCCTTGAAAACGGCGCCCGGCATCAGTATTTTTCCCGGCTTTTTTGGCTATACAATCTCCGGTGCGGTGGCGACGTTCCCCCGTGGCGGTTCTGATATCACGGGGGCTATTCTGGCGGCGGCGGTGCAGGCCGACCTGTATGAGAATTTCACCGATGTCGACTCCGTGTTTTCGGCTGATCCGCGCATTGTGCCCGGTGCCGCGCCGATCGGGTTGTTAACATATCGGGAAATGCGCGAGCTGGCCTATGCCGGGTTCGGCGTGTTTCACGACGAGGCGATCATTCCGGCCGTTCGGGCCAAGATCCCGATTTGCGTAAAAAACACCAACCGCCCCGAGGCGCCCGGTACGGGCATCGTCCCGAACCGGAAGTATGAGGGCGGGGCCGTGGTCGGGATCGCCAGTGCGGACGGCTTTTGCGCAGTGTATGTGGATAAGTACATGATGAACCGGGAAGTCGGATTCGGCAGGCGATTGCTCCAGATCATGGAAGAGGAGGGATTGTCGTATGAGCATTCACCCTCGGGAATTGACAACATCTCCGTGATTTTCAGGGAAAAGGATTTCACAAAGGAGGCGGAGGAGCGCGTGCTCGCCCGGATCCGGACTGAGCTTGGCTCGGATAATATCGACCTCGACCGCGGACTCGCCTTGGTCATGATTGTAGGCGAGGGGATGCACTACACGGTGGGGGTGGCGGCGCGGGCAACCACGGCGCTGGCTAATGCCGGCGTGAACATCGAGATGTTAAATCAGGGTTCCTCGGAAATCAGCATGATGTT
Organism: PVC group bacterium; assembly: GCA_945890715.1. GTDB lineage: Bacteria > Verrucomicrobiota > Kiritimatiellia > CAIKKV01 > CAITUY01 > JAABPW01. Next base: position 6,754 of record CAMDCX010000021.1, on the reverse strand, counting down.
CGGGGTCAAGGCCATGGATCGGAAAAAGGCGGTTCAGGCCCTGTATGAGGCGTTTTTTAATTAGAAGCAGTCATGAGTCAATCCGGGCGGTGCAGTATGAGCCAGCGGCGAAAAGTTTTTCTCTATGACACCACACTGCGGGATGGCTCGCAGGGGGAGGGTATCTCTTTCTCAGGTTCCTCCAAGATCCAGGTGGCGCTCAAGCTGGACGAGTTCGGCGTGGATTACATCGAAGGGGGCTATGCCGGCTCCAATCCCAAGGACATGGAGTTTTTTCATGAAATCCGGAAGCAGTCCCTGCGCCATGCCAAAATTGCGGCCTTCGGGAGTACTCGCCGGGCGGATGTTGCGGTGGGCGAGGACGACAATGTCCTGCGTCTGATCGAAGCGAAAACGCCGGTAGTGACCATTTTTGGAAAAACCTGGCAGTTGCATGTTACCGATGTCCTGCGCACATCGGTCTCGGAGAATCGGCGAATGGTTTTTGAAACGGTTCAGTACCTGAAGCAGCAGGGGCGGGAAGTGATCTTTGACGCGGAACATTTCTTTGACGGGTATAAGGACAGTCCCGCCTTCGCCCTGGATGTGCTTAAGGCGGCGGCGGAGGCCGGAGCTGATTCGATTGTCCTATGCGACACCAATGGCGGCTCGCTGTCCCATGAGGTGTTTGGCATCACCGCCGAGGTCGTGAAGGCGTTTTCCATTCCGGTCGGGATCCACACTCATAACGATTCCGGCCTGGCCGTGGCCAACAGTCTGGAAGCGGTTCGCGCCGGTGCCCTTCAGGTTCAGGGCACCATCAATGGATATGGAGAACGGACCGGAAATGCGAACCTGTGCACAATCATTCCCGCCCTGGAGCTGAAGATGGGCTGTCGGGCTATTCCCGACGGATCCCTGAAGCAGCTACGCAACCTCTCGCTGTTTGTGGACGATCTGGTGAACCTTCGTCATGATGGGAAGTCGCCTTATGTGGGGGCCAGCGCTTTTTCACATAAGGCAGGCATGCATGTGAATGCGGTTCAGAAAAATCCCAGAAGTTTTGAACATATTACGCCTGAAAGCGTGGGAAATGAGCGTCACATCCTGATTTCGGAAGGCTCCGGCTCCAGCAGTGTCCTGCTGAAGGCCATCGAGCTTGGCATGGATCTCAAGAAATCATCGCCGGAAGTGAAGGAAATCCTGGAAGCGCTGAAGGCGCTGGAGAAGCAGGGATATTCCTATGAGGCGGCGGATGCCTCATTTCGAATCCTCGTGCAGAAGGTACTGCGGAAGCACAAGCCGTTTTTCGAACTGGAGGGGTTTCGGGTTATCATTGAAAAAACCGGCAAGGACAAGCCGTGTGTGTCGGAGGCCAGCGTCAAGGTTCGCGTTGGGAATGAAGTGGAGCACTGTGTAGCCGAGGGAGATGGCCCTGTCAATGCACTGGATCGCGCCCTGCGGAATGCGTTGACCCGGTTCTATCCTGAGATCGAAAAGGTGTTTCTGACAGATTTCCGGGTTCGTATTCTCGATCCCGAGGAAGCCACGGCGGCCAAAACGCGGGTAATTATCGAATCAAGTGATGGCGAACAACATTGGGGCACGGTCGGGGTTTCAGGAAACATCATTGAAGCCTCGTGGGAAGCGCTTGTGGATAGTGTGGAGTACAAGCTTTTCCGGGAAGAAGGAAAATGAAAGAACTCGAGAAGCAGTACGATCCGAAAACCGTTGAAACCCGCTGGTATAACTGGTGGCAGGAAAAGGGATGTTTTCACGGGGATGCGACCCGCGGCGGCACGCCTTATTGCATTGTGATCCCCCCGCCGAATGTCACAGGTATTCTCCACATCGGCCATGCTTTGAATAATACCATCCAGGACATCCTGGTTCGGTGGCAGAGGATGGATGGTAAAAATACGGTGTGGATGCCGGGCACGGATCATGCTGGAATCGCCACCCAGAATGTGGTCGAACGCGCCCTGCGCAAGGAGGGCAAGACCCGTCATGACCTCGGGCGCGAGGCGTTTGTCGGCAAAGTGTGGGAATGGAAAGAGGAATATGGCGGGACGATCGTCCGCCAGCTCAAGCGTCTGGGGGCATCCTGTGACTGGGATCGGGAGCGTTTCACCATGGATGCCGGGCTGAGTCAGGCGGTTGAGGAAGTGTTCTGTCGGCTGTATGACAAGGGTCTCATTTACCGCGCCAACTATATCACCAATTGGTGCCCGCGCTGCCATACCGCCTTGTCGGATGAGGAGAGCGAACATCAGGACACCACGGGCAAGCTCTATTACATCCGGTATCCCGTCAAACGTGACGGCAAGTTGACTGCCAGTGAGTTTGTGGTGGTGGCGACAACCCGGCCGGAAACCCTTCTGGGGGATGTGGCGGTGGCCGTCAGCCCGAAAGATGACCGGTATAAGGCGCTGATCGGAAAGACCCTTAGTCTTCCGGTTCTGCATCGGGAATTACCGGTGATTGCCGATGATTTTGTGGATCCCGCCTTCGGAACCGGCGCGGTCAAGGTGACCCCCGCCCATGACCCCAACGATTTCGAGATGGGGCGTCGTCATAACCTGACCCCGATCAATGTCATGAACGAGGACGGTTCGATGAACGAGGGCTCGGGGCCCTATGCTGGGCTGGATCGCTTCGAATGCCGAAAACGGATTGTCACCGACCTGACGGCCGCCGGGTTAATCGAGAAGATCGACACCCATCAACATGCCGTTGGGCATTGTTACCGGTGTGATACCGTGGTCGAGCCGCGCTTGTCCCTGCAATGGTTCGTCAGCATGAAACCCCTTGCCGGACCCGCCCTCCAGGCGGTGCAGGAGGGACGGATCAAATTTGTTCCGGAACGCTGGAACAAGGTCTATGTCGAATGGATGACGAATATTCGGGACTGGTGTATTTCCCGCCAGATCTGGTGGGGGCACCGCATCCCCGTGTATTATTGTGACGCCTGCAATCACCAGTGGGCTGGCCGTGGAAAACAAACGGAATGTCCCAAGTGCAAAGCGACCACTATCCGGCAGGACGAGGATGTTCTGGATACCTGGTTTTCTTCCTGGTTGTGGCCCTTCAGCACCTTTGGTTGGCCGCAGGAGAATCCTGACCTCAAATTGTATTATCCCGGGAACACACTGGTCACGGCATCGGAAATCATCTTTTTCTGGGTGGCCCGAATGGTTATGGCCGGTATTGAGTTCATGGGCGATATTCCCTTCCGGGAGGTCTATATCCACGGAACGGTGCGAGATGATAAGGGTCGCAAGATGAGCAAGAGCCTCGGCAACTCCATTGATCCGCTTACCATCATTGATGAGTACAGTGCCGATGCGCTCCGGTACAGCCTGATGATGATCACGGCGACGGGGCAGGATGTGTTTCTCTCCAATGACAAATTTGAAATTGGGCGGAATTTCGGAACCAAGATCTGGAACGCCGCCCGTTACATGCAAATGCAGGAGAAAGGGGAGGGGGCTGTCCCCGGGGCGCGTCCCTCAGCCCTTCTTCCCTCTCTGGATCCCGCCCTGTTAAGTGCGGATGACCTCCATATCCTTGCCAAATTGAGCCGGGCCACCGAGTCCTGTACCGAAAATCTGACGCGATTTCGTTTTAATGACGCGGCGCAGGATCTGTACGGGTTCATCTGGCACGAGTACTGCGATTGGTATGTGGAATACTCCAAGGATGTGCTCTACGGCCAGGATCCGGCCCGGCGCGTGGAGGTTCTCAAGGTGATGCACTACGCCTTTTCCACGGCGCTGCGTCTGCTTCACCCGTTCATGCCGCACCTGACTGAGGAGCTCTGGCATGGCATGGGCTACGGGGCGGATGACGAGACGATCATGACGGCGCCTTGGCCAAAACCCCTGACCGCCGAATTAGCCCAATGGGGTGCCACATCAGGCCGGGTCGGGTATGTGGATGCCCGCCATGAAATGATCCGGGCCGGACGGATGCTTCGAACCGATTGCGGGATTGCCCCGGGCCAGAAGATTGACTACATCATCAAGCCCAACTCGGGTGAACTTGCCGCCTGGCTGAAGGCCGATACGGCCACGCTGAAGGCCATGCTTAAGGCCGGAAAGATGACCGTTGATGAAGCCTTCACGCCAGGTTCGGCCATGCCGGGAACCCTGACGGATATCGGAACGATTTATATGCCCATCGAGGGATTGATTGATGCCAAGGCGGAGTCCGTCAAGTTGACCAAACAGCTCGAAGAGCTGGGCGGGCACCTCGAGCGGGCCAACCAGAAACTCACGAATCAGGCGTTCATCAGTAAGGCAAAGCCGGAGGTCGTGGCGCAGTTTGAAAAGTCACGCCAAGAGCTTCAGGAAAAATACAACAAAACCAAACGTCTTTTGGAAATGCTGGGTTAATCCCATAGTGTCAGGGGCGGAATATAAAGGAAATTCTATGACTGCAAAAATTATTGATGGAAAAGAGATTGCCCAGCAGATCCGGGGCGAACTGGCGACGGAAATCCAGCACCTGAAAACGCGGGGTATTGTTCCGGGATTGGGCGTGATCCTGGTCGGGGAGGATCCCGCCTCCCGGTCCTATGTGACAGCCAAGGAAAAAGCCTGTCATGAAATCGGAATCTATTCCAACGACAATCGCCTTCCCGCGACCACGACCCAGGCGGAACTTCTGGCCCTGATCGCGGCCATGAACGCGAATCCAAAGATCAACGGGATTCTCGTCCAACTTCCGCTCCCCAAGCACCTGAATGAGAGTGAAGTCCTTCTTGCTATTGATCCCGACAAGGATGTGGATGGGTTCCATCCGTTGAATGTCGGGCGGATGGTGGTGGGCGAGAAAGCCTTCCTGCCTTGCACCCCGCATGGCGTATTGCAGATGATGGCCCGTAGTGGCGTGAAGATTGAGGGGGCGCATGCCGTGATTGTGGGACGCAGTAACATCGTCGGGAAACCCCTGGCGAATTTGCTCATGGCCAAGGGAAAAATGGCCAACGCAACGGTGACGGTCTGTCATACAAAAACAAAGGATATTGGGCATTATACCCGGCAGGCCGACATTGTGATTGCCGCCGCGGGACGTCCCAATACGGTGACGGCCGACATGATCAAGGATGGCGCCGTGGTGATTGACGTGGGAGTGAACCGAGTTGAGGATGCCAGCAAGAAGGCGGGTTTCCGACTGGTAGGCGATGTGGATTTTGACGCGTGCAAGCAGAAGGCCTCCCTGATTACGCCGGTTCCGGGCGGCGTTGGCCCCATGACCATCACGATGCTGCTGTACAATACCGTCGAATCCGCCAAGCGGGCGAACGGGTTGTAAATACAGTGCGAGGGGCGTTACGCCTCTCGCGGTATTTTTGCCTTTAATCTTGCTTTTTGACCTCCCTCACGCTAATTCAGTTACCCCGGTGTGGAGGTGTAACCGTGAATTATGACACAGACTTTGATTATCCTCGTGAATCGTGCGGAATCTTCGGCGTTTTCGGTATTCCCGACGCTGCGTTATTGATACATGCCGGGCTTTTTTCATTGCAACACCGGGGTCAGGAGGGGGCGGGCATCGTCGTCGCCGATGGAACCCAGGTAAAGTCATCCAAGGGGATCGGGGAGGTTAACGACGTCTTTTCGACCGATGTTCTCCGGGGTATGGCCGGGCATCTGGGAATCGGACATGTCCGCTATTCAACTACCGGCGCCTCCCGCATCCAGAATGTTCAGCCGCTGGTGGTGGAGTGCAGCGATGGAATCTGGGCCATTGCGCATAATGGCAATCTGGTGAATGCGCGCGCCTTGCGTCAGACCTATCAGGAGTCGGGCGCCATTTTCCAGACCAGCACCGACAGCGAGGTACTGATTCACCTTCTGGCAGATCCGATGTATCGGAACCGTCCCCGCCGGGTGGCCCGAGCCTTGGCTGAACTCAAGGGTGCGTTTGCGTTTCTTTTGATGACCAAGGACTGCGTGATGGCGGCACGGGATCCGCTCGGGTTCAAACCGCTCTCCATCGGCCGGCTGGGGAATGGATACGTGTTCTCCAGCGAGACCTGCGCCCTGACCCAGATTGGGGCGGATTTTGTCCGTGATGTGGAGCCTGGCGAACTGGTGGTGGTGGATTCTACGGGCATCCGGAGCAGTTGGTTCGCCGAAAAGGAGAACCAGACTTTTTCGCAGTGTGTTTTTGAGCACGTCTATTTCGCGCGGCCCGACAGTAATGTGTTTGGGCAAAGCGTTCACTCGGTTCGTGTCAAACTCGGCCAGCGTCTCGCGCAGGAACATCCTGTGGAAGCCGACATTGTCATAGCGGTTCCCGATAGTGGAAACTCGGCGGCGCTTGGGTTCTCGCGAGAAAGCTGCATCCCTCTTGATTTCGGGTTTATGCGGAACCATTATGTCGGACGGACCTTTATCATGCCCGATTCCGACCAGCGTGCCCGCAGTGTGGACATGAAGCTGGCGGTGGTCGCGGATGTAGTGCGCGGCAAGCGCGTAGTGGTGGTGGACGATTCGATCATCCGGGGCACGACCTCCCGCCGTCGCGTGATGGCCCTGCGTGCGGCAGGGGCGAAGGAAATTCACCTCCGGATCTCATGCCCGCCGACCATCAACCCCTGCTTTTTCGGCATCGATTTTGCGAGCAAAGATGAACTGGTTGCCGCCATGCATTCCCACGACGAGGTGTGCGCTTTCACAGGGGCCGACAGTCTTGGCTATCTCAGCATTGAAGGGCTGTTATCGCCCTTTGCGAACGCCCCGGACTATTGCACCGCCTGCTTCTCAGG
>CAMDCX010000020.1 GCA_945890715.1 PVC group bacterium | reverse complement strand
TCGGCGCCGCCATAGGCAATCTCAGCGCCTTCATTCATTCCTTTCGGAGCGCCCTGTGCGCCCAACGCGCCGCCGCCGCCATACAGCGGGATCCAAGGGCCGCCTTTGACATCTTCCAGGATTTCGCCCGCCGTCGCCTTGTCCCATTTTCGTCCGGCTGTTCCCTTTGCCCAGGCCCGGTGGAGGGGAATCAATTCCGCATCCCAATCGCTTGTTTTCAGGTTCCACAGCTTATTCCCGCTGTTATCCTCATAGGTCACTTCATACTCGCCTTTGCAATCCTTGGGGGGCTTGGGATTATACCCGGCAATGGCCGCCGTCGCCGTCCACATATACCGGTTTCCGCTATCCAGCGTAAAGGGCCGGATGATTCCCAGATCCCCTCCCTCCGCCATGAATTGGAACGGATTATTCACTTTGCGGGTTACCCCCACAATCAGGGAGCCGCCCTTGGCAAAAAATTTATCCTGAAGCACCTGCGGCTTGGCCAGGGCGGTGGTGGTATACCGTTCCGGATTGATCACCCGGGGATCATTGCCTTTGACCGAACTGCCTCCCGAAGCCACCACAGCGCCGACGCACGCTCCATCGACTTCCGCCCAGACCGATGAAAACCAGTTCCATTCCGCAATCAACATCTTGTCGCGTTGCACATAATGCCGCTGAAGTCCATCCCCTTTCAGAACAAACCACTGGGACTTCTCGGATCCCTCCCCAAAAACTTCGGGAGCGGTATCACCCGCTTTGGGAATATAGTCCGAGTGGCGCAGAAAATCGTCCTCCTCCTTACCCTTGAGAATCCTGAAATTCTTCTTCAGGGGATCCTCTTCCTGCCGCAAGGCGTACATGATCCCACCCCCGCCGGCAAATTGGTCATTCCAGGTATCCGAAATATTCCCCTTTAAAACGGTCTCCACGGTCTTCTTGATGCGCTTGGGGAGCTTGTTGATCAGCTCCTCCTCCTTTTCATTCATGTCATCGATGTTCTTCCGGCACTTATCAATTGGATCGGCCAGGGCCGTGTAGCTCTTGCCGGCCGCTGCGGCATCAGTCCGGGCCTGCTCGATTTTGCTCTTTTTTTCGATGTGGTTCTTATTAAGCCGAATCTTGTCGCGTTCACAAGGGGAAACAAACGTCTGCCCCATGGGATTGGGAGTCGATACCCCGTATCCGGTGCCATAATAGGAACTGCCCCGATTACAGGAACTGGCACTATTAATTGTCTCCATCAGCTTATCATCCCGCTCAAAATCCTTCAGTGTCCAGTACAGCCACTTGTCCACAATATAGTCCATCTCCATGCGCACCATCTGCACATAGGTCCAGGACATAGCCCGATTCAGGGCGGCGACCCGGCTGTTGCAATCGGCCTGAACAATCGCACCGGAATAAGCGGCGGCATCGGCGGCGTTCTGGACTTCCACGCGCAACCGCACCGTATCACCCACGGCGTACACGGCCAGCGCCATGACAAAGATCGAGAGGAACACGATGATGGTCAGCGCCAGAACCACGCCGCTCTCATCCTTCCACAACCTCAACGCACCTTTGTTCAACGCCTTAAACATAACAATTCTTAACCCCTTACCCCCTTAATCCCTGAATCCCTTCTTCTCACCATCCGCCCGACGGAATCCCCATTTTGGGGAGTGTCACATAGGGCTTGGGCATATACACCGTCTCCTTGAATTTGATGTGGGCGTAACGAATCATATCCGCATCACCGATATTGCCGGAGCCATCCGCCTTCTGCTCGACATACTCCATGCCGCTGTCCCAGGGATTACAAAACCACCCGATCATAGGCCCCGCGATGGGCATAATCAGCGCAAAGTCCTGCTCAACAATGGCTTTGATGTTCCACTGCCCTACTTCCTCAATGGTCACCTTGGTTTTGCGTTTCACCCCGCCCGACCCTGGAATCTCACCCCAACCTGGAAGTTTCTTATCAGTCTCGCCCTCTTTCATCCCGTTGACCACCCAGGCGCAGACCTGTTCGGCAGCCTGCTGGGCCGCTTTCTGATACTCCTCTTTTTCACACACCAGCGTCGCGCGGGCGGCACAATAGGCAGCATAATGAACCACTTGTTTGCCCATCCAGATATGGGCAAATTGCATGCAGGCCATGATCAGGGTCAGAATCAGAGGGAAAGCGACAACGAATTCGAGCATGACGGCACCGGCCTCACGGTCGCCCTCCTTGCGGACACGAACTCTGCCAGCCTGGATCATTGGAACCATAATGAATTCCCTACCATAGCAACGCGACGATCAAGCCCACCGCAATCGGAAGACTGAAGGGAATACGAACAAGGGTTGAATCCTTTGACGGAAGACTTGCGGCACCGGCGGCACGGTCATAACGCCAGTCAAAAAGGGACCGGATCCCATGCTTAAGTCGCGCCCCATTAAGTTGTCCCGAGAGAAGCATAACCACTCCCATCACAACCCCGACCACCGAGGTGGTCCAGAGCAGCATCAACAACTTGGCCCACCCCGCGATGGCGCCTGCGGCGAAGAGCATCTTCACATCGCCACCGCCCGCCCCATTTAAAATGAACGGGATTAACAAGACGCCGCCTGCCACGCAGGCCGCCGCAAACCCGTCAATCACCAGGGGCCAGCCACCCAGTCCGAAACGAATCAGCAAAGCCAGAGCTGCACCCCCAACCGTTAACCAGTTGGGGAGCAGCCTGGACCTGAAATCAGACCAGGTGAGATAACCCACCCAGCCTAGTACTGCCAAAAGCAGAACAATGACACCGTTCACGGCCCTGTGGTAGGCTCATGCATATCATCGCTGTATTTTTTGGCGTCCTTGATGCCGGCATCGGTCGTTTTGCGAACATCCTTCAACTCGGTTTGTGCCGATTTTTCACGGGCTGTCGCGGATGTGGCGGCCACACCGAACATACCCACCAAGGTCTTGCCGAACATGGCCACGGCCACAACCACTGCCGCCGCGATCAAAACCGCAAGAATGACGTATTCCATCATCACGCCACCGGTCTTATCGCCCATAACACGGCACAACACCTTACGCATCCAACTATTCTGCAAACGCTTCATTCTGTTCCTCCTTCGGCAATACGCCACATTCGCCTGCTACCCTTATGCTTCCTACACCGGCGGTCACGGCAACGGCAGGCTCACGCCACTCATGACCATCCGGTAAAGTTGTACAAATGAATTCCCGAGCAGTCCAAAGTCCTTCCCCGCAACGCCCTGCTCATAATCGCCAAACATGGGGGGCTTACCTGCAGGATCGAATAACACGGATGAACCGCCGATGAGAGGAACGATGATGAGGACAGTCAGGAGCACATATTCCATAAGCACATCGCCCCGATTGGAATGAGCCAGTCGTCTCAAAATCGTTTGATGCCTTATGTCAGGAGCTTGCATAAAACCCATCGCTTTCACTGCCACTATGGCTCTATGCCTGAAACCAAGCAAGCCTCTTTTTTCGGGAATTTCAAGGATGCAGGCTCCGGAATCCGGCCCGGGAAACCGTACTCCACTCGGCGTCAAGATCAGCGGGAGTTTTCTCCAGCATCGGACAGCGCAATCCGCGATTGCATCCAAGAACCGGAACCAGGGGGAAGGCATGACGCCGGAGATCCGGCTCTCCCATTCGGGCAGGATGAATCAGGCAACCGACTCGACCGGACGTCGCATCCAAATAGCCCGCAAAACAACAACTTCCGTAAAACCGCATCCAAATCCAAGCCGTGAGCCCCACGGTCACAGGAGCCAAAACGCTCACCAGAAGATGATCATGCCACCCCCCGCGCCGCCAATGAATTCGGACCAGATCGCGGAGGCGGAAACGTGAAGAGCATGGGGCCGCATTAAAAATGCGAGTATTTTCCTCCAGAAACCCTCTAACCCGCTCTGGATTCCACCGCATATTCACACAACATCCGCAACATCCCTGCCGGAATGACTGGCACTCAATCATATCGCTCCCTTAAATGCCTTATCATCTGCATCCCCAAAATGTAACGGTTAAAAAATCCCTTTCAATCTACCCAGTATCTCTACCATCTTCATCGTATCCAGGCCGCAATATTCTTCGCCAGAAGGTGATCAAGACCCACAATACGGGCAGGGTTCCCCGGCAGCGTCGCCCCATAAAGTGCATGCGCCAGAATGTCCATGAAGCGCTACCCTCCTCTACCTTTGATAGAAACGAACACTCCGGCGCTGAAAGATCATCTTTAATTTTGGATTCATGAATCCTCCTGATTCAACAGCGTCGTCATTACCCTGCCAGTGACTTGCGGATCGTCCGTAATTCCCGCCGGCGTTCAGGATCCATCCGGGGATAATGCTCCTTGAGATCCTGGAGTGCATCCTGAATGGTCTGGCTGACGATCAGCCGCGCATTCCGCTTATCGTCAGCGGGCACCACGTACCAGGGCGAATGTTTCGTGTTTGTAGATGTTTATCTGAAAAGTAGAAAAACACCCAGAACCGCGATCACGGCGCCGAAAACAGCACGGGAACTCACGCATTCCTTGAAGATGATGGCCGTGAAAGGAATGATCATCACAGGGGAGAGAGAAACAAATGTCTGGGCCAGTCCAGCGGGAATGAGGTTGATGGCGAACATCAGGAGGGTCACCCCTATAAACGGCCCGACGATTGCGCCCAACACCATGATCCGCATCGCCCGAGCATCCCGGAACGCCCGGAATACCTCTGCATTCCTGCCCAGCGCCGGGATCAGCAGCATGAAGCAAACCAGACCACAAATGAGACGGATCTCCGTCGCCGCAAAGGCCGAAGTCATATCCCGGAGCCCGATCTTGGCCAGTACCGTGGCCAACCCTTGGGCCAGTGTCGCCAGCAAAGCATAGAGCCCGCCACGCCAGGTCATCCGATAGCGTTTGCCCCCCTTGTCCTCGCCCGATTCCGAGGATTCCAGCACCACCCAGAGGATTCCAGCCAGGGTGGTGGCCATCCCGATCCAATTCCATCGGGTCAGTTGCTCGCCGATCAGGAGCCATCCGAAGAAAGCCGAGATCGGCGGCGCCAGGGAAAAGACCAGCAGAGCCAGGCGCGGCCCAATGAGCAGGAAGGACTGGAAGAAAAAAAGATCGCACAGGAAAAAACCCGCAATCCCGGAGGCTCCGAGCCACAGCCAGGCGTGGAGGGAGGCCGAAAAGGGGATCCCCTCGCCCAGCATGATCCAACTGTAGGCCAGAAAAAGAGGAAGGGCCAAAAGAAGACGGATGATATTCACCGCCAATGACCCCACCCGGCGTCCCGCCGCCGTCCAGCACATCGCGCTCACAGTCCAGCAAAATGCTGTCGCCAGGGCCGCAAGTTCTCCAAGGTAGGGCATGGTAAGAAATCAAAATGGTCGTAGACCATCCGTAGCTCAAGCCCATCAGGGCGTAGAGCGAAGGATGGCGCACCTGGCAGGGATCGAACCTGCAACCTTCTGATTCGTAGTCAGATGCTCTGTCCAATTGAGCTACAGGTGCGTAGTGATCTGAATCGGGCGGGGACTATATGCAAACCCCGTTTTTTTTGCAACCCTCTATCCGCTTTTCTTGGTAGGATGCACACATGACAACAGACACCACACACTCGATCGAAGCCATCCGTAAGGAATGGGGAACACGCCTGTTGATTCTGGGGCACCACTACCAGAGTCCCGCCGTTCTGGCTCATGCGGATGTGACCGGGGATTCCCTGGAACTCGCCCGTATGGCGGCCGCCAGCCAGGCTGCGCGCATTGTCTTCTGCGGCGTTCATTTCATGGCGGAGTCGGCCGACATCCTGACGACCCCGGCTCAACAGGTCTTTATGCCCGAACCCGGAGCCGGCTGCCCCATGGCCACCATGGCCGACGATTACCAGGTTGAGAAGGCGTGGTCCTTCCTGAAGCGGCAGGGAGATGACTGGCTACCGGTGGTCTATGTGAACAGCACGGCCCGCATCAAGGCCTTCTGCGGTCGCACAGGAGGCAGCGCCTGCACCTCCAGCAATGCCCCCCGGATTTTTAAATGGGCACTCGACCAGGGGAAGAAAGTCTTTTTCCTCCCCGATATCCATCTGGGCCTCAACAGCGCCCACGACCTGGGAATTCCGGATGAACAAACCGCTATCTACGACTATCAGAAGCCGGACGGCGGCCTCACTCCGGAGGCGCTTAAAGATGTCCGCGTCCTGGTCTGGGGCGGCTACTGCCCCATTCATGTGAACTTCACCGTGGCGGATGTCCAGGCCGCGCGTCAGAACTGGCCCGACGCAAAAATCATCGTTCATCCGGAAACCCCAAAAGAGATTGTCAGGATGGTCGACGCCCACGGCTCAACCGCGCAGATCATCCACTATGTTCAAGCGGCCCCGGACGGCTCAACCCTCGTGATCGGCACCGAATCACAGCTGGTTAAACGGCTGGCGGAAGTGCACAAGAACCGCCTGACGATTAAAATGCTAAAAGGCTCCTTTTGCCCGAACATGGCGAAGACCAATCAACAGAACCTGCTGCGAATCCTGAAGGACTGGCCGGATCGGAACCAGGTCAAGGTTCCGTCGGCGCTGATCCCCGATGCCAAACTGTGCCTGGAACGAATGCTGGCACTGTGAAGAAAAGATTTACCACGGAGACACGGAGAGGGATGAGGAAGAGGAAGAGAATGTTTCGCGATCTTTCAAAATGGCGAGTACGCCATTTTGAAAGATCGCGAAACACCTTTTCGGGAGGAGGAGGGGAGAAGCCCTTCGGCGTGGCTCAGGGCAGGCAGGCCACTCCGGTTGTGCTTCGCTCCATCAAAACCGTCTCGTCTGCTCTTCCTCCAGGAACGGGTTGCGGGAATTTCGGATTCGGTACTCCGAATGCGAAATTCCCGCAACATTTTCTTCCTTTCCCCCATCCCCCTCCGTATCTCCGTGGTAAGAATTTTTCCCGATTATGAGCATGTCTGGTTTCAAGTTGCAGTCCGCGTACAAGCCTACCGGCGATCAGCCGGAGGCGATTGGGGCCCTCTGCAGGGGACTGGCGCCCGGGCGGGAGCGCTTCCAGATTCTCGAGGGCGTAACAGGATCCGGGAAAACCTTCACGATGGCGAATGTGATCGCCCGGCACGGACGACCGACGCTGGTGGTTTCACACAACAAGACCCTGGCGGCCCAGCTCTATGCCGAACTCAAAGGCTATTTCCCCGATAATGCGGTGGAGTATTTTGTAAGTTATTACGATTATTACCAGCCCGAGGCCTATATTCCCCAGACCGATACCTTTATCGAGAAGGACGCTTCCATCAACAAGGAGATCGAGCGGCTCAGGCTTTCGGCCACCAACTCCCTGCTGTGCCGAGAAGATGTTATCATCGTGGCCTCCGTCTCCTGTATCTACGGCCTCGGCTCCCCGGACGATTACCGCAAGATGATCGTTGAGGCCCGTGTCGGTGACACCGTGGATCGCGACGAGCTTCTGAAAAAACTGGTGGATATCCAATACACCCGGAACGATTACGCTCCAGAGCCGGGAACCTTCCGGGTGCGGGGCGACACGGTGGACGTCTTTCCCTCCTACTCCACCAAGGGAATCCGCCTGGATTTCTTCGGCGATCTTCTGGAACGCGCCCAGTCTTTCGATGTGGTCAGCGGCCACACCGAAGGAGGACTGGATCATGTGATTATTTCACCGGCAACCCATTTCGTAATGCCCTACGACAAGATTGAAGGCTCCATTGGTGCCATCCTCGAGGAAATGAAGGAACGCGTCCGCTGGTTCGAAGCAAACGGCAAACTGCTGGAGGCGCAGCGGATCAAGATGCGGACGATGTACGACATGGAGATGCTGAAGGAAATCGGGTTCTGTTCCGGAATTGAAAATTATTCCCGCCACCTGAGCGGACGCAACCCCGGCGAAAAACCGGCCACCCTCCTGGATTATTTTCAGGGTGAATTCCTGACCATCATCGACGAGTCCCATGTCTCACTCCCTCAGATCCGGGGCATGTTCAACGGCGACCAGGCCCGCAAGGGCGTCCTCATTGAACACGGCTTCCGACTGCCCTCCGCCAAGGACAACCGTCCGATGAATTTCGAGGAGTTCATGGGATCCGTCGACCGGGTGATCTTCACCTCCGCCACCCCGGGCCCGCTGGAGCGCCAGCTATCCCCCCGGATCATTCCCCAGTTGATCCGCCCCACGGGACTGGTGGATCCGCCGGTCATCGTTCGTCCGTTGTCCAACCAGATCGACGATGTGATGGAAGAAATCCGCGCCCATGCCGCAAAAGGCGAGCGGATACTGGTCACCACGCTGACCAAGCGCACGGCGGAAGATTTGTCGGAATATCTGAAGTCTGTCGGACTCCGGGTTCGTTACCTGCATTCCGACATTGCCACCCTGGAACGTGTGGAGATCCTACGCAGCCTGCGCAAGGCCGAATTCGACTGCCTCATCGGCATTAATCTTTTGCGCGAAGGTCTCGATCTGCCCGAAGTGTCGCTGGTGGCGGTTCTGGATGCCGACAAGGAAGGATTCCTGCGTTCCGAGACTTCGTTGATCCAGACAGCAGGCCGGGCAGCCCGGCATGTGGACGGAAAAGTCATCCTCTACGCCGACACCATCACGAATTCGATGCGCCGCATGATTGAGGTGACAGAAGCGCGGCGGGCAAAACAGCTGGAGTACAACCGGATCAACCAGATTACGCCCCAGAGCATTCAGAAGGGCATTCAGGAAAGCCTGGTGATCGAATACAAGGCGCAGGAGATTGAAGCTCTGGTGGCGAAGGAAAGCGGTGTGGATGTGGATATCCACGCCACCCTTCGCGAAATGGAGGCGGAAATGCTCGAGGCGTCGGAGTCCCTTGAATTCGAACGCGCCGCCCTGTTGCGTGACCAAATCAAGGAACTACGTTCCGCGGCCGGAATCAGCGGCGAAATCCCCCCAGCCAGAAAGAATTCCCGCTATCCGACCTCACGGAAAGGGAAAAAGAACCGTAACCCGACAACATGACAACCCCTCCTACATGCTCTTCACGGGCGGAAGGTGCTGGGCGCGAACACGGCTCAGATACGTGAGAAGACCCCGGGTGAGGCCCTCGGCAATACGATCCCGATGGGCGGCGTTCGCAATTTTTGTCATCTCGCGACTGTTGGATAGAAACCCGCATTCCACGAGTGAGGCGGGGCAATTCGCATTGCGAATCACGTAGAATCGGGCACGGCGAATGCCCCGGTCGACCGAGCGGGTATGACTCAACAGCCCCTTCTGAAGATACTGCGCCAAAACGGAGTTGGCGCCATCATGCTTGTTGCCGGGACAGTTTCGGGTACGGGAGGCCACCACATGGCGCTCCGCCTCGGCTGTCGTCGGAAACCCGGGCGCCGGAACAATATACGTTTCTACCCCTGAGATCGATCGATCCCGCGAAGCGTTGAAGTGAATGCTTAAGAAAACATCGGCGCCAAATTTATCGCTGCGCCAGCAACGCTCATCCAGCGACATGGTCTGATCCCGATCCCGCGTCATCATCACCCGGATCCCATTGTCCCGAAGCCGCGCCCTCACCCGCTTGGCAATGTCGAGAGTATAGTGCTTCTCCTCACGCGAGGCCCCGCCGTTCGCCCCGGGATCGGCACCACCATGGCCGGGATCCAGGACGACGAGGGCATAAGATTCCTTGCGGAGGGCGCGGGAGGGCAACAACATGGCACCAATGGTGTCCACCGCATCCACCGGACTGATCACCCAGTTCCCCGCCCCCTTCAGGACGCTCCGGTTGAGATAAACCGAAAGACCGTTGACCACAATACGCCGACTGTCCGCCTCGAAAATCACGGTGGCGGAACGGCTCCGGTATACAGCACTTTTCCCATACTCGGACGGCATTCCGAACCCGTAGGAAGCCATTACCTCGTTCAACCCCAACCCCCGGAACACAATCGCCTGAGCAGGAACGGCGGAGAGGCAGATAAGAATACCCCATAGGACGGGAGGTAAAGAGAAAATTTTACCACGGAGACACGGAGACACAGAGGAAGAGACGGAAAGACGGGAAAAAGGAAATACAATGTTGCGGCATTTGTATGCGACGGAAATACCGCCGCATAAAAATGCCGCAACACCTTTCTGAAGGAATTCCAAGAGAAAGAGGAGATGAGACAACACACAATACATCTCTTCCCCCTCGGCTCTTCCTTTAAGAGGGGTTACGGGAATTTTGGCCACGGTACTCCGTGGACGAAATTCCCGTAACATTGTACTCTCTTCTCTGTGCATTTTCTTCTCTGTGACTCCGTGTCTCCGTGGTAAATCCTGAAATCGCGGTTATGCGGTTTTTTATAGCCGTGATCGGGGCACTTTGATATACGGGGCGAGAGAATGTCAAGCGATCAGACGGTAAACCGCATATCACGACGCAAAGGGCGAAAGTCATGGCTGAAGTAACTCTTGAAGCAGTTCCGCAGAAAACAAAGGATATGTTCAACCGTGGCTTTGTGGCTATGGAGCGAGGCAATCTGGATTATGCGATCGACATGTTCACGGCCTGCCTGGAACTGGAACCGAACCTCCACCGGGCCCGCAAATTCCTGAGGGCGGCGGAAATCAAACAGTTCAAGGGCAAAGGGGGCGGACAGATGGCCCATCTGGTGTCCACCCTCACCGGCCTCTCCTCGATGTTCAAGGCCCAATCCCTGATGAAAACCAAACCGGCGCAAGCCATCGTGGCGATTGAGAAACTGTTACGCAATGACCCCTTGAACCTCAGTCACATCAAATTACTCAATAAGGCTGCCCAGGCCGCGGGAGAACCCGAAATCGGCATCCAAACCCTGGTTCTCGCCCGCGACCATTATCCGGATGACGCCGATCTTCTTGAACAATTGGGAAAGCTGTATATGGCCACCGATCAGCCCCGGCTGGGTCGCGAGTGCTTCGAGGTGCTCTGCGACATCAAGCCCAACGATAGTGCTGCACTCAAGTTGCTTAAAGATGCCATGGCCATTGACAGCATGTCCAAGGACGGGTGGGAAAAGGTCGGAACCAAGGGAACCAAATTCACCGATCTCATCAAGGATCGCAAGGAATCCGATAGCCTGGCGCGGGAATCCAAGGCGGTGGTGGACAAAAACGATGCCGCCCTGATGATCGAGGAAAACAAGGCCCGCATCCTGCGGGAGCCCGGGAACATCAATTACCGGCGCGCCCTGGCCAGTCTGTACAGTAACAGCAAAATGTTCACCGAAGCCATCGCCGTCCTGCAGGAGACCCAGACCGTAACCGGCGGCCGTGATCCGCAGATCGATCAGTCTATCAGCGCCATCCGCCTTCAGATATTCGACGAGGAGATCGCCAAGGCAAAGGCCGCAGGAATGACGGCCATGGCGGACTCCAAGATAAAAGACCGGGATCTCTTCCTGTTCAATGACCTATTCGACCGCGTAACCCGCTATCCAAACGACCTGCAAATCAAATACGATTATGGCGTGTTGCTCTTCCAACAGGGAAAAATCAACGAGGCAATCCAGCAATTCCAGGCCTCCCAACGCAACGCACAACGGCGTGTCAACTCGCTTTACTACATCTCCCTGTGCTTCAAAGCCAAGCAGCAATACGATCTGGCGATTGACCAGGTTCAGAAGGCCGTCTCGGAACTACCCGTCATGGATGACACCAAGAAAATGGTCATCTATGAATTGGGACTCCTTTTCGAGCTCGTAGACCGAAAGCCGGAAGCCATGGATTGCTTCAAACAGATCTACCAGATCGACATCGGCTACCGCGATGTGGCGGCGAAAGTGGAGCAAGGGTACAAGTAGGAATCGTTACGGCGACAGCCTGATCACCAGCGTCACGGTACGGTTTTTCCGGCTCGCCTCGGGATCATTACCGGCAAAGGGGGAATTCTCGTCACCTGCCGTCGCGGCCACCATCATGGACGCAGGAACATTGGCTTCACGGCAGAGCACTCGCATCACTTCCATCGCACGGGCCAGTCCTAATTCCTTGTTGTCACGATACAGCCCGCTCCCCCGCATGGGAACGGAATCAGTGTGGCCGACAATCCGCACCTCCCATTCACCAGCGTGCTTGGCCAGCACCTTTCCAAGTTGCTGAAGAACGGGCCTCTGATCGGGATCCAGCACCACCCGGCTCGAAAATACCGGTGCCTCAAACATCACCCGCACGGATTCGCCCTTTTCCCGTTGCGCCAGAATCCCGATGCCTTTCAGCGAGTCCAAATCGGCCCTATCCACAACGCTTTTCGGCTGAGGCGGTTCAGGCGGCAAGGTCACCGTATTGGTCACGACAATTACAGGGGAAGCCAGAGGCGGGCTCTGTTCCATGCGCGACGCGGCCCATGTCCCGATAGCCGCACCGCCCAGAACCAAAACGAGACCAGCGGAAAACGCCATGAGGCATCGCGCCGGGGTCCAGAAGGGTTTCCCCGCAACCGTAACGGGCACCTGTTCAGCCCGCTCCGCGACAGGCTCAACGGAAGGCGGAGGCGCTCCGGCCACTCCGATGGTTTCCGGCACACCGCCCAACAGGTCGCCAAGCCCCCTTCCCAGGGATCCATTCCTAGGAGGCGGCATGAGTACTCGCTTCCTCGACAAGACCCCGGGATTCAACTGCTGGAATCACGGCCGAGACAAAGGCAGGAGCCTCCATTTGAACAGACTTCTCAAACGGAGATCTAAGCTTAAACCCGGCGGCGTCAGCGTCGTCATCCTCCAGGCCGCCATTGCGCCTGGCCAGAAATTCACGGGCCAATTGACGGTAGGCGGCCGCGCCGGTGCAAAGCGGATTATACGTGATGATCGGCTTGCCGAAGCTCGGCGCCTCGCTCAACCTGACATTGCGGGGAATCAGAGTCTCGTAAACCTTGTCGCCAAAATGCCGGATGACTTCCTGAACCACCTGCTGGGAAAGATTGGTTCGACCGTCATACATGGTCATAACGATTCCCTCCAGATGAAGGCCGGGATTCACACCGTTCTGGTTCAGCTGCTGGATCAGGCGGGTCATGACGCTCAGCCCCTCCAGCGCGTAATACTCGGCTTGGAGAGGAATAATGACCGAGTGAGCCGCCGCCAGCACATTCATGGTCAGGATACCCAGCGAGGGGGAGCAGTCGATAATGATGAAATGATATCGCCCCGAGGCAATCACCTCGGACAACACAGCGCGAAGCCGATGGAGATAATGCTCTCCTCGGGCGATTTCCACCTCGGCGCCGGCCAGATCAATTTCCGAGGGGATAATGCTCAAATTCTTGACCGGAGTGGGCTTGATCAGGTCGAGAGCCCGTGCGGTTCCGAAGAGGGCACCATACAAGCTCGCGCCCGGTTCCTTGGGAAGCCCCAGCCCGCTCGTGGCGTTCGCCTGCGGATCCAAGTCGACCAGCAGGACCTCCTTGCGCTTTTCCGCCAAACAGGCTGCCAGGTTGATGGCCGTCGTGGTTTTACCCACTCCACCCTTCTGGTTCGCCATCGCTATGACATGAGTCTGCATCATCAATTAAACTGCGCCTTGTTTGTTAACTGGTCGGAGGCCATCCGTAGCTCAAGCCGCCAGGCGCAGAGCGCATAGAGTTAAGATCCCTAAAGTCATACTAGCGACAACACCCTACTACGCACTGCGCTTCGCTTGTGCTTCGAAGGGCGCCATCCTTCTCTCTGCGCCTCAGTTTCTTGGCCAGAGGCCATCCGTAGCTCAAGCCGCCAGGCGCAGAGCGAAGGATGGCGGAGAGGGAGGGATTCGAACCCTCGGTACCAGTCCGCCTTCAAAACATACACTTTTGCTCAGTATTTTGACATCAAAGATGTCGTTGACATCCCTAAACGTTATCCATTACGTTATCCATAGATAGAGAGGAATGTCTGGGTGCTGACTATATACAGAAAGAATACCTGATGCCAAGCATACACCGAAGGGATGGCCGGCCGTATTGGTACGCCGCTTTTTACAACAGCGATGGACTCCGCGCCTTGAAGTCTACCGGAACCGACAATAAGAAGGAGGCCATGCGCCGCTGCCTCGAATGGGCAGAGGCCGCGAAAGCCGGCAGAGAAGGCCGGTTGACCCAGGAACGTGCTCGCAAGGTCTTGGCGGACATATTCGCCAGAGCCAACAAGGAAACGATGTCCGCGAGCACGGTCAAAGAATACATGGAACATTGGCTTGCCAAGAAAGAGCTGGAAGTCGAGGAATCCTCCCTTGTCCAGTATCGGAGCGCCGGGAATGCCCTTCTTGACCACCTGGGCGCCAAGGCAAACCGCCCCATTGAAACGATTGCCTT
Organism: PVC group bacterium; assembly: GCA_945890715.1. Classification (GTDB taxonomy): domain Bacteria; phylum Verrucomicrobiota; class Kiritimatiellia; order CAIKKV01; family CAITUY01; genus JAABPW01. The sequence goes on along the minus strand of CAMDCX010000020.1, from coordinate 15,595 downwards.
GAGGGATGTATCGTCATTTCGGGACGCCATGGCGCGGCGTATGGCGGCCGCCAGCGTGAATAAAGTGCTGAAGATCCTGGGGGGTGCATGGCGGCAGGCGCGGAAGGACGGGCTGCTGGATGATGACCTGTTCTCAAAGATTACCCCTATAAAGGGAGCACGAGGCACGCGTCGCCCGTTTACGATGGACGAATTGAAGCTCATTCTCGCTGTCGCAGATACTGAATGGCGCGGCATGATCCTTTTTGGCTACTACGTCGGCGCCCGCCTTTCGGATATCGCCGGCCTGACATGGGCCAATGTGGATCTTGCCTCTAGCGATCTTCACTACACCGCACAGAAAACGAAAAGGCCGATGCACGTCCCGCTGGCCGGTCCGCTGGTCGAATACATAATGGCTCTGCCTTCGAGTGATGATCCCCAGGCGCCTTTGTTCCCAACGGCATTCGAAGGGAATCGCACCGGAACCTTGAGCAATCGATTCTACAACATCATGGTCGATGCCGGACTTATGCCGAAACGGACTCACGGAAAGCAGAAGAAGGGTCGAGAAGCCAAACGGGCTCTGAATGAACTCTCGTTCCATTCATTGCGCCATACGGCGGCGAGCGCCTTGCGGAATCACGGGGTGACGGATGTTGTGGCCATGGCCTTGCTGGGTCACGAATCGGCCGCCATAGCCCGGCATTACACGAAAATTGATCGAGCCACCCTGCGACGAGCCGTTGACGCTCTACCGGCAATCGTGGTGCCAGTCGGAGAGACTGACAGCAACAAAAACAAAGCAAGAACTGGAAAGAAATGACTACGAGACAACTCTCACCCGACGAACTGGCCACGCTCCTCGTGAAGGAGAAATTACTGCCCTTGGATAAGGAGTTCTGCCTTGCCGAAGCCGACGATCCTGGGTGGGCGCTGGGCATGATCCTGAAACTGGAGCCGGTCCGGCGCCGACAGTTCTTCTGCGAGAAGGTCGAGGAGTCCTACCGCCAGCTCCTCGCGGCTGCCAAGGATGGACCCGAAAAGGAGAAGGCTCGTTCGACCCTCGCCCAGGCAATCGAGAGCAATCTCCGCTGGGCCAGGAACAATGTCGCGGGATTCGGCCTGGAGTGCGAAGAATTCCCCCTGTTTATCCGCATTGAGGAGCTCTCGGTGCAGTATCAGAAGGCCTTGCAGGATCTGGAGCGGCCGACACCGCCTGTCACCCTGGAAACCGTAGCGGATAAGGTGAATTCGTTGCACGCCAGGGCGGACTCTATCCATGCCGACACACGGGAACTGAAGACCACGATCCCGGCGGCCCTGGCCGGTCAGGCCCGCACGATCCGCGACCAGGAGGATGAAATCGCCCGCCTCAAAACGGCTCTTTCCCTGAAACTTAGTGAGATGGCGGGCGTCTATCACCAGGTCGAGCCTCAGGATATGCACATTTTCGTCGCTTTCATGAAGACAGGCAATCAGGTTCGTGCTGCTCAAAGTTTGGGCATCAAGGAACAGACCCTTCGTGCACGCGTTGCTCAATGGCCCAGGAAGGGCGCTTCATACCAACGCATCCACAAGCTCTATCAGGATCAAAAAAAATCGGGAAGGGCGCCTAATGTAGGGCCATACTTCGAAAACCTCCTTGTTGAGGGCCGGCCTACGCCTGACGTGGATAGTCGTGTTCTGATGGACATAGCCGAGATTGTCATGGATATGAACCCGCAGAACGTGGAGCAGAAAAAGGAAGTGCTCATCACAAAATACCTTAAGGAGTTTGTTTCGAGATGAGGTTTGCGAATTCGTTGCGAGTGGCCTGACAACTCGCAAGATGTTGGTGATTAAGGGGTATCGCTTGCGATCCCCCTCTTTTTTTGTCGTGTCATTGCGAAATCGCCGGAGTGCATAGACATCGCCGCACATAGTGTGCAGTGGTGAATGCAGAGGAACACCGATGACAAAGCATATGATTCTGACCGAAACCGAAGCCCCGAACCCTGTCAGCGATGAGACATACCCGGCCAAATGGATCCGTCTCCCCACCCGTGGACGCTGCCCGCACACGGGGCTGAGCCGCGCCGCCTACTACGAACTCATCAAGGCGAGCCGGATCCGGACGGCCAACCTGAAGCGGCCCGGCGCGCTTCGCGGCACCCGGCTTGTCTGGCTTCCATCCATCATGACCTATCTGGACCGTTTCGCAACCGGCGGGGCTGAGAATTGAAATGAATGACACTTCCGACTGCCTAACCCCTCTGCTTGCCTATGCGGCTGAAAATGGGTCAGCCGCCACACCGGTGCCTTTGACACTGCCGGTAGTGGTGGATGCCAGCACCTATGCGATGCACGAGCCGCCACAGGTGGACGCCATTCTTGAGTCCATGTTCGATGCTGGCGATAAGTTCGTCCTGATCGGGTCGTCAAAAGCCCGGAAGACCTTCTTCCTTCTGATGCTGGCGCTGTCGCTATCCGCTGGCCTTGAGAGGTTCCTGTGTTGGACCATCCCCAAACGGCGGCGTGTACTGGTGATTCAATTCGAGATCAAGTCCGTACACTACCATCGCCGTGTTCATCGTGCCTGCAAGGCGATGAATCTGGCCCCGGAAACGATTGAAGCATGGCTCTTCATCGTCAATGCCAGGGGGGCGCCAATCAGCCTGGATCAGATAGCGGCGCTGGCGAAGCAAATAGGCGCCGAGGTGGTTATCCTTGATCCGCTGTATAAGCTCCTGGAGGGTGATGAGAACTCCGCGCAGGATATGAAGCCATTACTTGCCGGTTTTGACCGGTTGGCGGAGACGACGGGCGCGGCCATCATCTACGCGCACCATAACGGGAAAGGTTTTGCGGGGGATCGGGACACCCGGGATCGCGGGGCCGGGAGCGGCGTCCTGGCACGCGACTTCGATGCCGCTGCCTATTTGACTGACCATGCCGGGGACGAGGGGCTTCTGGTTCTATCAACGCTCCTGCGAAACTATCCGGGCACTGACCCTGTCTCCATCGCCTGGGAAGAAGGTCAGTTCGTTTTGAGTGCCGAAGCCCCTATTGAACGCACAAGCCGCAATCGTCAAGCAAGTGCGGCTCGCAAGGTCGGCATTGATGAGCATATACCCACCGCCATGGGTCTGGTGAGAAACGCCGCTCTGCTGGTGTCAGTGTTCAAGGAACGGCTGAGGACGGCTGGATTAACCCGGGAAATGACGCGGGCAGTGGTGGATATGCTGACCTCTGGCGACGATCCCCAACTCGCCACGTTTGAAAGCCGGGCTTTTAAGAAACACGAGAAATGGATCGGCACACAGGAACAGATCCAGGTGATCCGGTGTGGACAAAAAGAGATGAACGGCTTGAACGCTCAAGATTCAGTCAAGCCGCTCAATTCTTGAATAGACCGGCCGCTCTATACTTAGAGCGGCGCGTCTACTCAAGAGGCGGCCAGGGAGGAACCAGAAATAAAGACCATGAGCAGAGCGGAGAAATACAAAAGTGCGCTGGCGGCCATCCCTCAACCGGGGATGGGGTGTCACACCGCCCTGCTTGGCGCGGCGAACAGTGGAATCATGGCTGGGTTGAGCGATGGGCAGATATTTGAGGACATCAGGGCAGCCATCCCTGCAGGTGTCCGCCGTGTGCCGGATCGCGAGATTACGGATGCCATTGCCAAAGCGCGGCGCGAACTGACCCCCTACACGACTACCCATGCCCATCACCGTCCAATGGCCCGCCCGACACCCAAACCCCTCATTGATGGGCCAGCGACCCGGGCAAAACTGATACAAGCCGGGTCCGGAGCGGGCCCGGCCGACCTGTGGGAGTTGTCAGCTGTCAGGCCTGAAGAGAACGCCAGTCACCGTGACGCCCTGGCCATCCTGTCCCTCTACCATGACAAAGAGCATCTCTATATCGGCTCGCCATATGACAAAATCGTTAGGCCGACATCAGAGTGGCGTAGAATCATTGAGAGGCGTCAGGAGGCGCCGTGGCCCCATATCATGCCCAACCCGGTTGACGGGCAGGCCCATGACCTTGGTAATGGGAAGTTATCCTTCCGGTGTGACGCCGCTGTCGCGGCTTTCCGTTATGCGGTAGTGGAGTTTGACAACCTTCCCAGGCCGGAGCAATTTGCATTCTGGCACTCGATTATCAGCAAGGACCTGCTGGATGTTGCCGTCCTGTTGGATAGCGGGGGGAAGTCATTACACGCCTGGGTTCGGGTGAACCTGCCCGACCGTGTCACGTGGGACAGGGAGATCGGGACTCGGTTCTATGGCCATGAGGGCGTGTTCACCGCCATGGGTGCAGACAAGGCCTGCCGTAATTCATCCAGGCTTTCCCGGCTGCCTGGCCATTTCCGGAGAGAAAAAGGTGAGTTCCAGGCTTTGATATATCTCAACCCCGTTGTCGGCGATGCTCACTGACGGGTACTGTGAACTGAAATGCTGCATGCTTAGGGGTTGATTCCGTCAGAAAAAGAAGCCACATTAGCGGACATTATGCCAAGACCGAAACCCAACAACAAATCAGGATCAGGAAAATCGGTGCTCACAACAACGCCGCCAGCCTATGCCGGACTCGTAACAGGAATCGCGGAATTGCTCGAATCCGCCCGCCACATTTCCGCCCGCGCCGTCAATGCGGTCATGACGGCCACCTATTGGGAAATCGGACGCCGCATCGTCGAGTTTGAGCAGGAGGGGAAGATCCGGGCGGAGTACGGGGCGGAACTTATAATCCGTCTTGCCGCTGATTTGACAGCGCGGTTCGGACGTGGGTTTAGTCTCACTAACCTCAAGCAGTTCCGCCAATTCTACGTGACCTTTCCGTTGGTCGAGAAAAGCCAGACGCCGTCTGGCCAATTGCCATCCACCCGAAAAGGTCAGACAGTGTCTGGCTTTTCTGCACCCAAGGTAATTTCGCAGACACTGTCTGCAAAATCCGACGTGACGGCCCTCACGGCCCGTTTCCCGCTCCCTTGGTCGCACTACGTTCGCCTGCTCTCCGTGGACAATCCCCAGGCACGTTCGTTCTACGAGACCGAAGCCCTGCGTGGCGGGTGGTCGGTGCGGCAACTGGACCGCCAGATTTCGACGCTATTCTATGAACGTACCGCGCTTTCTCGCGATAAGGCCGCCATGCTCAAGAAGGGCGGTCGGGCCAATCCTGAGGACAGCGTCACTCCGGAGGAAGAAATCAAGGATCCGCTCATGCTCGAGTTCCTGGGCCTGAAGGATGAATATTCAGAATCCCAACTTGAGGAAGCCCTGATTCAACACCTGGAGACCTTTCTGCTTGAACTGGGCGGCGATTTCGCCTTCGTCGGCCGCCAACGGCGTCTGCGCATTGGCCATGAATGGTACCGTGTGGACCTTCTCTTCTTCCATCGCCGACTCCGCTGCCTGGTGATTATCGATCTCAAACTCGGCAAGTTCACTCATGCCGATGCGGGCCAGATGCACCTGTATCTTAACTACGCCCGCGAGCACTGGACGCAGCCCGGCGAGAATCCACCCGTCGGATTGATCCTTTGCGCGCAGAAGGACGCCTCCCTCGCCCACTATGCCCTGGAAAACTTACCCAACAAGGTTCTGGCGACCGAGTACAAAGTCGCACTCCCTGCCGAAAAGATGCTTGCCGCCGAGATTGATCGGACCCGGAAAGTGCTGACAGCGCGTGGCGAGATTCGACACCAGCCATCCAAGTCTAAATCACCGTGAAATCGTCAGGCGGTTTTCGGTAATCGTAAGATTTGACGACTGGGCCGTCGGGGTGCTCCAATTGATGTTATCGACTGGTAATCGACTGGTTCACAAGGCCAATCGCCTAATCTACGGTTATTCGATCAGACCTTCGGTGAGAGCCGGCCCGATATAGGTGTCACGAAGGCAACGCCTGTTTCTAAGATCGAATGTCTTTCTGATTTCTGCATTCCCCATGGGACCTTCCGAGTGGAGCAACTTGATAAGACGGATCACATCACTGACTGGTGCCGTGACTCGTGCCGTGACTCGTGGGTTAACTTGCCCGCCTACGGTTTCAAAGGCTCCATCAGGTTTACGGCGGATGGTGGTTACAAAACCATCGGTTAGCCATGGTTCATTTGATTCGGGCGTTCAAAGTTCGACCAGCGCCAATTATGCCATGGAGGGCGGTCTGGGCGGGATTGTCGGAGGAGTGAGCAACACCTCCGGTTCCATGAGTGCCCGATCAGGGGCCAGTGTGCCTTTGGTGGAAATGACCCAATTGGTTGTGAGTCTTGCACCGGCAATGTCAACGAGGGCGAGTCGATCCAGGCGGAGGGTGCCATCGGGTTTGACGATGGCTCACTCTCGGTTCTGGCCGGGAGCAACATTCTTTGGCTGGCCCACTCGTATCCGATCCTGGCTGTCTCATCCAGCGGCGTGGCAAGCGCTGGCGCAGTGTGGTCGAATATGCTGGGGCGTGTATCAGGCTGTTATCGGGGGATCGCCGGTGGCGGTGACGTGCTGGGGATGGATAGCGATCCAGACAATTACGGTATTTACGAGGCTGACGGTATTCCTGATGGTTGGCAGGTTCGTTGGTTCGGCACCAGCATAGAATCTGTTTTCTACGAAATGATGTCCCGATAATCCGCGGCCGGTGCAATGCCGCATTGATCGGGTCTTCTCTGCATGGCGGCAATAGGTCAACGTCTGTTACATATCGAGCTGAGAGGGTCTGATTGGCCGGAAACAAGTCCATAGCCGTCCTCTAACTGTCTGCCGGAATGACGATATTATAAATTCATACGACAATAAGGAGATGGTGAGTGGGCGCCGCTCTCTCTTTGCCTGACCCCGAATTATGCTGATGTTGGTTTGCCTGTGATCCGGCCAGGCTCTTACTGGTGTGCCTTGGAGTGGATCGTCAGGATGTCGTCTTGTACCGCGAGCAAGGCATCAACAACCGCCGGGTCAAATTGTGTTCCACGCCCCGCCTGAATTACGGAAAAAACCTGCTCGAAAGGGTACATATAGGCGTCCCGATAGGGGCGTTTTGAACAGAGGGCATCAAACACGTCGGCAACGGCCACAATCCTGCCAGCCAGTGGAATCTCATTCTGCCTCAGTCCGCCGGGATATCCATTGCCATCCCATCGCTCATGGTGGGTCAGCGCGATTTGCTCGGCTAATTGGATGACGGCCGCTTCGGAGCCCTTTAAGATCTGGGCGCCGATCAAGGAATGTTGTTTCATGACGATCCATTCTTCCTGCGTCAGAGGGCCGGGCTTGAGAAGGATGGCATCGGGAATCCCGAGCTTGCCGATATCATGCATGGGCGCGGCAACTTCGATGTCAGCCACCTGGGCGGCATCCAGTCCCAATTTACGGGCAATGGCCCCGGCATAAAGGCTGACGCGGCCAATATGACCCCCTGTGTCGCTATCCTTGTATTCCGAGGCGGCAACAAGCCGGTAAAGGGTATCCACCGCAGAGGCTTTGATTTTCTCCCTGGCGATTTTGAGATCGCGCGTTTTTGTTTCCACGAGGTGTTCCAGGTCTTGCTGTTGTGATCGCATCTGGTCCTGATAGGCCTTCGCCACGATAAGGGCTTTAATGCGGTATCTTAATTCATCGATATCAACGGGTTTGGATAGGAAATCATCCGCCCCCGCCTCAAACGCCGCGACCCGCTCCTTAGCGCCATCCAGGGCGGTGATCATGACAATGGAAGTTCCGCGTGTGGTTGGGCTCGCCTTAAGAGACCTGGCGACCTCATAGCCGTTCATGTCAGGCATCATGATGTCAAGCAAGATGACATCGGGCGGATCAGCTGCAGCGAGGACAAGGGCATCACTTCCGTTTGTGGCGTATCCGATCTGATGCCCCAGAGGCTCGAGTATGCCGATGGCCAACTTGCAGTTTGCAGGCTCATCATCGACAACCAGTATTTTTGCAGATCCAAGCTTCGCGCTCATTTGTGCCTCCGTCGGGTGTAACAGCTAATTACAAGCAGAATAAGTGCAAAGGTGGGGTGATCACACTGCGAATAAATACCTTAAATTCGGTAGTGGTGCCGCCAGGCACCCAGGCCGCCATACGGCTCGGCGAAGCTTGGCCAGCGCAAGAGGAGTTTCGCCATCAAGTAACATGCGGCGCAGAAGCGGCCGGCGGTCTTTTACGTCTCCATGCGGCCACTACCATATTTCAGGTAATCGCGGCGATGTACCTTTTCGCTAGTATTCGAGACATTGAATTTTCACGGTGCAGTGTCTTTCGCATGTTTGCCATATGTGTTTTCTTGTTTGCAGGGTGATGCATAAACAACGGGGACGGAGTCTGCAAATTTGAGATTATGAATAAGATTATGTGCTTGGTATGGTTTCTTGTAACGCTGTTCTTTGCCGTGACATTTGGCACGGGCTGTCGAACCAATCTGCATGGCTCCGCCGATCAAAATGGTGCTGCTTTAACCGGCCAGGCCAACAGGCGTCCTCCCGCGCCAGCCTCATTGGGAACGGCCCGCCTCCGCCCGGGTTTGGTCATTAATGTTGGTGTCCTGATCGCCGGTAAGAAGGAAATTGACGCTGCGGGGACACGTATTTCTGATATGGGGACAATCGTTATGCCCCTGCTGGGTGTCATCGTCGTTGATGGCCTGACGCTGGATGAACTGGGACTCAAACTGACGTCATCATACAAAGAATATTTTATCAAACCCCAGGTGATTGTGGAATTTGTCCGCGACGACAACAAGGAGGGCCTGTCTCCCTGGGGGAGCGTGACCGTGTTGGGTCGGGTGAAAAAGCCCGGGCGTGTCAGCCTGCCCGCTACGCGGGACTTGACCCTCAGCACCGCCATTCAACAGGCAGGCGGATACGACACAAGCGCCAAGGAGAACGCCATACGCATCACCCGTAAACGCCCCGGAGGGGGCATCAGGACCTGGCAGGTCGATTTGCGTTCGGTTGGTGCCGAAGGCTTGATTGAGAATGATGTCCTGCTGGAGCCCGACGATGTCGTGTTTATCCCGGAGCTGATTTTTTAGCATCCGGAAGCCTCCATAACTGCTTGTATTGTTCACGTCAAAAAGAAGAAGCGGAGCCTATGAAGAAAACTATGAAGAAAACAGTGATTATCACCACGATCCTGGGCGTTGCCCTGATTTCAAATGCGGGTGCGGAGCCTGGGAACGGGATTCATTCGGGGGGGTGGACTTTCAGCCCCTATGCAAACCTCAGGGAAACCTATGATTCGAATGTCGAGAAGGCATCGGCCAACAAGCAGGATGATTTCTTTTCCGATTCTGAAGCTGGCCTGCGGCTCGGCTATTCGGCCTATGAGATTGACTTCTCCGGCCTGGGCTACCTCGGGACTCGTAACTATAGTGACTTGACCGACAAGGATTTCTCCATCGGCGGTGAAGTCCTGAAGTTCAAGCAGGGGACTCACGACACGCTGGTCATTGAAGCGGACCAGACCTTCCGGCGCACCGAGGACATCGACCTGCACGGCTCTGAAGCCGCCGTTCTCGGGGTGTCGCCCGATTCGGTCCTGGACTCCACTGCAACCACCCGGCGTGACATCAATAACATCGGGGTTTCTGCCGGGCGTAACCTGTCCGACAAAATGACGCTGGATGTCGGCTACCGGTTTGATGACGTGAATTATGAAGATCCCGCTATCTTTGACATCCTGAATCATATCGGGCAGGCCGAGGGATCTTTCCACCTGACCGACAAGACTGACAGTTTTGTGACCCTGCTGGGTGGCCTGCAGGACAATGGTGTCATCAGTGATCCGGCCAGCTACTACACTGGGCGGGTGGGGTTGAAGACCCGCGGGACGGATAAAGTGGTGTTCAAGGGCGGGGTTGGTATCCAGCTCTATGAGCGGCCCAACGCCGAGGATGTCACCTCCATTAACTACGACCTTTCGGCCGCCTGGATCGCGACGGACAAGATCACGTTTCAGGCCGGGGGCCGGAACGGAACGGTTCTTTCGTCCCTCTACGCGGAAAACGGTAGTGCCTATAACACTGTCTGGGCGGGGGCTTTCTACAAGTTTATGCCCACAATTCTCCTCTCGGCGAATGCCTCGTACCGGCAGGATGACTATCTGGATCCCGTCGCGGTATCAGGCGGGTCGAAAGACCGTACTGATAAGGGCAGCGGCGTTGGAGCCCGCGTGGATTACATGACGCCGGCTAAATTCCTGAAGCTCTATGCAGAAACCCAGTATCAGAACGTGGAGTCAACGGTGTCGCCGACGTATGATGAAACCCGCATCATGTTGGGTATGAAACTTCAATATTAAGCAAGGTTGAAAAAGTCCCAGTAACCATAAGCAAGGAGTAAGCAATGAACAAAACACTATCCGAGATCGTTGGCGTGATGCTGATTACAGCCATGTCGGCACTCGCTGCCTCTACCTTCAAGGCCCCCACGGCCGGGCAACTGGCGGCGGCGGCTAATAATCCTGCGGCGATTGAAGCCTTGCTGGTGGGGGCATCGCCCGAGCAGGCGGCCCAGGTCATCAAGGCGGTTGTTGTCCAGGTCATGGCACTGGGCCTGAGCCCGACGGTGCAAGCCACCAGTATCAGCAGCGTCATCTCGACGTCCTTCGCGGCCGCACCTGCGGGTTCGGCGCCCCTGCTGGCCTCAAGTCTGGGCACAGCCTGCGGGGCCACTGTTGCGATCAGTGCGAATCCCGCCGTAGTTTCGAGCATTCAGGGCACGATCGCCACGGCCGGGGGCAGCGCCGGGGCCGTCATGGCGGAGGCCTTTGCAACAGCCTATACGGCGGCCAAGGCGGCTAGCACGCCTGCAAGCGATGCGACGCCACCGCCGCCTGTGGCAACGGGGTATAACGGCCAGCAATAGCGCATTGCAGGATGATTCAGACACTCCTTATCTCCGGCCTCGCGCTGATCCTGTCCTATCTGACCTGGGTCTGGGGCGGACTGAGGGTGGCCTGGCTTCCTCCCGCCGTCTGGGCTTCGTGCGGCCTGCTGGTGATCCTGCTGGCGTCCGCCTGGATGCCTGCTCCATCGGCGGCATCACGATCACGTCCGTTGTGGCGTGATGCCTTCTTTTATTCCGGGCTCCTGTTCCTGGGCTACCTTGCCATCCAATGGGGGAATGCCGGAAGGGTCCTGTATTTCGATGTCGGGTTCAGTGAATGGCGGTATTCGCAGCCCCGGTATGCCGGTTGGCCCTCGTCGTTTTCGAGGGCGGAAGCCGCGCAGATGTTGTATTGGTTTTTCCCCGCCTGGGTTCTGGGGCTGGTTATGCGTTCACCCGCGGTTGGCCGGGATGCCATAGTTGGCCTGTTGCATGGGTTGGTTTATAGTGCGGGGCTGCTGGCCGCATTCGGCGTGGTTCAGTTCCTGACGCAAACCCGCCTGCAGTATTGGCTCGCGCCGACCGGAGATGGGTTTTTCGCCTCTTTCGGCTACACCAACCATGCGGCGGCGTATTTTGTGCTGATGGGCGCCGTGGCCGCCGGGTTGCTGTATAGGGGGATGTTCCGCTCGGCGTCCACCCATGAGCCTCTTGGCAAAACTCAGATCCGGAACGGGGCCTTGGCTGCCTCCCTGTTACTCTGTCTGGTGGGGGCCAACCTGTCGCTGAGCCGCGCGGGGGTCATTCTTGCTTGGGCGCTGGCCGGATTTGTTGCCGTGTATGGGCTTGTGCGGGGGTGGCGGAGGCTGCGGGTTGTCAGCCGGCTCAATCTGGCGGTGGCAACCCTTGCCGTACTCTGCGTGTTCTACTTCGCCGTCGCGGGCTTCGGGAAGCAGGAGATTCTCAAGGAGTTTGAAGTCAGGAAGCCTGTCCATCACCGTTTGTGTCCGGCGCTGGATAAGGTGAATCTAGCCTTGTCGGATCGACCCTTGCTTGACGCGGTGGCTTTGCAAATGTGGCGGGATTATCCCGTTTATGGTGCGGGGGGCTGGGGGTTTAGCCACTTGCTTGCTCTCTATTTGCCACGTGAAAAATGGACCTATGTTCAATATCCCGGACGTGCCAATGTCCACTGCGACATCCTTCAGTTTCTGGCTGAGTTTGGCGTCATTGGATTTGGCCTGATGTTAACCGCTGTGACATCGTTAATTGTATCTCTATTCCCTCTCCCTTTAGGGGAGAGGGCTAGGGTGAGGGTGTCTGCAACGAGCCGCGACCCCCTCTGGGTCATGGGAGTCATTGGCCTTTCACTGGTGTTGATTTTCAGCCTGATTGACCTGCCGTTCCGTTGTCCGGCCATTCTCTGCACGTGGATGGTGGTTCTGGCAGCTTTGCCAAAAGCGACAGAAGCCAGGATTCGCAATAACCGATAACACATAACCCATAACAACACATGACCCCACAAACCCCACAACCCTCTCAAAATCCTGCCGACCCAACCCCTCCCCTCTATCACCGCGGTGTGCCCTATGGGGCGCCGTACGGAAGTCCCTATTACGGGGGAACTCCGGCCGATGGAGGCGGCCTGCTGGGCTCCCTCGATCCCCACCGGTTGATCCGCGTGGCGCGCAAGAACTGGCTGACTATCCTACTGGTCCTTGTTTTCGCCGGAACGGCGGCCTACTTCTATCTCAGCACGACCCAGAAGGTGTATCAGGCCAATAGCCTGGTGGAGCTCAGCGTGCGGCGTCCGCGGATCATGACCCAGCAGGCCGCCGTCATCGAGGATCAGGGCGCCAGTTCGCAGTCGGAGGAAATCTTCAACACCCGCCTGGAGAAATTCAAGGGGCGCGTTATGCAGGAGGCTGCCATCGCGCGCTACCGCAAGCAGCATCCGGAATGCAAACTTCAGGATGAGGACTTCAATCAGCTTTTCGCCAACTTAAATCTCACCCTGCTGCGCCGCACGCGGCTGGTTAAAATTGAGTTCAACCACACAGATCCCCAGTTCGCCTCCGATTTTTGCGCGGCCATCGCGGAGGCGGCAGAAGCGAGCGTCTATGACGAGAACCGGATCGCCTCGGATGCCGCCGTGATCTGGTTGGAGGCGCAGTGCGTGTCCCAGCGGGCTGAAGTCGAAAAAGCCGATGCCATCCTGCTGAAGTACCGGCAGGAGAACAAGATCGATGTCCTGGAGAGCCAGCGGAAAACCGTGGATAACGCCCTGATGGATTTCAACAAGGTGCTGGTTGACCTGGAAAGCCAGGAGGCCAAGGAGCGGGACCTGCTCAACACGATCAACGCGGTCGAGCTGAAGCCTGAAAATACGGGGAAACTACCCGCTTCGATTCCCCGGGCGGATGAAATCAAGTCCACAATGGACAAGTGGATGGTGGCCCTAGCCGAGCGGGATGCCTTGATGTCGAAATACACCGCGAAGCACCCGGAGGTCCAGGCCAAGGACGGGATCGTTGCGATGTGCCGGAGCCAGGCGCTCGACGCGTTGAGCCGCGCCAAGTCAACCTCCGCCTCGAATCTGGAGTTGCTGCGGAAGCAGGCGGAGAGCCTCCGCCAGAAGAAGGCCGATCAGGCCAAGCTCGCCTCGGATCTTGAACTCCAGATCGTGGAGCGGCGTACCCACCTGACCGCCTTGGAGCGCACCCGCGACGCGAGTGACGCCGCCTATCGCGGCATCCTGGGCCGCATTCAGGAGGCCCGGATGGCCGCCGACGAAAACACCGCTACGGTCAAGATCGTGGAGCGCGCCTCGGTTCCGGAGAAACCGGTTAAACCCAAACCCGTTCGGATTGTCGCACTGGCCATCCTGCTCGGGCTGATGGGCGGATTCGGGTTGGCGCTGCTGCAAGACTCGCTGGGTGACCGGCTTGAGTCCCCGCATGAGCTCGAGGTGACAGGCGCGGCCAAGGTGCTGGCGGTTATTCCCCACGCCAAGGAGGCTGACCGTGTCAGCATCGCGACAGCCTCAGCGACTCTCCGGCATGGCGAGCTTGCCGAGGCGTTTGCTGGACTGCGGGCCATGCTCGACTCGCCCCAGTACAAGACCCATAACGGGGTCATCCTGCTCTCCAGCTCGATGCCCGAGGAAGGTAAGACGGTGACCGCCTGTAATCTGGCCATCACGTATGCCCGGCATGGTGAAAAAACGCTGCTGATTGATTTCGACCTGCGCCGCCCGCGCCTTGCCGGGATTTTCCCGCTGCCGGCGGGGCATAAGAACCTGGCTGATTTCCTGGCCGATGGAGCACCGGAAACCGATTTTCCTGTACTGGCTTATGCAACGTCTGTCGTGCCGGGGCTATCGATCATGGCAGGGCGACCGGCGCCGCATAGTCACCCTGAACTGGTGAACGAGAACAAGCTCGCAGCCCTGCTGCACTGGGCGCGCACCAATTATGACCGGGTCATCCTCGATGCACCGCCGCTCGGACTGGTAAGTGATGCGCTCTCCCTGGCGGCGCTTGCCGATGCCGTGCTGGTGGTGGCCCGGCCCGAGATCAGCCGCAAGCGGGCGGTCTGGCATACCCTGCACCGGTTCCGTGAGGCGGGGGTCGGCGTATTGGCGGCTATCGTCAACGATGTGGATTTCTCCAGAACCCCCTACGGTGGTTACAGCCCCTACTATCATTACCAGCAGCACTACAAAGTGTACGCGCCGGCGGCAGCACCCTCAGAGACTCAAGCATGAGGAAACTTTTCGAGCAACAGGTGTCCGCGTTGCACCGGAGTTCGGCCGTGGAACAGTCTCTTTCCAGTCTTTACGGGGAAATAGCACTGTGGATTCCAAGCCACGCAACCTTCTGGCAGCGCTTGTCCACAGACGAAGCCGAACACGGGCGGAATCTCCTGCTTTTATCCGGTTTGGTCGCGGATGAGAAACTGGTTCTGGATGTAACTGCATTCAATACTGATGCGGTGCGGAGCATGGAAATGCTGATAGGCGACATACGGGGGCAAATCCTTACCTCTCCGGGTGTGAGTCATAGGCGGGCCGCCGTGCTCGCCTTGGCGTTGGAGGGAGCGTTGGTGGAGCAGCCCGTGTTCACAGCGATCAGGTGTGAGAGTGCACAGTTCAGGCAAATAACAGCAATGCTGCGGGACTCGACCTCCGCGCACATCGTCGCGTTGCTAGATGCCGCAGCAAACGGGCCTGGCGTATAGATTGCGATGATGGTCTTGATATTCTGATGGAGGTGCAAGGTTGTTCCGGAATGACACATTAAACGCCGTCGGCCGTAACACGGATCTGACGGACCTGATAGCGTCACAGTTCGACATGCCAGGGAAACCCGTGGGCATGTTTTCGGTTGGTTCCGGCAACATCAACGACACCTATCTGTCGGTCTACCGCACGAGCTACTCCGAGGCACGCTGCATCATCCAACGCGTGAACAAACGGGTATTCAAGGATCCGGAAGTGCTTCTCAAGAACTTCCGGCAGGTCACCGAGCATGTGCACCGTCGTCTCGCGAAAGAGCAGAACACCGCCGACCGGATCTGGCAGTTGCCGCGGTTGATACCCGCCAAAGATGGTGCGGACTTCCATGTGGATGAAGCGGGAGAGTACTGGCGGGCGATAACCCTGATTGATTCCGCGGTGGCCTACAACCAGGCTCAAAGTCCTAACCATGCCCGTGAGGCGGGGACTGTTCTCGGGCAGTTTCACCGGCTGATGATGGATCTGGAACCCGGCAGCCTTGCTGTGACGTTACCCGGCTTTCATCATACGCCCGG
>CAMDCX010000019.1 GCA_945890715.1 PVC group bacterium | reverse complement strand
CCTCATGGGCGGAGGTAAACGGGGAACCGATTCCCCGGACATGGGTATCCCAGCCACGCTTGACCATGTCCCAGTTCGCATTGTAGCGATCCATGGTGATGTTCATGCGCCCGCCGCCGGACGCAATCCGGAAATCCACGGAGCCGCCGGCGTTGAGTCCGGCCAGGAAATGCTCGAAAGGGTCGACATACTCCAGCGCGGAGGTCTCGCCCACATCCCGGCCATCCAGCAGGATATGGATCCGGGCCCGCTTGACACCCTCGGCCTGGGCCTGGGCGAGCATGGCCTTGAGGTGGTCGATGTGGCTGTGGACATTGCCGTCTGAAAACAGTCCCATGAAATGGAGTGTGGAGTTATTCGTGAGGACATTGGCGATTTGGGACTTCCAGACATCGCCGCGGAACATGGCTCCGGTGGCGATGGCGTTACTGACCAGGCTGGCGCCCTGCGCGAACACCCGGCCGCACCCGATGGCGTTGTGTCCAACTTCGCTGTTACCCATGTCTTCGTCGCTGGGCAGGCCGACAGCGATCCCATGGGCCTTGAGCTGGCTGTACACGGCATTAGCCTTGAGCCAGTCCAGAGTGGGCGTCAGAGCAGTGCGAACGGCATCGCCTTCCTCGTATGCGCCGATCCCGACGCCATCCATGATCACGAGCACAACCGGCCCCTTGGGGCCTGGAAACGAAGTTTTCGTCAATGCCTGCATCGTCTTATCCTTTCCCTTATAAAAAAGCCTGAACTATATCGGAATGGAGGGGGTCTGTCGAGGGACGGGTTGCACGAAAATCAGGCCACGGGGCTGATTGCGGCCAGAAAGGCGAGCAGGCCGGTTTCAACGACTTCGTTTGCGGTACCCAGCAGATCTCCGGTAACGCCGCCAAAATGATGTTTCATCCAGAGTCTGAGGAGAACCATGGTGACCAGTCCCAGAAGGAGCAGAATGAGTCCTGGTAAACCCGAGACGGCAAGGCAGCAGGCTGTCGCCGCAAGCAGGCCGAGGAGAAAGTGGAGAGGACGGGCTCCCTCCACGAAGCCGCCCGCCTTACCGCCTTCGGCCCGCGCATAAGGGAGCGAAACGGCCAGTAAGACCTGCCCGGTTCGGGATACAATGAAAGGAAGGATCACCAGTGCCCATTGGTGAAGAGCCGCAAGCTGGGCGAGAGCCGCCGCTTTCAGGAGCAGGTCGGCGACAATGGCCATGACCCCGAAGGCGCCGGTATGCGGATCTTTCATGATGGCCAGCCGTCGCTCCCGGGTTCTCCCGCCGCCGAAGGCATCCGCGACATCAGCCAGGCCGTCAACATGCAGTCCCCGTGTGATCCCAAGCACGGTGATCATGGCGGCGATTCCCGCGCCAGCAGGCCACCCGGTGAGGGAGAGACCGTAAAGAACGCCTGAGACACCCAGTCCGATCAGGGCTCCAACAGCGGGGAAGAACGGCAAGGAAGACGCCAGGCGGGTGGCGTCAGTTCCGGGGACAGGCAAACAGGTTAGGGTACGTAGTGCGGTAACCAAGGCGCGCATAAATCTTTACTCTACACTCTACAATCATCAATAAAATGGTGGAGGCGGGGAGAATCGAACTCCCGTCCGAAATGGAGTCACCGCAGCTTCTACGTGTGTATCCGATCTTTTAATCTCGTTACGGCGGCTGCCGATCGTCAGGCCACCTCCGTAACCAGTATCCACGTTAAGTTTCGCTCCAAAGCCCGGTTACACAACTTCAGAACTAACCTGCTTTTGTCGCCTCACTCCGCCTAGCAGGTGTTGGCGGGGAGACGTCACGGTCAATTAAGCCGCGAGAGCGTACTCTGTGTTCGCTTTTATGTTTTTTCCGGAAGTGATTAACGAGGCCAACCGGAGTCCTCGACACGCCACTGAGGCTTCAACCAATCCGTCGAAACCAGTCGCCCCCAAAGAACGACTGGCACCATAGTATCAAATCTGCCCGGCGTTGTAATCATAATCGTTATCGAATTCGTAATCATAATCGTAATCGTAATCTTAATCCTCTTCTGTTGCTTTGTTGTGGCCCTTCATGTGGTTGGAAGGATTACGATTACGATTATGATTACGATTATGATGAGGACTCGGTGATTAGCCCTCCAAACACTCCTTTAGCCGGGGCATGCCGGGAACATGACTGAGGGCGTGCTGAAGTTGTCGGACTCCAGCCGGAATGTGCTTCAAGAAGTAGGAGGTGGTGGAAACGGCGCCGAGTCGGCCAAAGGCGCCCAATGCCTGGGCAAGCCGCTCCACGGCGGCTACCCAGAATAGATCACGCACCGGGTCGGGGTCCGGAACCAGACCGAGATAGTATTCCAGTAACTCGTCACGCATGTCATCCGGAAGGTTGACATAGGGATCACACAGGAGGGACGCCAGATCGTAGGCCGCCGTACCCAATCGCATGCCCTGGAAATCAATCAGGAAAATAAGGCCATCCTTGACGAGGACATTGCTCGATTGCAGGTCGCGGTGGATAATGACTCGGGGTGCCCGCAGTTGTGCCGGAATGAGTCGTGCCAGCTCCCGGCGGATTTCCGTCAGGGTGGTTTCGCTGACGGGGCGATGGCGCCCCAGGAACTGTTCGCAGAAAAGATTCTGCTCCCATTCGTAGAGATGGCGCGTAAAGGGCATGGACAGTTTAGTGGGATGATGTCGCCAGGCGCGGGTGGCATGACTGTGCAAACGGGCCACGGAGTCGAGTGTTTTTTTGTAAAGCGCCAGACTGTCCGAGCGGGACAGGGTTGGAACGAGGTGTTCAAGGCTGGTTTCCCCCGCATCATCCATCACGCAAACCTGTTCTTTGGGCCAATCCACAAGAACTTCAGGAACCTGTACCCCGCATCGCGCCAGGAACCGGGCATGCCGGGTATAGAGGCCGTTTTCGGGGCGTTCGAGTGTATATCGAACCAGGATTGCGCTTTTTTCGGGCGTGGCCAGACGGGTAAAGGTACGGGCCGACCCCCTGGGCGGAAGTGGCATCACCGTTGTGGCATGAGGCGACCATTGGAGGGTCTTGAGAATTCGGGCTAAACCCGGATCCTGAATACGGTCAGCCCTCATGACCATGTAGGAGGCTCGTCCGTGTATTGTTAATCCTTCTGAAATAATGGCGTTTTCAACTCGCGCTCCGGGGGCCAGAGTGACGTTATCCCAGAGAACCGACCGGATGACCACGGCGTCCGGTGCTATCGTTGTATTCCGACCGCAGGGGACCGGGTTTTTCCCGCGCGGAATCAGCTTTTTCCATTTCGGATGAGTCATCATGTCCTGATGCGTCGCCAGATAGGTTTCCGGCTTTCCGATATCCGCCCAGTAGGAGCCGGGAACCATGACGCCCCCGATTTTCTCGCCGGCAATCAAGGCATTCTCGTAGGTGTCAATAATGGATGAAAATCCTGTAGGCGGCAGGAAATCAAGAATTCTGGGGGAGAGGAGTTGCAAACCGCAGAATGTGGCGGTTCCCTCGGTGCCGGCAACCGGACTTTTGAAAATGGTGACAAGTCCGTTTCGGTGCTCAACGGTGCGCGGACCACGATCCGGGTGTAGCCAGAGGGTGGCGATGGAATCATGCCGATGATGGGATTCCAGAAGGGGTTTGCAGGACACATCCGCCAGAACATCGGCATTCAGCATCCAGAAGGGATCCTCGTCAAGGAACCAGTGAGCCTTGGGGAGTGCGCCGCCGGTTCCGAGGATATCCGGTTCGTAGGAAAGCTGGCAGCGGAGACCGGGAACAGGAACAGTCTGGAGATACTCCAGGATCTGCCCGGCATGGTAGTGGACGTTGACGAGCACATCCCGCACGCCCCAGCTTTTGAGGAGGTCTAGAGTATGCCCGAGGGCTGGTTTTCCCCAGAGCGGAAAAAGGGGTTTTGGCTTCGTCAGGGTTAGCGGAAGAAATCGCGCCCCATACCCGGCCGCCAGAATAATGGCTTTTTTGGGGTATTTCATGAAGAGTGGGTTCGGGGTTTAGGGTTCAGGGAGTGTGGGATGTAAAGGAGATGTCGGTTTCTGGTTGCCTTAAATCGGGCAAGAGCGGGTTGCCAGGAGGCGATGATTTCGGGAGCCGGAGTATTGGCTTGAAGCGCCAGACGAACGGTGTCGGTTCCAAACAGCTTATCGAACCATTCCGGGCGTGTTCCTGGTGCTTCCCAGAGTGAGGCGACTCCGTAAAGGGATTGGATTCCCGCCAGAAGGGTGACCGCTATGGAGACGGGACGAAATGTATTGTAGTCGGTGATGACGAGTTTCAGCCCATCCAGGTGGGTTCCTTCATAAAGGCCTGTCATGGTTTGATAGCGGATTGGTTCAAGGCGGATGCCCGGTATGGGTGATTCGGCCAGTTCTCCTAGAAGCCTTTGAGCATCAAGCCAGGGGGCGCCGATGGTCTGAAAGGAATGCGCGGTTGTGGACCCATAATCCAGGGCGGGAAGCGCCTCGCCGAAAACGGTGGAGGTGAATAGGCAGGCGGATTCCCATGACCGGATCCGCGGGGAAGGTGGAATCCATTCCGGCCAGGCGGGTTGTCGAACGTCCTCACGGAAATAGCCTTGCATGGGGGAAACCCGCAGATCCAGGGTCAGCCCCAAGGCCTCAACCAGCCACTGGGCCGTTTCGCCTTGCGTCATACCGTACTGCATCGGGCCGGGTATGAGCCCGACAAATGTTTCAAATGCCGGATCAAGCAGGGGGCCGTCAATACTGAGGGGGAGGGGAACCGGACGATCGGCAATGATGACCGTTTTTCCGGTTTCGGCGGCTGCTTCCAGAATCAGGCGCAGGGTGGAGACATAGGTGTAGGGACGGGCACCAAGATCCTGAAATTCCAAAATAAGGGTATCCACCTCATCCAACATGGCACGGGTGGGTTTGCGCGTTTCACCGTAAAGGGAATAGATGGGAATGCCCCAGACTGCATGGCGATCGTCCTTCGTCAATTCCCCGGCCGCCGCAAGGCCTGCGAATCCATGCTCCGGGCCGAAGAGCGAGGTTAATCGTATGCCTTTCACGCGATGCAGTTTCTCTGCCGACATCACTCCTCTGGCATCCACGGCTGCAGCATGACTCACTAGCCCGATGCGGCGATTTTCAAGCCAGTCCGGGTGATCTTCAAGAAGGGCATCCATTCCTAATTTGAATGTTGGGGGCGGGGTGCTTCGCGATTCCTGATGCGGCTTTGTTTTCACAAAAGGGTTCATAACAAAGTTGCCTTCCCAATGCAATTCATGCAGACGATTAGCCGGCAATTCGCATTATAGCCAGCGGTCCGCGAGGCCGCGGACCCTCCCCTTGGCAAATAAATAGGTTTTAACGGGAGGGACGGCGGCCTCGACGTCCGTGGTAGACCGAAAATGGCCATAATGGGAATTGTTGACAATTAGCAGAAATGGACAAGAGCAGGATGATTAGGTTATGGTGAATCCATGAAATGGTTGCGAGTGTTGCTTGTGCTTGTTGTTTTGGAGGCGGGATTTTTTCTTACTGCCCGGGCGGAAACGCCCTGCTTGCGATTTATCAAATTGGTTGATGTTCCGAGTCTTGGTTTGCGGGTCAACCTGATGCCGGATGTCTGTGAAATGCCTCCCTTTTCACCCCAGGTATTCCTCTACACCATTGTCGACGGGAACCAGAAGCGAAAAGAAGATCGGTATGACCCCGCAGATCTATGGCGGCTCAAGCAGCAAGCGGGACGCTGGTCGGGGCGGTATGGAAATATTGTGATACTGATTCGCATGACTCACCGGTTGCCTGCGGGATTCAAGGACGCTCATGTGACCCGCGACACTTATGAGAAAAGGGCTGCAGGAGAGGGAACGGCGGGGGTATCTGTCCAAAGCGAGGACGATGTGCCTGGATGGATGGCCGATTATTCGGGATACAGCGACTTGAAGGGCGAAAGGGTGGAACGATGTTCGGCGCGGGTGGATCCAATTATTCGTTTTCGTTTTGGTGCCGCCGATCCCTATCGCGTGGCGTATGCGTTCCGGCTGAATCGGACTGTTGAAAATAATAGCCCTGCACCCTGGGTCTGTGCGCTGTTTGAGATCAATCCGGGAATTGCCATGGAGACGGCTCTTCGTTCCATTGAAAAGAAGTTTTTTCTCTCGGTATCCTTTTCGACGATTATTCAGCCCGGATCCGTGGGGGGGCGGTCGGCCGCTGGAGTGACCAAGGAGTTGCCGGGCAAATCCGCAGACATGATGATCGTTCGCAGGCAGGCTGAAGAGAGTATTCGCAATATGAAGGGGTGGTGGTATTCCGAGTCGTCCCATTACATCGTTCTGTCGAACCTTAAAGGAAGTGCAAAGCTGATGGTGGATCATTTAAACAAAGCTATGGGAACAATCAGGCCAGCGTATGCACGGTGTCTTTCTGAAAATCCAAAAGATGCGGTATGTGTGATCCGGATGCCGGCAACATCCCAGGAATATCTGGCGTATGTCGGGGAGGATTATGAATGGACGGGCGGACTATGGGCTCCTGACCGGAAGGAGTTGTTAATCCGCCCGGTTGTTGAAGGGAGCAGTCAGGAGAAGCGGAGGAGCTTGTTCCGGCGGGCTTTCCATGAGGGATTTCACCAATACGCTTTTTATGCCCTGGATCAGGCCAATTCCTCGATGTGGTTCAATGAGGGAATGGCCCAGTTTTTTGAAAACGCAGTAATTGTCAATGGGCGCATTCGCATTGAGGAGGATCCCCGGGCGATCAGCCTGTTGACTCAGGTATTGGCGAAGGGTGGCTTTGATCTTCAGTCATTTTTTCAGCTTTCCCCGGAGCAGTTCTATTCCAAAATCTCGGCGGAGCGTGACGCCAATTATGCCGTGGCATGGGCCCTGGTTTACTATCTGAAAAAGGGATTTGGAGCCGACACCCATTCTCCGTTTGCCGGTCTTCTCGATAAATATGCGGAGGCCATGCAAGTCGAGGGAAAGACGGCGTCAGAGGCGACAGAATCCATGTTAAAAGGGGTGGATGTGCAGAGACTGAGTATGGATTTCAGGCAGTTTTGGAATTCCCCGGCACGTCAATCAGGGGCGCGCCGCTACGATCCCTTTTTCCCCTGACATTCAGGATCACGCTACGCCCACAGGGCGCGAGGTGTTCGCCATCTGGTCTTCCATATGCCGTCGAATGTCGGCATCCCGGGCGGGCAGGATGGCACAGCGGGTGGGAAGATCAAGCAGGGCATCGAGAATCGGATGGTGCGCCAGATCCTTGCCCGTGGCGTCCTGAATGGCTTGGCCGAATTTTGCCGGATGCGCCGTGGCCAGGCAGATCATCGGAGCATCGGGCATCAGGTAAGGTTTTGCCACATGAACGCCTACCGCCGAATGGGGATCCAGCAGGTACCCGTATTGGTCGTGGATCTCGCGGATTGTGGCAAGGGTGTGCTCGGTGGTGCCGACTCCTGCCACAATCAGGTCATCCACCCGGCCGTTGGCCTGCAGCGGCACCACGAGCCTGCCGCTGGATTCAAACTGCGCCATGGCATGCCGTACGGCGGCAGGATCGGATCCTAGCCGGTAGTAGAGATACCGTTCAAAATTACTGGCCACTTGGATATCCATGGAGGGACTGATGGTGGCGTGAACCGGGCCGCCGCTGTAAGACCCGGACTTAAAAAAACGGGAGAGGATATCGTTCTCATTGGTCGCCAGGATCAGGCGCCGGATGGGAAGTCCCATCCGGGCGGCAATAGTGCCGGCAAAGATATCGCCAAAGTTTCCAGTGGGGACAGAAAATTGGACTTCCCGGGCACCGGTTAGTCGCATCACGCGGAAGGCGGCGAAGAAGTAGTAGACAACCTGGGCCAGGACCCGTGCCCAATTGATGGAATTGACCGTGCCCAGTGAGTGGCGATCCTTGAACGCGAGGTCACTGAAAATGGTTTTCATGATCCGTTGGCAGTCATCGAAGGTTCCCTCAACGGCCATGTTGAAGACATTTCCATCCAGCACGGTGGTCATTTGCCGTTCCTGGAGGGGGCTGACCCGGCCTTTGGGATGCATGACGAAAATGCGGATACGGTCACGGCTCCGGACTCCACAAATGGCGGCGCTGCCGGTATCCCCGCTGGTCGCGGCGAGAATATTCAGGTCGCGCTGGTTTTTTTTCAGAACATATTCAAAGGTATTTCCGAGAAACTGGAGGGCGATATCCTTAAACGCCAGGGTAGGGCCGTGGAAAAGTTCAAGAATATGCATATCCCCGACGCAACGGACTGGCGCAATATCGGGATGCCGGAACGTGGCGTAACTCCGGGTGACAATATCCCTTAAGTCGGCTTCAGGGATGTCGGCATAGAGCCGCATGATCTCAACCGCCAGATCGGGGTAGGAGAGCAACTGCCACCGGGAAAGATGCGCGGAGACATCTGGAATGTGAGACGGCAGGAGAAGACCGCCATCCCGCGCGAGTCCCGTCATGACCGCCTCCTGAAAACCGTCTGCCCCGATGCCGCCCCGTGTGCTGATGTAATTCATGGTGGGAAACCATAGGTCATGCGGGAAGCGGCACGCAAGAAGAAAGAGTCCCTCCTCGGCCCTGTGGATGTGTCACGCTGAAAGACTATCTCTCTGGGTTCCTTTTGTTTTTGTTCTACATCCCGACGCGGATGAGTGCCCAGAGGGCCAGGTGGTTCAGTGCCAGGCTGTAGGTGGCGGAGAAAACATCGTCCAGGGTAATTCCCCAGCCGCCGGGAAGCGCCTGAATTTGCCGTGCGGGCCAGGGTTTGACGATGTCGAGAATCCGGTTGGTAACAAAGGCGATTCCAATCATGAGGGGGGAGAAGGGGATTCCGATCATGCTGATGGGGAAGGTCAGGTACTCGTCCGCGACCACGCAATGAGGATCCTTCTGGCCTGCCGCCCGTTCTCCGGCCGAGCAGAGGGGAATGGCGAGCAGGGCGAGCGCGGCAGCAGCGGCGATGTGAAAGGCGACTTCATGCCCCAGTCCGCGTCCCGCGACCTGAATGGCCCAAACCAGGGGGATTCCCGGCAGCGAGCCGATGGTTCCCGGAATAATGGGGCTGTAACCCAGTCCGAACCCGGTGGAGAGCCAGACGGCAAGTTTTCGGGCGTAGGTCATGCGATGCGCTAATCCTTGAAAATAACATGCTTGCGCAGAAAGAAATTGATCATCAGCGAGACCACGATATTGGCCGAAAAGGCGGAGGTGGTGGTCATCCCGAAACTGTGAATCAGGAAGCCCATCAGGCTGCTTCCGATCACAATACTGACTCCCGAGACGGCGTAGAAGAACAGGAACTCCATGACGGGATGGTGCCGGCCGCGCTCAAACACCCATAGAATGTTGATGACGTAAGCCGTGAGATTGGAAAACAGGAACGCCACGGTGTTGTCGATCATTGAATTACGGGCCCGGATGCCGTGGGATACCTCCGGGACGTTGAGATGGAGCAGGGAGGCGATGACATCATGCTGGTTCAGGGCAGGTAGCAGTTGTAGCGCCATCCAGTAGAAGAGGGTGATGTGCACGAGGGTAGCGAGTACCCCGGCAATTCCATACTTGATGAACTGGATGAAGGGGGTGTGATTCTCGTTACCTTTGAATTGGATCAGAATGTGTTTCATTATTTATCCACGGAAATTCGGCGTCGGATGAATGTGGGGACGTCCATGTCTTCGCCATCCACGATGGTGGGTTCCACATCCTTGAAAATGCCCTTGCTGATGCTTTCAAGAATGAGCTGGGGCTGCGTGACGCCACCTTTCTTTTTTTTCTTTTTGGTTGTCGCTGTGACGGTTGCGTCATCTTCGTCGGGGAGCTCGGCAGGCATTCGCTCATCGGCTTCATCCTCGCCGCGCCAGAAGCGGGAGGCCACGAGGGTGATCGCGAGGGTATCCTGCCAGGAGTCGTCAATGGCGGTTCCCATATGGATGTGGGCATCTTTCCTTGCCGCGCCCTCGATAGCGGACATGATGCTTTCCACTTCGCGGACCCCCATGTCGGGCCCGCCGAGGATGCTGACCAGAATGGATTCCGATTCGGCCAGGGCATTCCCATTATCCAGGAGAGGACTGTGGAGGGCGGCCTGAACCGCATCGGCGACACGCGTGGGCCCCTTGCCCTCGCCATAGCTGAACACGCTGGTGCCCCCGCTGCACCGGGCCACCATGCGAAGTGTGGCGAAATCAAGATTGATAATGCCGCGCTGGGTGAGCAGTTTCCAGATGGCAAAAACTCCCATGCCCAGAAAATAGTCGGCTTGGCGGAAGGCTTCCCCGGCGGTGGCATTGGGCCCTGCGGCGGCGAAAAGCGCCTGATTGGGAATCACGATCACCACATCGGCCTGATCCTGCAATTCAATCAGGCCCTGCCGGGCCTGGGCCATACGGCGCTCGCCCTCGAACTGAAAGGGAAGTGTGGCAAAGGCGATCACCAAGGCTCCGGTTTCATGCGCGGAACGCGCCACGACGGGGGTCGCACCGGTACCGGTGCCCCCACCCAGAGCCGTGACCACAAAGACCAGATCCATGCCCCGGAACAATCCCTGAAGGGAGTCAAAGGCATCATCCGCCGCCAGTTTTCCAATCTTGGCGTCACCCCCTGTGCCCATTCCCCGCGTGAGGGGCTCGCCGATCTGGAATCGTGTGGCAACCCGGGTGGCGCCCAAGGCCTGCCCATCGGTGTTGATGGCAATCAGGGAGGGGCCATTGTCCCAGTGGGAGGCCATGCTGTCGACCGCATTGCTTCCGCCGCCGCCGACTCCGACCACGCTGATGCGTGCCGTGGTCATGATGTTGTCAACCCTTCTCATTGCTGATGATCTCCCGCCTCAACGTCCTGTAAACATGCTGATAAGTGATTCCAGAACAGGCCGTCGCCGGCGTCCGCCGGTAACGTTCTTGAATGCGTAGCGAAGCAGTCCGGCCGTGGTGGAGCACTCCGGCTTTTCGGTAACCGTCGCCAGGCCGCTGAATCCCATGGGCCGGCCCACCATGCAGGGCGTTCTGAAAATCCGTTCAGCCAGTTTGATCAGCCCCTTCATCTGCGACCCGCCGCCGGTCAGAACCACGCCGGCGCCAATCTGGTGGCCGATGCCCCTGCGCTCGATATCCCGGAGGATCAGTTGGAAAATTTCGCTCATGCGCAAGTGGATGACCGTCTGGAGGCCGGACAGGCTGACATTGCGGCCGGGATAGCCGACCTCGGCGGGCAACGTGATGCGGGGCGGTCGGGTTCCCGGGGGTTCCGCAATGGCGCTTCCATCGGTTTTTTTCAGTTGCTCCGCCTGGGAGCGGGGAATGTTGAAGGCCAGTGCGATATCATTGGTAACATGATCCCCCCCGATGGCGTAGGCACCGGCGGCGGCGAAAATCCCCCCGGCGTAGGCGGTAAAGGTGGTGGTGCCCCCGCCGAGGTCGATCACCAGCACGCCCCCTTCCTTCTGCTCTGGGGTCAGCACGGCGAGTGCGGAGCAGAGTCCCCCGAAGGCCGTATCCGCGACATCAATACTCAGGTCGTTGCGAAGCAGGCGGACAGTATTGCGAAGGTGGTTGTTCTGGGCATGGAGGAGCAGCATGTCGAGAGCCAGTGTGGAGCAATCGAAATGATCCGGCCGCGCCACCCGTTCGCCATCCACATAAAAAATCTGCCCGATGGAGTGAAGCACCTGGCGGTCAGGAGGCAGGGTGACGGAGCGGGCGAGTTCCGTCACCTGATCCACATCGTCCTGGGTCACGCCCTCCGTGGTGTTGGTGATGGGAATGGTGCCCCGGTTCACCAGGCTCTGGATATTGCCGCCGCACAGGGCGAGATGAACCTGATGAATGGCGACCTGGGCTGTTTCCTCTGCGGCCCCCAGCGCTTCCTTGACACAGATCCGGGCGTTCTCGAAATCCACCATCTCACCCTTGCGTACCCCGGAGGAACTGTGTTCCCCCATGCCGGTGATGACAATGTGGTTCTCCTCGCGAAGTTCGCCCACCAGGGCGATGACTTTCGAGGTTCCGATTTCCAGCGCAACTATTGGTGCCAATCCCATAATTCAAGTCATTCCCCAAAAAAAGCGCTTCACTCTCCCTGAAACGAACTGACATTTCAATGCCAAACCACCTTAACCCCTGAACCCCTTCATCCCTCTCTTAATACTCCTGCCCGGGAACATATTGGTCGGTGAAGGTGAGATCCAGATTGACTAACCGGCGGCCTCGTTCTTCCGAAGCCCGAAGTGCCCCCGCCAGTGCCACCAGTTTGCGTTCCACGCGCTGGCGGACATCCGGGACAGGGGACTCCATGTCCGGCCAGCCCAGTTTGATTCGCTCGCCTGCCGCCAGATAGAGGTCGATGTACTGTTTTTGTGAAACATCCAGTGAGGCAATTTTGACGCGTTCGCCGACCTTGGTCCGGTTGCAGGCGTCCACCACTTCGATGGCGTTCATGACGTTTTGATCAACCCGGGCGCCCGGTTTGAGATTTTCAGGGGCGCAGCCGCTGATAACGGGATACTCACGGCTTCCTGCCCTCAGACTGAAGACATGTCCCTCACGGTCTACCGCGAGAGCGCCCCATCGCCCCAGACGGGCCAGGGGGATTCGCTCGACGATGTCAACGATCAGGGTATCGGGCAGGCGGCGGCGAAGCGTGGCGGATTTGGCAATCGGGGTTTTTTTGAGAAAGTTGGAGCGCAAAAGTTGAAGGTTTGAGGAAAACAAGTTGGTACCTTCGCAGACGCCCATGTATTCCCGGACATGGCTGGCGGTGATCGTCGGGCCATCCACATGAATTTCAAGAGTTTTGATGGTATAGGATGGATTTTCCCAGAACAGGATCGCTCCAATTTTCCAAGTCAGGAGTGCGCCCAGCGCAACGGCCAGGATTCCAGCAAGGGGAATCCAGACTATCTTGGGAAGCGGCGGCTTCCCCGTGGATTGGTCGCGCCGGGTATTGGTCTTCGCGGAGCCTCCCCGGCGCTCGTTGTTTCCGCCTTCATTTTTTGATTTTCCGAACCACATAAACGATTGTCCTTATCCCACCCGGGCCATTTCCATGATTGTCGCACACAATTCGGCAAACCCGATTCCAGCGGCCTGTGCCGCTTCCGGGAGAAGACTGGTTTCCGTGAAGCCCGGAATGTTATTGAGTTCCAGCACATAAAGTTTGCCATCATCTGTCAGGCGGAAGTCCACACGCCCGAGCCCGCGGCAACCCAGCGCAGTAAAGGTGTCGAGGGCAATTCGTTTAGCCTTTTCGGAAAGGGCGGCATCGAGGGGAGCCGGGCAGAGATGACGGGACTGACCCTTGCCATATTTTGCTGTAAAATCATACCAGCCGTCCGGCGCGAGGATTTCAATCACCGGAAAGGCGGTGTCACCCACGATACCCACGGTTAGTTCCCGACCGGGAATGAAGGCTTCGGCCAGGACTTCGCCGTCGTAACGGAGAGAGTTTCGAAAGGCGGCTTCCCAGTCACCGGGGCCATTGACCTTAAAGATTCCGATGGTGGAGCCCTGGCAGGGTGGCTTGATGACAACCGGGTAGGGTAGGCTTAACGAGTCGTTCGGGCCCAGAACTTCGTAGGCGGCGGTTGGGATGCCGACTTTAACAAAGATATCCTTGCTCAGCCGCTTGTCAAATGACGCAAGACTGGCGGCGGGGTTGGAGCCTGTATAAGGAAGATGCCGTGCTTCCAGCAGTTTCTGGATCTGGCCGTCTTCGCCGAATTCGCCATGCAGGGCGATGAAGACTGCCTCTACCGGTTCAGGCAGATCCAGGGAGCGGCCCTGGATATCCACCTCAACGACTTCGTATCCTGCCGCCTTAAGACCTTTCGCCACGGCGGCTCCGGATTTTAATGAAATCTCCCGCTCCGATGAAGGTCCCCCTTTCAGGACACCCACTTTTTTGAATTTTCTGGCCTTCACTGTCACACCTGCTGTCTTGTTCTGAAAAATCCTGTTCACTACATAACGACAAGCACGGATGGGCTCAAGGAAAATCACAGCGGGGAAGTCGCAGGGAAGTCGCGCTTGACTGCCGTAATGCGGTATTGCAGACTACCTGTTTGCCTACGCTAACGTTAAATAAACGGAGCGGGATGGTGGGGTAGGTGAGAGTTGTGGGAGCGCCTCATGGAGGCGCTTTTTTATGAAGATCATACTCAATGGACATTCTCAGGACTTCAAGGGGGCGGAAACCTTGGGCCAGTTGTTGAAGGATCTGGACATCGTTCCGGAGCGGGTGGCGGTTATGGTGAATGACCGGATCATTCCCAAGGCCGGACGAAGTGAGTTTGGATTGAATGAGGGCGACCGGATCGAAGTGTTGACCTTTATCGGCGGCGGGTGAGTCAGAGTGAGGGAAGGACGAAATGAAGAAATTTCATCTGGGAGGGAAGGACTTTGAGTCCCGGTTGATCATGGGGACAGGCAAATTCTCCTCCGTTGAAGTGATGATTGAGGCGATCAAGGCCTCCGGGGCCGAGTTGGTTACGGTGGCGCTGCGACGGTTCAACCGGGAACGACCGGCAGATGATCTTCTGGGGCCGCTGACCCGGCTTGGAATCACCTTGGTTCCCAACACCTCCGGGGCCCGGAATGCCGCAGAAGCGGTGCGCGCCGCCCAGTTGGGACGCGAACTTTCCGGAAGCCCTTTCGTGAAAGTTGAAATCCATCCTAACCCCCATCACTTGATGCCGGATCCGATCGAGACCTATGAGGCGTGCCGGGAACTGGCGAAGGACGGGTTCATTGTCCTCCCCTATATGCCCGCTGATCCTGTTCTGGCAAAACGCCTGGAAGACGTTGGCTGTGCGGCTGTGATGCCACTGGGCTCGGCCATTGGAACCGGGCAGGGGTTGTCCACGGCTGAAATGGTGAAGCTGATCATTGCCGATAGCGGGATTCCGGTGATTGTGGATGCGGGCCTGCGCGCGCCGTCGGAGGCCGCCGCCGCTATGGAAATGGGGTGTTCGGCCGTGCTTGTCAATAGCGCCATCGCGGCGGCGGGGAATCCGCCTGCCATGGCCGCCGCCTTTTCGGCCGCCGTTAAGGCCGGTTTTTCGGCGCGGGTAGCAGGCCTGATGTCGCGGTGCGACCACGCGGTGGCCACCAGTCCTTTGACTTCCTTCCTGGCAGGAGCCTGATGCCGGGCATGCTTCCACCCTATCTGGATCCCACCCCTTGGCTTCCTCTGACCCGAACTGCCACCTCGGCGGATGTCAGCCGGGCGCTCCATGCGGCCCAACCGGGTGAAGTCGAATTTGCGACGCTACTGTCACCTGCCGCCGGGGCCCAGCTGGAAGCCCTGGCTATCCGGGCCCGCGAGTTGACGCGGCGTCATTTCGGGCAGACCCTGACGCTCTACATTCCGCTTTATCTCTCGGATTACTGCTCGGGTGGCTGTGTGTATTGCGGCTTTGCGGCTGATCGACCACAGTCACGGCGACGGCTAGAGCGGGATGAGATGATGCGTGAGATGGATGCCCTCAAGGCGATGGGGTTCGAGGAAGTGCTGTTGTTAACTGGTGAGCGCACACCCCAGGCCGATCTGGGTTATCTGCGCGATGCGGTGGCGGAAGCGGCACAGCGGTTTTCAGCCGTCACCATCGAGGCCTTTCCCATGGCGTCGGAGGAGTATCGGGTGCTGGCCGAGGCCGGTGCCATCGGGGTTACGATTTATCAGGAGACGTATGAGCCGGTTCAGTATGAGCAGATGCACCGGTGGGGACCGAAGCGGGACTATGACAACCGTCTAGGGGCCCCGGCCCGCGTGCTGGAGGGGGGAATGCGAACGGTGGGAATGGGAACGCTTCTGGGGCTCAGCGATCCGCGATTTGACAGTCTCTGCCTGTACCGTCATGCCATGCAGTTGCGCCGCCGTTACTGGCAATCCGGCGTGTCCCTGTCGTTTCCTCGGGTCTGTCCCCAGGAAGGCGGATACAGCCCGCCGTTCCCGGTGGATGACCGGACTTTGGCGCAGATTATTTTTGCATTCCGGATCTGCATGCCCGATGTGCCCCTGGTGCTCTCAACCCGCGAGGCGCCGGATTTCCGCGATGGCATGGCCGGTGTGGGGATCAATAAGATGAGCATCGCCAGCCGCACCACGGTGGGCGGGTATCAGGGGGCTATCGAATCGCCAGACGGTCAGTTTCATGTGAATGACGACCGTGATATCGAGACCTTTTGTGCGATGTTGAAGGGGAAGGGACTGGAGCCGGTGTTTAAGAATTGGGACAAGGTGTATAGGGAATGATGAAGTATGAATGCGGAATTATGAATGACGGGGGAGGAAGTATGAACGAGATACACCAGGAGCGAGTGAGGCGGTTTCGGGAGGCGGGGTTGTATTTTGTGACCTCGCAGACGTTGTCGGCGGGGCGGACAACGCAGGAGATTGTGAAGGCGGCATTGGCTGGCGGGGTAACCTTGATTCAGTTGCGTGAGAAGGAAATGCCGATCCGGGAGTATGTGAAACTAGCGGGTGAAATCCGGACGCTAACGGCCGCCGCCGGAGCGTTATTGATTATCAATGACCGGCTGGATGTGGCGATGGCGGTGGGGGCGGATGGGGTGCATCTGGGGCAGGAAGATTTCCCGATCGCGGAGGCGCGGCGGCTGGCGCCGGATATGCTCATCGGGGCGTCCACCCATTCGGTTGAAGAGGCGTTGCGTGCCCAGGCGGAAGGCGCTTCGACCATCAACATTGGTCCGATTTATCCTACGGGAACCAAGGTGTGGGAAGGCGACTACCTGGGGCTGGACGGCTTGAAAACCATTTCCCGCGTGGCCCGCGTTCCCTTTAGTGTCATGGGTGGGATCAAGGTAGCGCACATTCCGGAGCTGATCAAGGCGGGTGCCCGGACGATTGCTCTGGTCACGGCGATCACCGCCGCGCCCGATCCCGAGTCGGCGGCCCGGGAGCTCATGAAAACCCTGCACGGCGCCTTTCCCTGAAAGGGTGCAAGCGGGGAAGCTTGTCATGCGGACGGCGATGTGGTCTACTCCGCAAAGTTTTTGTCGAAATTTCGAGACAGTCAGGCGAGGGTTGATATCGGATGAGGGTTGATATTTTTCATTATGTCGCGGTCATTTCCGCGATGCCGATTGTCATCATGGTGGCGTATCAGCTGTTTCTGGCAATCGGCGCCTTTTTTCACCGGCGCCGGTCAGTCCGGGAGATGGGGCGTGTTCTGCCTGAGTTGGATCAATACCCGCCGATTACGATCCTGGTTCCGGCTCATAACGAAGAGGTTGTAATCGAGCGCACGGTCAGAACATTGCTGGCGTTGCGGTACCCCGAGAATAGACTGACTCTGATGGTCATCAATGATGCCTCGACCGACGAGACTGGATCGATCCTGGACCGCCTGCATGCCGAGAATTCGCGTGTTCTGGTCTATCACCGGCACAAGCCGGTGGGTGGCCGAGGCAAGGCCGCCGCCCTCAATGCCGCCGCCCTGCGAGTCAAGGACGACTTTATTGCCATCTACGATGCGGATAACTGCCCCGAACCCGACTCATTGCTTCGGCTGATGGCGCGTTTCATCGAAGTTCCCTCGCTGGCGGCGGTTGTGGGTAAATTCCGCTGCGGAAACCGGAGCCGGAACTTCCTCACCCGGTGCGTGAATATTGAAGGACTCTGCTTTCAGAGCCTGGTACAGGCTGGGCGGCACATGATTCTCGACATTGCCTTTCTGACCGGCACCAACTATGTGATCAAGAAAAGTGTCCTTCTGGAGGTCGGTGGCTGGGACGAGGAGGCGTTGGCGGAGGATAGCGAACTCTCCACCCGCTTGTACCGGGAACGGCACCGCATTGACTTTGTTCCGTATTCGCAGAGCTGGGAGCAGGAGCCGGAGACCCTGAGCGTGTGGATGAAGCAACGAACCCGGTGGGCGCGTGGGAATAATTACGCGATCATGAAACTGATCCGCACGTTTGGAACGTCTCAAGACAAGTGGCGTACTTTCGAAAACCTCGTCACCTTGATGATGAGTTATCTGTTCTTTATTGCGGTTGTTATTTCGCAAACCACCGTAATCTTATCCTGGTGCGGATTCAGCGACATCAGTCATGGTGCCGGGTGGTTGGTTTACTTCTGGACGCTTGCCGCCTTTTTTTACTTTGCCCAGATCTGGTATATCCTCACCTTTGATCGGGAAGCGCAGCCGCTGAATTTACTGGTTGGACTCCTGATGTATTTCTTTTACGGATACCTCTGGATGGTCGCGATTGCGCGGGCATTTCATCACGATGTTGTGCTCCGGAAAGAGCGCAGTTGGGATAAGACGGTGAGGTTTGAGACAGAGCTTGAGACGGGAACTCCAGGCTGAATCTGATGTCACCCTGAGTGAATTTTGAAAGGATACCCCTATGATTGAGATGACGACAAAGCAATTGTGGACGACGTTGACCCCGGCTGAAAAAGAAGAAGCTTGTCTGGCGTTATGGGAGGGGACGGACACCTTCAGCCGAGACGCACAGCCCAAAGTGTTAAAAGAACTCGCTACGGCCCTGCGGTTCCGGGAGATGTTCCTGAAGCGATTGAAGTCAGTCGAAAAAGCGCGCCATTTGCGTCGGCTTCTCGACACTCCGACCTTGCGGCACCTCTGTGATGATGTATTCCGTTCGTGGATGGTGGTCCGCAAAACCCCCATGCTGATTGCTTTTGTGGAAGCTCAGGGGATGGCTCATTCCGATGGGATTGTGGACGATACCGCGAAGGCGCCCAGTGTGGAAACCCTTCGAAAGGGCGTTCGCGCCGTCCGGGATCAGTTTCCTCCGCGCGATGTGGCTCTTTACATGGGCGTCATGCTCGTCGCCGGTGGCGATTTCTGGGCCGGGCTGCCCGAGGCCGTTGAGGCCGAAATTCCGGGATTCAAGGAGTCCTTGGGATTGTAGATCCGATTTTCAATTCGCCAGGGCGTGCGGCGAGACGGTGTGAAGTTCGAATCCGGGGTGTTCCTTGACGAAATAATCCACGGACCATTTGTCGGGGAACAGGATCACAAACTGGCCCCGGATGTCGGTGGCGAGCCGGACGCCTGAGCCGAGATAGAGTTTGATCAGGTCTTCTTTCTTGATTCCCGGAGAAAACCATCGGATTTGCGTGAAGGGGGCGGGTTCCATTCGGGGATTGGCGCCGTATTCTGTTTCCAGCCGATAGGCTACCACTTCGAACTGGAGCTGTCCCACTGCGCCCAGGAGCGGGGCCGTTTGGATTCCATCGAGAAGTTCAAAGGACTGGATAACGCCTTCCTCGAGCAATTGGGTCAACCCGGCGCGCATTTGCTTCTGTTTGGAGGCGCCATTGTTGCGCACAAAGGCAAATGCCTCGGGCGGGAAGCGGGGAATTTCATCGTACCGGATGGCCGGGTTTGAGGTCAGCGTATCGCCGATCCGGAATGCCTTGTGGGTGACCAGTCCCACAATATCGCCTGGGTAGGCGATATCCAGAGACTCCCGATCCTGGCCGAAAAGCTTCTGGGGGTACGAGAGGCGGACAGGCTTGCCGGATTCCGGGTCATTGACCACCATGTCTTTTTCGAAAAGCCCCGAACAGACCCGGACGAAGGTGAGGCGGTCGCGGTGGCGCGGGTTCATATTGGCCTGGACCTTGAACACAAAGCCGGAGAAATCCTTGGAGTCTGGGGCGACGGGCCCGTTTATCGATTGGCGTGGCTGGGGTGTGGCGCCGTGCTGGACAAAGTAATCGAGCAGGAGCTGGACCCCGAAGTTGGTCATGCCGCTGCCGAAGAAGACAGGCGTGATCTGGCCGGCGAGCACGGCGGCTTCGTCAAAGGTCTCGCCCGCCACAGTGAGCATTTCGAGTTCCTCGAGCCAGGGTTCGCGGATATGGGGGGGGATTCGGGCGAGGAGGTGCGAGTCATGAATGCCTGACACCTTTTCGGGGGCGCGGTGGGCGTTGTGGGCCGTCCGCTCGAAAAGGTGCAGGTTTTTGCGAAGCCGGTCATAGACCCCCTTGAATTCCACACCGCTGCCCAGGGGCCAGGTGATCGGGAAGGCGTTGATGCCCAGAACTTTCTCCAGTTCGTCCACGAGGGCGAGGGGATCCTGCGCTGGGCGATCCATCTTATTCATGAAGGTGAAGATGGGAATGCCACGGAGGCGGCAGATTTCGAAAAGCTTTCGGGTACGTTCCTCAATGCCCTTGGCGGCATCGATCACCATGACCACGCTGTCGACTGCGGTCAGGACGCGGTAGGTGTCCTCGCTGAAATCCTTATGGCCGGGGGTGTCGAGCAGGTTGATGACGCAGCCGCCGTATTCGAATTGAAGGAGGGTGGAGGAGATGGAGATGCCGCGTTCCTTTTCCAGTTCCATCCAATCCGAGGTGGTGTTTTTTTGGTTTCGGCGGGATCGCACGGAACCCGCGAGCTGAATGGCGCCGCCATAAAGCAAAAGTTTTTCGGTGAGCGTTGTTTTTCCGGCGTCGGGATGCGAAATGATGGCAAAGGTTCGCCGCCGGGCAATTTCATTTGTAAAGGAGGTCGCGTCCATATAAGGGGCGGAAGGGTAGGAAATGGATCCGGTGGTGTCAATGAGGGAAGAGGGGAGTTGACGGATCAATCGGGGGGCTTCTATACTCGCCGACCTATGAGTTATAAAGCCATCAGAAAAAGTGTTTGTGAGGCCAACCGGGAGCTTGAGCGATATGGATTGTTGTTCCTGGATGAAGGGGGCGCCAGCGCCATCGACCGGGAACGGGGCGTGGTGGTCGTGCGACCGGCCGGGAAACTTCATGCCACCCTGACGCCTGAGGATATGCTAATTGTGGATTTGGCGGGTGTCCTTGTGGAAGGCGACTCGACTCCCGCGTCGGATCTGGTTGCGCATCTGTTCCTGTATCAGGCGTTTGCGGAAATTTCCGGGATTGCCAATACGTATAGTCCCCACGCAACCCTATTTGCCCAGGCGGTGCGTCCGATCCCGTGTCTGGGTGTGGTTCATGCACGCTGCTTCAAGGGAGAGATTCCGGTGACGCGGGCGTTGCGGAAGCCTGAAATTGAGCGGAATTATGAAAAGAGTTTGGGCGGCGTGATTGTCGAACGGTTTTCACGCCTTGATCCCCTGGAAATTCCGGGTGTTCTGGTGGCTCACCACGGTGCGTTTACCTGGGGTCGGACGGTCGGGGATGCGGTTCTGAAAAGCGCGGCGCTTGAACGGGCCGCACAGCTGGCTTTCGGTACACTGGTCTTGGCACCCCAGGCGCAGCCTGTTCCCACAGCGCTGTCAGATAAACATTTTTCCCGCGATTGAGTTAGACGTAATTCGCGCCGAATTGTTCCGTCACCAGTTTCTGGACTTCCTTGATGGACTCCGCCTGATCGGCAGGGCAGATCAGGGTGGCTTCCGGCGTATGGATGACGATCATGTTTTTGCAACCGACAGTGACCACCAGGTGGTTGGGATCATTGGAGGCGACAAGCATATTCTCGCTACTCAGCAGCAGTGACTTCCCTTCGCCCGTTGCATTCTGATTGGCATCCTGAGGGCAAGTCATGGCGAAGGAGGGCCATGAGCCCACATCCAGCCACTGGAGCGGCATCGGGACGGCGGCGACTGTGACGGTCTTGTCGTGGGAGGCGGGCTCCATAACGGCGAAATCCACGCTGATTTTCTTGAGGGTGGGGTAGAGTTCGTTCAGCACTTCCGCTTGGCGGGGCGTGCCCCAGGCGGCGGCAATTTTCTCAAGGATGGCAAAATTCTCAGGCTGATAACGGCGGATACAAGCGAGCAGGGTTTTGGCGCGCCAGACAAACATGCCGCTATTCCAGAGATAACGGGTGGGACCGGCCTTAAAATACGTTTCGGCCCCATCCTGTGCCGGTTTTTCCCTGAACTGATCCACAACATGGGCGCCGTCGCCGAGCTCCCGGCCAAGCTGGAGATAACCATAGGCGGTGGTGGCGTGAGTTGGGGCGATACCGAAAGTGACGAGCGTGTTGGGATTCTGTTCTGCAATCCGGTAGCCTTGGTCGACGATCTTCAGGAATTCCGGGATGGGCTCGATGATATGGTCGGCGGTAAACACGGCGATGACGGCATCCGGATCGGTTTTGGCCAGGATGGCGGCGCTGAATCCGACCGCGTTGAGGGTATCCCGTCCACAAGGTTCGCCATGGAACTGGTTAGGGCCGAGTTCAGGCAGGGCTTTGCGCATGAGCGCTTCCTGCTTGTTGGCGGCGCAGATATAACGCTGGGCGGCGGGCACAAGCCCCTCCAGCCGTTGCGCCGCGATTTGAACCAGGCTTTTACCGCCAATGAAAGGAATCAATTGCTTAGGCTGACTTTCCCGACTCATCGGCCACAACCGGGTGCCCGATCCTCCCGCCATAATCACCGCATATCGCATATTACACTTCTCCGAAATTCATATTTCATCATTCATACTTCATCATTTCTTTTACTGGCACCCCCGGCAGGGTTCGAACCTGCGACCGCCGGATTAGAAATCCGATGCTCTATCCAGCTGAGCTACGGGGGTAAAAATGACGGCGGAATGATAGGGGGGCATGTCTTGGCTTTCAAGTTTAAAGCTGGATTCGATGAATCGACCCTGCTGCATTATTTTTAGTATGGAAGGGGCGATCGGGCAGGGCGTCAAGGAACAGTGGAAATGACGGCCATTGACACCAATGTGGTCATTCGATTTTCGCATTTTGTTTGACTGCGGGTGGGTGTCGCAAGTTTTTGTCTCCAGCTATTCTCATTGTGGCCACATGTAGGGCGGAGCCTGCCTGCCCTGAGCGCGTCGAAGGGGCGACGCCGCTGAAGCTAGGGAGTGACACCCCAGGCGCGACGGGCTCGCATGGAGGAAGGTTGAGCCGGGAATTGTCGATGTCATGACCGAATGCCTCCGCTTCTTTCACGCTGAGATGCGGGAGATGCTGCCATAGTGATGCCAGATCCCGGCCGGTTTTAACCCTGACCGCCGGCATCACCTTGGCCACCGGCTTGCCCCCCTTGAGAAGTAATCTGATAGTATGATTCTGCAAGTGTTTTGTGATCCCGGTGGTCGAGCCATGTGTAACGGTTGTCCTTGATGGCCATCGCATTACTCGCAGCCCAACATGAGACCAAAATGAGAATAGCTGGAGCACTCGCCCTACTGGTGCGAAGCTCGGGTAGGTCGCGCGCTATGAGCGCGACATTCTTTTCCTGAGGCGGGCTCATAGCGCCCGCCCTACTGGTGTGAAGCTCGGGTAGGTCGCGCGCTATGAGCGCGACATTCTTTTCCTGAGGCGGCCTCGTAGCGGCCGCCCTACTGGGTAGAGATCTCGTTCAGCGCCTTTTCGGTTTCTGGATCGATGCGGGTCCAGCGCCAGGATCGCCAGGTTGTGGCCAGACCCGCCCGCACTGGATTCATCGCTGTGTAGTGGACGAACCGAAGCCATTGCTCGCTGTTGCGGCACCAGTGGTCGAAGACTTCCCGCTGCCAGAAAGTGCCCGTGAGTCCCAGTAGTTCGTTGGCCGCCCGGGCTGTGAAATTTTTGAACTGCCCGAGATCCTGGTTGAGGTTCATGTTCTGGCCGGCGGTGTTCCCCAATACAAGATGGATATGACTCGGCATCACACAGGCAGCCCAAATTCGCCAGTCGCGTCCGCGCAACCAATCCAGATTGGCCATAATGGTGTCGGCGACAGCGGGTTTGACAAGATCCGCCGTGGCGCTTGGTGTCTTATTGAGAATGTCGTCGAAACGTTCGAAGTCGGCAACCCAGGCGTCGGGAGAGGCGCGAAGCGCGGGTAGGTCGCGCGCTATGAGCGCGACATTCTCTTCCTGAGGCGGGCTCATAGCGCCCGCCCTACTTTTTTGGAGCCGTACGTATTCGGTCAGACAGCCCGACCGGCACAATGTGACAAAATAGGGTCTGTCGGCTACAAGCCAGTGGGGGAGTTTCCCGCGGTGGAAACGGAGCGTTTTAGGGGTGTTATTCATGGGTAGAGTGTCGCCGTCAGCGGGTATTAGCGCAAGAAAAAACTAAAATAAGAATGACTATAGCGTTATTTTAGTATATAAAGGTAATGCTGTTGCTGCCTCTGCGGCAATGACCATTGACAATATAACTATAACAAAGTAATAATCAGGTAATAATTGAATGAGTTATGACGTCAGGATCAGAAAAAAGGCTCAAAAGAATCTTGGGCGGTTATCGCTGGAGGTGCGGTAGTTGTTCTTCCTGCTGGTGGAGGATTTGAAGCTTTCGGGTCCGATTCAACGGGGCTGGAAAAACTTTTCCCGGCTGAGGGAATGAGTATCACTGTCACTTGAATTACGGTCATGTGGCCTGTTGGACTTGGGAAAAGAACACTATTACAGTCGAGGTGTACTATGTTGGCAGTCGTGAAAAAGCCCCATATTGAAATTGCTTTGAGCGGTGAAGATCCCGCGGAGTTGGTGAATTGGATCCGGCGGAAGTTTGAGGTGAGCATTCTGACACCCTGGTGTTCGACAAGCGTTCCGGTTGAAAGCACGGATTATTGGCGTGATATGAACAAGAACCGGTCTGGCAATCTATTAGCTGGTGCGAGGCTAAAAGCGGAAATGACCCAAACTTCGCTGGCGGGGAAAGTGGGCATACGTCAGAATATGGTAAGTGAATATGAAAGCGGAAAGCGTGCCCTGACCCCCTCCATGGTCAAACGTTTCTCGCAAGTTCTGGGCGTTGACTTGGGTGCCTTGTTGGCGGGGCATGAAAACGCCAGGTAGGTCGCGCGCCCTGGCCTTCGTAGTCCCGACTCGTGAGAGGTCGGGACGAAGGAGGCTGCGAGCGCGACATTCTCTATCCCAGGCGGGCTCATAGCGCCCGCCCTACGGCTTCCCTTTTTCCGGCGGGTGTGATAGCAGTAGGTTCCATGGGACTTGTTCCAGAGATTTTCAGGGTTGTAGGCCGTGTCGGCTTGGGCTTGGCTTTTGCGGTTGCAGCGGTGCTGGCGTAGGCGGAATCGGTCGTGACTGTGAATGCCCGTCTGGAGGGTGGGGGGCGTACCATCACTCTCACCGCACCAGGGTTGACTGGATTCCGGGGGGGCTTCGCTGCGAGGGTTGTCATCGGGGGTATCACGAACGTGCTGTCCTCGGCTTCCGGCACGCTCGTGGGCGTAAATTTCTACAAGGCGGAGACAACGCCATACGGCCAGGCTAATGTTTCACTTTCCACGATCCGCTTAGAAAAGGAGCAGATTGAGCTGCTTTTCCGCCTCGACCAGATTCCCGGCGTGCCTGTGGTGATGCTTCAGGCGGGGATTCGGAACTTTGGCAATCGCCCGGTCAGCCTGATCTCGGTTGCCCTCTTGGCAATGGATGAACCCGGCGGGTTCGTAGCCGCAGGCAATCCGTCGGAATGGTTGGTCACGGGGCTAAACAACAAGACTCCGATTTTATCCTCTCTCAGTGATGTCAGGGATCCTTTGGATATCTTTGAGTATGGCGGCCTTTATCGACATGACGGGGTGGGGTTCCTTTTCGGGCCGGTGGGAACGCCTGTGGCCTATGTGTCTGCCGGCATCACGTCCCGGGGCGGGCCTGATGCAGATCGCCTACAAGGGCGACGCGTTGTTGAAACACCCGGGGCTGGCGCCTGATGTGGCTGGTGAAGTCGACAAGATACAGGCCGCTTCCCGAAAATTGAGGCGGACACTGGATGAAACCGTTTGGGCTGTGGATCCCGAGAATGACACCCTTGATGGCCTGGCCGGATACGTGATCGGTCTGGCCCAGGAACTTCTCTCCGGCGCGAATGTGCTATGCCGGTTTGATTTCCCTGATGTGCTGCCAGTACGGACACTTCGACGACGTCCACGGCATTCGACGAGTCGGCTGGTAAACTCCCCCGGCGAGCATGGAGCAGAAGCACAATGAAGGGCGGATGCTTGCCAGGCCGTAGTCCCACGTATGCGCGCATGCGGGACGAAGGCTGGTTCCCAGCCGCCGCAGTAATTAGGGAGGCACCTCGGCGGTCGAGACTCCCTCCCTAGTTAGTTTTAATGACTATCGCTTCCATGAGTTTGCGTGTATAAAAGGGTAATTCGCAAGGAGAGAGGGCTCGTATGAATCAAAAAGCAAGTCAGGTGATAGTCTTGGTGGCGCGGGCAGGTGTGGTTGTTGCGGCTTCGTCGTCGGCGAGCCTGTCCGCCTGTCCAGCAAGGACGGCTTCTTCTGCGAGTTCACCTGCACGGCGATGAGAACACTCAAGGATGGACGGCTTGAGCTGACGCTGGACCGTCCCAGCGGCGCTCCGGCGGAATCGAAGGCGTCGAATCCCCGCTGCAACGGCGCCGGTTTCAAAATCTTGAACTGCACACTCGGCAATACCCGTTCGCGGGGAATCCTCGTCAAGGCCGACCATGGTCTCATCGAGGGGAACACGATCAGCGGGTGCGGCATGTCGGCCATCAGCATCGGCCCGGAATATTCCTGGGGTGAGGCCGACTACGCGCGGCACGTCACGGTCCGGAGGCCTATGGGGTATTGAGAGGGAATTCACCGTCTAACTAACAGGAGGATACTATGACCGATACTCAATGGATGGATTTGTGCATACTGGTAGCGGGAACGCGTGAAAAGAAGGAGCCT
Source organism: PVC group bacterium (assembly GCA_945890715.1). Taxonomy (GTDB): domain Bacteria; phylum Verrucomicrobiota; class Kiritimatiellia; order CAIKKV01; family CAITUY01; genus JAABPW01. The sequence continues at coordinate 3,638 of CAMDCX010000019.1, read as the reverse complement.
TTGGCGGGATTTATCATCGATAGTCCCTGGTTGCCGAACTGGGCCGGGGTGAGCATCCTGGATTATCTGGCGTATGACCAGGTGTGGTTCGATGCAAGTCTTCGGGCGAGCAGGGCGTTTCCCGACGCGATATTTCTGCCCGGATTCTGGGCCGAGTACGGGATGTGTACGGAACCTTCCGCATTCGGCGCACGGTGTATGTTCCCCGAGAACGAGTTCCCCTTCGCTCATGCGATCTTTCGCCAGGTAGAGGATGTCGATCACGTGGTGGAACCTAATCCGAAAACAGACGGATTATTGCCTTTGGTGCTTAAGCGTTTGAAATGGGCGGAACCCCTGATGAAAGAGCATGGGCATGCCATCCGTTTTTCCGTTTCGCGCGGGCCGTTGAATATCGCCACATTCCTGATGGGTACGACGGAATTTCTGATGGCGATCAAAACGGATCCGGATCGGATGCATAAGTTACTGGGGGTGATTACCCGGTTCTTGAAGAACTGGCATGCCCTCCAGCGGGAAACCTTTCCCAGCATTGATGGGATCATGATGCTGGATGATGTGGTGGGCTTTATCGGCGAGGAGGATTTCAAGGAGTTCGGCCTGCCGTACCTGAAGGAATTGTATGCGACGGACGTCAGCGTGAAGCTGTTTCATAATGATGCCGGTTGCGCCTCCTCGGTCAGGTATTACCCGGAGATCGGTATCAACCTGTTCAATCCCGGAATTCAGCAGTCGATTGCGGAGATCCATGAGTTGACAGAAGGCCGTATGGCGATCCTCGGAAGCATCCCTCCCCGGGATGTCCTGGCCAAGGCAACTCCAGGAGAGGTGGCTGCGGCGGTCAGGCAACAACAACGGGAACTGCCTTCAGGGGCGCGAGTCGTCTTTTCTTGTGCCGGCGGGATGCCGCCAGGGGTGGCTACTGAAAATATTCAGGCTTTCCTGAAGGTGTTAAAATGAAGATTCAGGTCCTTCTCAATAGAATTTATTAAAGACTACGAGGGTCGGCGGCTGGAACCGCAACCAGGACAACATGTGCGTGATGCAATCCATCGTCTACGAGCAGTATTACAAGGCCCGGCCCGGTACGGGCGCGGCGGTTTGCAACGGTGGCACGCAGATCTTCTTCGCGGACTCGGACAGCTTCACCCGCAGTGTGGACACCTTCCGCCGCAGCGGTCCGATTCAAAGTCCGGTTCACACCGCAAGCGATTGCCGACTTGGAGGAGATCAAGCGCTACATCTCAGTCGATCTGTTTAATCCGCTTCTGCAAATGAAATCTTGCGAGTGAATGGTTCGGCTCGCTTTTACAGTCCGAGAACCGTCATGTCAGGTGCGACGTGCCGGAAGTGACCGACGTTGAGGGTGTGAATTTCCGTGCAATGGGAGAGCCTGGCGGTTTGTGCGTGCAGCGCATCGTAGATTCCCCCACCGCGAACCCCTTTCGTCGGCGCCGAGCGGATCATTTTGCGGTATTCCGCCGCGCTCATGGATTGGACATCGAGCCGGTCGGCCAAGTCTTCCACCATGGCTGCGGCATCGGCTGGTGCAATCCTCAGCCGGGCGTCGCCGGACAGTGTGGCGTAAGCCTCGGCCAATGCGTGCGCGGACGTTGTAGCGTGGCCGCCATTCACCAACGCATCAGCGGCGGCGTAATTGGGGCTGGCGCTGAGGCAAGACTCCACCAACACCGAACTGTCGAGGAATCGCTTCATGGGTGTATCCGCCGTTTTCGCATGGCCGTTACGGCCTCGCCGCTGTCCCAGCCCTTTGGCAATGGCCCGGCATACACCAACCGCCCGCGTTTGCGCGCCATCACGCCGCGGGTTGGCGCCGGAACCGTGATCAAGGCGGCATTGTCCACGACCTCGACGTTGATCACCATGCGCCCGACGATACCGATCGCTTCGCGGATGGCCTTGGGTAGCACCACCCGTCCGACTTCGTCCATGGAAATGGTTGCATTCATGGGAATAGATTACCAATTACCACTAAGATGGCAAGAACGGTTTCGAATGAAGAAGGCCTGTTTTCTGGAGGGTGGGCAGCTTGTCCTGCGTAGTCCCGTATTCCGGGACGAAGCGGGATCCTCGACCATCGCAGGCACGTCCCTGGCACTGAGCGGATGGCAAACGCATCTACAATGGACGTCCTCACACGATTTACCGAAGCGGCGAAATGAATGGCGGCGAATTGACCTATCTGGGTACGAATAACTGGACGGATAAGCCGCCAGTGGGTGCGAATAATTTCGTCGTTTTCGTTCAGTCGCGCTGACGAAAATGTGATGCCTGAAGGTGAAGGTGGGTCCAGGCGGCAGTAACGACCATCGGATGCATCATCCCGCTTGAGCTATCGGCTTCATTTTAGCACCATGCCGCTATGGAAGTCATTTCTGGTATCAGGGATATGAGCAAAAGATACTAGGCATTGTGGCTGGCCATTATGCCAGTCTCGTCTCCATAGTCTTCAAATGACCGTTCCAGATTGAGACAGGGCTTCGATTGCTGATCAGTATAATTCCCCGAAATATACCACTTATTAATTCATTGTACACATACCTAATACAGTTATAGTATAGCAGGGTATAGATGTATTCAGGTGGTCGATCTCAGGTATGGAGGTGCTGGTTGAGAGAAGTGATGCTGGTGAAAATGTCGATTGACGAGAAGTGGTACCAATTGATACCTTCTTGCGAGTGAAAGCCAGTTAACTATGGCTTCACTTATACCAGATGAATGGAAACGCAAAGTTCGGGACGCGCTTAACTCAAGTGATAAGTCGCGTTGTATTGTGCGGCTCACAACCGCAGAACTTACTTGGCAAGCTACTTTCCCGGATACCTTCAATTTTCAAATGCTCAGGGCGATTTCGGATGCCCTTGCGGCCCCTTCGATTGAAGGTGCCCTGAAAAGAATGGATGAGCCAACTGAAACATACGCTTTCTTTGTTACTTTCAGGAAAAACAAAATGTACGCCAAAGTTGGCCTATACCCCGACGGAAAGATCGTGATCGTTTATTCAGCGCACAAACCAGACAAGAACAAAGGTGACTCATTATGAATTCGTTCATGGAGCGGACGGTTCGGATCGAAACAGAAGTGCCGGTCTGTATTCCAACACCGGATGGAAAAGAGATCGCTGAGACCATTATGGTCAAGGTTCCAGCTTTGCAAGATTCGGAGACGAATGAAATCTTCCTGACGGGCGAGGCCTTGCACATGCTGGATAAGGCAAAGGCCAGGCATATGGGGGTTTTGCTGCCCGATGAAATTAAGGATCTCCGCCAACGGATTGAGGTTACTCAGAAAGAGATGAGCAATCTCCTCGGGATAGGCGAAAAGACTTACACTAGATGGGAAGCGGGACGAGGACGTCCTACGCAATCATCGAATAAGATCTTGGTGGCATTATGGGAGGGGCATATCACCGTGGAAAGTCTGCGTTCGATGCGCCAGCCTGCGTTCCCTTGGTTCGACCTAGTAAGAGGTGAATGTCCGTGTGGTAGCGAGCATCGGCCCACGTCGATTGCGGCGAACGCCGAGATGGAGGTAGAGACATCACATGAAAACGTCGCCGTTGCAGCTTAACTGCTATTTTGTGGCCGAACTGAATGTGACGGCCAATCGGCAGCATG
>CAMDCX010000018.1 GCA_945890715.1 PVC group bacterium | reverse complement strand
CCGCACCGACCCTCGAGAAGAGATGACATGTATTCTGTTCTTCAATCAAGCCGTGGCGTTTATTTCGTGGCCACGTACCCGTGGCAACGAAATAAACGCCACATTTGACCTTTGCGAGCTTCGCGACTTCTGTTCAAATTTCTTGGATTGGCTGGTATTTAGATGCGTCTGTCCCGGTGAAAAGGCTTGGAATAATGAAGGCAGGGGATAATAATCCTGAGCTATGGAACATATGGATGATGTGGTCAGGAATCTCGGGGAACAGCCCATTGCCCGCCTCATGGCGGAGCGGGGGCTCAAGGCGCAAGCGCTGGTAGCGGCCTCAACGGAGCCAATCACGCACAAGATGGTGTCTCGTGCCTGCAAGGGACGGCGGTTGACTCCGCATGTCAAAATCAAGGTGATGAACGCCTTGAACAAGGTCACGGGTATGACCTATGGGGTGAAGGATTTGTTCACCTATTAAGGCAATACATCATGGCTTTACTGGCATCCTATTCTGATCCGGCTGATGCGGCGCTGGCGCTTGATGCGCTCAAGCGCGGCGGTGTTCCCCATGAGTCTCATAAGGTGGAGGAAGACGGGCTTGAGTTCGTTCAGATTCAAGTTTCCGACGTGGAGTTTGACCGTGCGTGCGAGGTGATCGAGCAGCACGACACCGAATTGATGGAGTCGCGGCAGGAAGAACATCGCCGCCGGAGCGGGTGTCCCACTTGCGGCGCCCCTGAACTGAGTCATCGTGACGATATCGACTGCAGTGGTTCGATCACCGGCATTTCCTCCGTGATGGAATGCAAGAAATGCGGCCGCCTATTCCCCCGGTAGCTATGGCTTTTCGAACACCTTGACGGTGCCGTGGGTGAAGAGAAGTTGGGCATCCCGGGGGACGATTCCTTCGCCGGCGATGGTGACGTAATACACTTTGTTTCCGCCCCCATACCAGTCGGTGCTGCTGCCTCGAAGGGCGATCATGTTTCTCAAATAGTCGATCCAATGTCTGGTGTCGATGGATAATTTTCCAGTCCATTGAGGCGGTTGGGAAACGGCCAGTTCCGGCTCTGTTCCGGGTTCCACGGTGAAGCGGGGGCAACCGGAGACATAGGCTTGCATCCGGGGGCGGGTTCTGCCCGGCGCCTCAATCCGGTAGGGGCCCCTGGGGTCGTGCTGTTCAAGAAATTGCGCGGCCTGATAGACGGATTCATCGGGCGAATCCATGGATTGGTTGATCATGATGACCAGGGCTGTCAGACCGGTAAGCGTCATGATGAGGGGGGTGAAGGGGCGTTCCGGCAGTGTGATGAATCCCGTGGTAGCGATGAAGGTGATAAACGGAAGAGCCAGCAGGGCGCCGTACATGTCGGTCGTGCAGGAGAGGATCAACGTTGCAAATCCCCCCGCCAGCATGGCGCGTGCGGCAGGTGTTCTGAATTGCCCCGGGGCAGAATAGAGCCCGAGGATGGCCAGTGGAATCAATCCTCCGAATCGCGTCAACAGACGATACCCCAGGGTCGCCGGATTTCCGCCCGCGACGGTCAGGCCGATGGCCAGTACGGCGATCAACGTCAGCAGAAGACTCCAGCGTCCACGCACCAGGATATAGACGGGAGAGATCAGGAAGAGAAGCGGGATCAGAATGATTCCGATCAGGCCGGCCTTGTGGGAAAGGGCGAGAAGCAGGGAGAGGAAGAGGAGGGAGAGAACATTGAACATTGAACATTGAACATCGAGCCTCGAGCGGGGAAGTCGGGAAAGACGCAGGAGGATGAGAAGATAAAGGGGGAGAAGGGCGAGGAGGAGACCGCGGCCGGTAGCCCAGAAATTGTAGCGAATGAACACGGGGGAAAAAAGGTAGAAAAAGGCAAACCACGCGGCGAGCCGATCCGAGCCGAACAATCGACGACCCAGCATCCATGCGCCTGCGAGACCGGTGATCCCGAAGGCAAGAGACAGGATATAAAATCCCCAATCCACCCCGGTATGCCCCAGAATTTCAATGGTAGCGAGCACCAGCGGTTGGGCGCTGGAATAGGAACGGGGCGTGAACCCAAGCAGGGACAGCGGATGAATCAGCCAGGCGATGCGGCCCTCAGCCGCCACGCTGCCGGCAAGATCCTGCCACTTGTAAGTGTCGATGCCGGCGATATGGGTGAACGGCAGGATCAACGCGGCGAAGACGATGGCCGTAATAAGAAAGGTGCGCGGGAGTGGCTCACTCTCTTTATTCTTTCCGAGGCACGCGACCACGATGGCCACGATTGCCGGAATCAGATGAGCAGCGGACAGGGTGTTCGCCGTGATGGTGATATCGAGGAGGTGGAGTGCAATGGGGACGATGATCGTCAATCCCACCATGACGGCTCCCCAGCACGCCAGAATGCCCACGGTATGGGATGTGGGAGCCAGACGTCGAGCCAGCAACCAGGGGGTCAATCCAAGAGCCAAAATTAAGGCTCCACAATGAAGCACAATCATACACTAAAAGCCCTTCGTTACAGGCCTGAATAACTGACTTCCGGCGGGGGTTTCGGCGGCGGTCCTGGCGGCGGTCCTGGTGGCGGTCCTGGCGGTGGCCGTGGCGGCGGATTCGGCGGAGGTCTATAGAGTGGAGGGGGGCCGTTTCCGCCCGGGGTTATCCCGCCTCTTGAGCCCGCCGCGACCTTGTTCCATTCAAGGGCCTTCTGGCCCACCAAAACAAGCGGGAATTCAGCCATGGGGGCATCAAAGGGTAACGTACTATAAACGAACATATCGGGAGCCAATCGTGTGGATGGCGGCAGGTCGATTCTTTCAGGATTTTCGGGGGGTGGAAAATCAACCGTTCCTGCTGAGAATTGAACGGCAGGAGGGGCTGCGGAAGGACTTTGAAGGGCTGTTTTCGGTCCGCTCGGTTCAGGAGGTTGTCCTTTGGGAGCCGGTTCCGGTGCAGGTGGCTGGTTTTCCGGAGGCAAGTCTTTTGGAGCCTGGAGAAGGGATAGATCCGGCATTTTGACCGGTGGGGTGAAGACGGTGAAGTAGGCCATGATCGAGGCACAGACCATGATTCCGATCATGATCATGACGATGGTAAATTTCTTACTGCTCGATTTCACGCTATCCCCCCGGTCTGGCGATGTCTTTCCGAACCCACCACAACATTATCCAAGAAACCATTGCATACGGCAAGACGGATTTGTAAGGTGAACGGACTGGAGAAGAAATTATGGGCAATACATTTGGATCCGTTTTTCGCGTGACAACCTTTGGTGAGTCACATGGGCCGATGGTGGGCGCGGTCATTGACGGGCTTCCCGCTCGGTTTGGTCTGAAGGAATCCGACCTGCAACCCCAGCTTGACCGTCGGCGCCCCGGGCAAAGTGACCTGACTACCCCGCGCCAGGAAACTGACACGGTTCAAATTATTTCAGGCGTTGAAAAGGGGATAACCCTGGGCTCTCCGGTAACGCTGGTGATTCGCAACCGGGACACGCGTCCGGAAGATTACGGGGAAATGCGCTCGGCGCCCCGGCCTTCCCATGCGGACTTTACCTACATGGCCAAGTACGGCGTGCTGGCCTCCAGCGGTGGGGGCCGCGCCAGCGCCCGCGAGACGGCCGCCCGGGTGGCGGCCGGTGCCGTGGCGGAGAAATTTCTGCGCGAACGGTTCGGGATCGAAATTGTGGCCTGGGTTCAGTCGGTAGGCGACATTGTCGCGCCCGACCCGGATGTCTTGAAGCTGACCCGGCAGAAGGTGGATAAGACACTGGTGCGCTGTCCCGACAAGGCGGCGGCGGATCGTATGGCAACATTGATTCGCGCGGTACGGGATGATGGCGATTCGGTGGGCGGTGTAGTGATGGGCGTGTGTCGAAATGTTCCGGCGGGGTGGGGCGATCCGATTTTTGATAAGCTGTCGGGATCCCTGGCAGGCGCGATGATGTCCATTCCGGCCACGCGCGGATTTGACTTCGGTCTTGGATTCGGCTCAACGCAGCTTCGGGGCTCGGCGCACAATGATGCCTTTGTGAAGCGCGGGAAAACGCTGGGAACCCGAACCAACAACAGCGGCGGGCTTCAGGGTGGACTTTCGAACGGGGAGCCGATTTTGTTCCGGGTGGCGTTCAAGCCGCCTGCCACGATCGGGCAGGCACAGGCCACGGCGGATTGGGACGGTTCGGCGTGTCAGTTAAAGGCACGCGGTCGGCATGATCCCTGTGTGGTGCCCCGGGCGGTGCCGGTGGTTGAGGCGATGGCGGCCTTGGTGCTGGCTGATGCCGCATTACGGGCGGCCTCCCAGCAATGAGGGTTCCGGGCACATTTGAAGTTCTGGGGGTGGATCCCAAGACAAAAGCCCGGCGCGGACGGTTATGGACCCTGCATGGCGCCATCGAAACCCCGGTGTTCATGCCGGTTGGAACCCAGGCGACGGTCAAGACGATGATGCCCGCAGAGTTGGAATCGGTCGGGGCTGAGATCATTTTGGGTAATACCTATCATCTCAATATCCGGCCGGGAGTCGAGGTCATTGAAAAATGTGGCGGATTGCACCGTTTTATGGGGTGGAATCGACCCATTTTGACCGATAGCGGCGGATTTCAAGTCTTCAGTCTGTCCGGTCTCCGGAAGATCAAGCCGGATGGGGTCGAATTTTCATCCCATGTGGACGGAGCCAAGTTGTTCCTCGGCCCCCGTGAGGCGATGGATATCCAGCGCCGTCTTGGCTCGGATATCATGATGGCTTTTGATGAATGTACGCCCTATCCCTGTACTCGCGAATACGCTTGTCAGGCTGTGGCCCGGACGCTATCGTGGGGGGCTTTGTGTGCCGAACTGCACCCGCGGAACGGCCAATTGGTCTTTGGCATTGTGCAGGGGGGCGAATTTGCCGACCTGCGGGCCCAATGCGCCCGTGAACTCACGGCGATGGGCTTTGATGGCTATGCGGTCGGGGGAGTCAGCGTGGGCGAGCCCGAATCCGTGATGCTTGACGCCGTTCGTAATGGCGTGTTGGAATTGCCGGTGGAAAAGCCCCGATATCTGATGGGGGTGGGCGTCATGCGGCAGATGATCGAGGCTGTGTCGTTGGGAGTGGACATGTTTGATTGTGTCATGCCGACGCGTTATGCCCGGCACGGCACGGCGATTACGAACGAGAAGCGTTACGCCGTCAAGAACGGGGAATACAAGGAAGACACCCGTCCCGTGGAGGAGGGGTGTGAGTGTTATTGTTGCCGGAATTTCACGCGGGCTTACATCCGGCATCTTTTGAATGTACATGAAGTTTTAGGAATCCGGCTGCTGACGATTCATAATCTGCACCGGACTTTGGGGCTGATGAGTGAGATCAGAGCCGCGTTGGATCAGGGTGTGTTTGCGGAGTTTAAGAGCGAATTTTTAGAAAAAAACAAGGAGGATCGATGAGCATATTCACTACGATGATGATTTTGGGAATGGGGACTCCGCCGGCCGGTCAGGGGCAGCAGGCGCAGGGGAGCGGGATGTTGATGATGGGGTACATGGTCATCATTTTCGCGCTGTTTTATTTCATGATGATCCGGCCCCAGATGAAGCGGGAAAAGGAACGTAAAAAACTTATCGAGGCGATCAAGAGCGGCGACCGGGTCATGTTCTGCGGCGGCATGCTGGGCGTTGTGGCCAGCGTCAAGGAGCAGACCTTCGTCGTGAAGGTGGCTGAAAATGTGAAGCTTGAGGTTGCCCGCGGCGCGGTGGTCAAGGTGTTGGACAAGGATGAGGCGCCTGGGGAAGTGGATAACAAGTAACGAGTGCGGGTTAGTCGCTTCGTGATGAATTGAGTGCGGGTAGCGAGGAGAGGGATGATTATGGACAAGAAGACGATTTTTAAGTGGATGTTGTTGGTGATCCTGGTCGGGTTGTCGGTCGCGACCGTCTTTCCCGTGAGCGAGAAGGTTCGGTTCGGCCTGGATATCAAGGGCGGAACCAGCTTCACAGTCCAGATCGACGAAGTCGGGATGGCGAACCAGATCCGCGAGGAACTCAAGACCAAGCTGGGCGATGAGGAGTTTCAGAAACTCACCGATGCCGAGGTCGAGACCCGCGTCAAAGAGAAGATGGCGTCGTCCATCCGTGAAGCCCAGTTGCGGGCCCTCGAAGTCATCCGTAACCGGGTGGATGGAATGGGGATTGCCGAGCCGATTATTTTCCCGGAGAAGAACAACCGGATTGTCGTTCAGTTGCCCGGTGTCGATGAGAAGAAGCGCGATGAGGCGGCCCGGTCTATCAAGAGCGCCGCCTTTCTCGAATTCCGGATGGTTCATGAGAAGAACAGTGACCTGATCCGTCGTCTTTTCGACAATGGCAAGGCGCCCGAGGGGTACAAGTTCATTTCCCTGGGTGAAGGGGGCGCTCCGCGTGATTATCTTGTCCGTGACCGGAGTGCGGTTCCGGAGGATAAAGCGGATTCCGATTTCCGTCGTCGTGTTGCTCTGTTTAATGCGCCGCGTGGGTGCGAGTTGCTTTTTGAGCGCGAAAAGGTGGGGGGGCGTGAAGTCTATTCCCCGTACTATGTCGAGCGTCGCGCCCAGTTGACCGGCGATACTCTCAAGCGAGCCTCTGTGGACTATCGTTCGCTGGGCCAGGCCGTGGTGAATTTGGAATTTGATTCCAACGGATCCAGGCGGTTTTCCCGCGTCACAGGGGATTATGCCCCCGGCGGCGCCAAGAATCCCGGGCAGGTTGGCCGTCAGATGGCGATTGTTCTCGATGGCACCCTTTATTCCGCCCCGGTGATTCGTGAAGCGATTATGGGCGGACGTGCGGAGATCAGCGGTAACTTCACGCCGAGTGAGGCGATGTTCCTGTCCAACATTTTGAAGGCGGGTTCGTTGCCGGCGCCTGTGGACATTGTGGAGCGCCGGGTGGTGGATCCCACGCTGGGCGCCGATTCCGTCAAGAGCGGTAAAAATGCCGCCTTGTATGGGTGTGTGGTTATTATCCTTTTGATGCTGGCCTATTACCTGGTGAACGGGTTGTTGGCGGATGCGGCATTGATCCTGAACATCGTGCTGTTGCCCTTGGGGATGATTGTGGTGGCGGCCATTCTCGGGATGTTTGCCAGTGATGCACGGGCGGGTGGCTCAATCGCCCTGCCGGTGCTGACGTTGCCGGGTATTGCCGGTATCGCGTTGAGTATCGGTATGGCGGTGGATACCAACATTCTGATTTTCGAGCGGATTCGCGAGGAATTGAAGTCGGGCAAGAGTCTGAAGGCCTCCATTGATGCCGGGTTCAACCGGGCATTTGCGGCTGTATTTGATTCGCATGTGGCGACGATTCTGACCGGGGTGATTATGTTCATCTTCGGGTCCGGTCCGGTTCGCGGGTATGCCGTCACCCTGATCGCCGGTCTGTTGGTCAATCTCTACACGGCCGTTACCGTCACCCACATGTGCCATACGGTTATCGCCAACTACACGAACAAGGTCTCGGTTTTGAAGATGATGAACTTCATTCCCCAGACCAAGATCGACTTCATTGGCAAGTGGAAGTGGTGGTTGGGGGGCACCTTCCTGGTGGTGGTGGCCTCGTGGGGCCTCATGGTGTCCAACGGCATGAAGGATAAATCGAGTGTGTTTGGCGTGGACTTTACGGGGGGCACGCAGATGACCCTGAGTTTCCAGGCAAAACCCGGCATTGATGAAGTGCGCAACGTTTTGACCCAGGGCGGAATTCAGGATCCCATGATTCAGTTCCAGAAGGGAATGGAGTCGGGTACCGGCGAAATTCTTCTGGTCAAGGTGGCGACCTTGGAAGAAGGACGGAAAGTGGAGAGCCTTCTGACCAGCCAGATTGCCAAGGCGGGTTTCAAGTTGATGCAGCAGGATGATGTGGGTCCCCAGATTGGCAAGGAATTGATGAGTCGGGCCATGTGGGCGATGATTCTCGGTATGGTGGCCATGGTGATCTATATCGCCATCCGGTTTGAGTTCGGCTTCGGGTTGGGTGCCGTGGTGGCGACCTTCCATGATGCCGCGATCACCCTGGGAGTCTGTCATCTGCTGGGCTTCCCGATTACGATGACCATGATTGCCGCCGTATTGACGATCATTGGTTACTCGATCAATGACACCATTGTGATCTTTGACCGGATTCGTGAAAATCTGCGCCTGTATCAGGGCCGCCAGACCTTCAAGGATCTCTGCAACCTGAGTATCAACCAGACGCTGGCCCGAACGCTGTTGACAAACTTCTTTACGTTGATTTCAGTGTTCTTCCTGTTCCTGATGGGCGGAAATGCCCTGCGTGACTTCTCGGTGGCGATGTTGGTGGGAATGATCACCGGCACCTATTCGAGTATCTATATTGCCACGCCGGTGACCCTGGCCTGGTACCGCTGGAAATCCCCCGATCTCGGAACCGGCAAATAGGATCTGTGAAGCACTGGAAGGTTTTGACCCTAGATGACGGGCCGGCTGAAGAGCTGGCCCGTCACTCTTTTCTGCCCCTCCCTCTGGCCCGTGTGCTGTGTTCCCGGGGAGTGAAGACTCCCGGGGAAGTCGACCGTTTTCTGAACCCCCGGCTCAGTGATATGGGCGATCCGTTCCGGTTGCCCGATATGGAAAAGGCGGTCGAGCGGATCTGGAAGGCGATCCAGGACGAGACCCCGATTGTGGTCTATGGCGACTATGATGTGGATGGCGTCACCAGCGCCGCCCTGATGAGCCTGGTTCTCACTCATCTTGGTGCCCGGGTCACCCGGCATCTTCCAAACCGGATGGAGGAGGGGTATGGATTGGGGGCGGAGGCGGTCGAACGGTTTGTCCGGACAGACAAGCCCGGCCTGATCATCACGACGGATTGCGGAACCGGGTCCCATGAGGCGGTGGCGGTGGCGCGCACCCTGGGTGTGGATGTCGTGGTTACCGATCATCATGAGGTGTCCGATGTTCCCGCCGCAGCGGTAGCGGTGGTGAACCCAAAACTCGGAACCGATCCCTCGTCCCGGATTCTGGCCGGGGTCGGGGTGGCCTTTCAGGTCTGCTATGCCGTGTTGAAAAGGGGGCGGGAGCGGCGACGAAAGGCCACGGCGGATCTGGATCTTCGAAGTCATCTGGATCTGGTCGCGCTGGGGACCATTGCCGATATGGTTCCCCTGCTTCACGAAAACCGGATTCTAGTTCGACATGGTCTCACGCAATTGAACCGGCGCGAGCGGAAAGGCCTGCAAGCCCTGGTTGAGGTGGCAGGCGCCAAGGGCGAATTGGGGGCGTATCACGTGGGCTTTGTCCTGGGACCCCGCATGAATGCGGCCGGGCGCTTGGGTCATGCCGGGGATGCGCTGGAACTGCTGTTGACGGGGGATGCGGAGCGTGCGGGAAGCTTGGCTCAAAAACTGGACGGAGCCAACCGGGATCGAAAACAGATTGAGAAAGCGATCATGGACGAGGCAATCCGTCGCATTGATGCCGACTTTGACCCCGAGTCGCATTTCGGAATCGTGGTCGGGGATGCGGGCTGGCATGTGGGGGTGGTGGGGATTGTGGCGTCACGTTTGGCGAACCGGTACGGTCGCCCGGCCATTGTGGTGGGATTTGATGAGACGGGAACGGGGCGGGGTTCCTGCCGGAGTATCGAGGGGTTTGACCTGCTTTCCGGATTGAAACGGTGTTCAGAGTATCTGGCACGCTATGGCGGACACGAAATGGCGGCCGGACTGGAAGTGCAGCGGCAACAGTTTGAGTTCTTCCAGAAGGCGTTTCGTGAGGCCTGTTCCGATTTATTAAAAGGGCGGGATTTGAGAAAGACGCTGGTGATCGACGGGTGGGTGAGCCTGCCTGAACTTCTGGAACCGGACTTTATGGACGGGGTTAACCGGATGGCTCCATTCGGGGAGGGAAACCCGGAGCCGGTCTGGGGACTCAAGGAAGTTCAAGTCATCGGAACTCCCAAGGTGGTGGGCGAAGCTCATCTCAAGATGCGTGTCGGGGTAGGCGGGGCGTCCTGTGACGTGATTGGATTCAACATGGCTGATCGCCTTGCGACATTTCCCTCAGGATCCCTCGATCTGGCGTTTACCCTCCGGACGAATACCTATCTGGGGCGCACGACTCCGCAACTGCATCTTCAGGATTTCCGGGGTAATCTCGTTTCGGAATCTTGATTTTGTATTGAAAACTTTTTCTATCGCCCTGATAGTTTACCCGATATGCACGCTATAATGAAATGGTCTGGGTGGATGCTGTTGGTGCTGGGGGCGGTCATCGGAGCGGTCACCGGTTACACACTTTCTCCCGCCCGCAGGAGTGAGCCGTCTACGGTTTTCAGTTCCGCCGCGAGTCCGGTCGTCCCGGATAGGTGTCCGGACAGGGAGCAGGCGGGTGTGACAGGTCGGCCGAAAAAGTCGGCCACAGCCATGATCCGGCCCGCGATGACTCTTCCGGTGGTTGCCTTCGAGGATTTTTTAGCCGCGATGGACGCTATGGCGAAGCAGGCGAATCCCTATCACAATCATCGGCAGCAGGCGGATCTCATCAGATGGGTTGACCAGCTTGATCCCGCTGATCTTCACAGGGCGGTGGAGTGGGTGTTGAAATCCCCGAAGCCCTGGCTTCGCATGATGTTCCTTCAGATCCTGTTCGAGCGGTTGGCTGCCACGGATCCCGAAGGGGCTTTGCGTCAGGCTCAGGCGATTCCCATGCTGAATGAAAGGAGAACCGCCCTGACGGGAGTATTTCAGGCGTGGTCAAGGAAGGATGCCGTCGCGGTGGTGAGGTGGCTTCAGTCGCAACCCAGGGGGCAGGGGTTCGACAAGATGGTGGAGGCGGCGATTCCCGGGCTTTCTGAGAATGCTCCCGAGGCCGCCTACCTGCTGCTGCAGAGCATGGCTCCGCAACTTCTTCGTAATTATTCTTGGCAGATTTTTACCGGTTGGGCCAGGACGGATCCCGTCACCGCGCTTTCCAAAATGATGGGCATGCCTGCGTATCGGAACGGCGGCGGCGTTGTGCAGGGGATTATTTCAGAATGGGCTCAGCGTGACTTTCCGGCCGCTGAGGCGTGGGCGAATGCCTTGCCCCGGGGAGCCGCCCGCTCTGAAGCGATTCGCGGATTGGTGGGTGCTCTGGCGACAAAGGATCCCCCCCGTGCCGCCGCCATGGTGTTGGCTATGCCGGACGTTCAGGAACAGATGAACACCCTGAGTATGGTGATGGGCCAGTGGAGTCAGAGCGATCTTGAGGGGGCGCTGGCCTGGATGAAGCAGCTTCCTGAGGGAAATCTCAAACAGGCGGCGGTCAACCAGATCATGGGATCATGGGCCACCACCAATCCCCGGGCGGCGGGGGAATATGTGATGGCCATGCCTGCAGGGAAGAACAGGAACAGTGCGTTGTCGAGTCTTGTCGGGCCCTGGGCCTACTCCGATGCCAAGTCGGCGCTGGAATGGATCAAAGGTATGCCCCCGGGGAGGGAGCAGCAGACCGTCCTCCAGTCTTCGATATACGGCCTTGCCCAGGCGGATCCAACCGCAACCGCAGCGTTGCTTGATCAGTTGCCGACCTCGTCGGCCCGCCGGAATTGCATCGGGAGTCTCCTGCAGGCCTGGGTGGAAATTGATCCCGCCAAAGCCCTGGCATGGGCAGACGCGTTACCCTCATCAGCGGATCGGGCTCAAGCCTATCAGAACCTTGCCTATTCCTCGTGGGCCCGGCAAAGCCCGACGCAGGCGGTGGCCGTATTGATGTCGCTTCCCGCAGGACAGCAACGAAATAGCAGTCTTTCTTCTGTGGTTTCCCAATGGGCCTACCAGGATTTTTCAGGTGCGCTGGAGTGGAGTATGAAACTGGAGGATGCCAGCCTCCGGAAGCAGGCGCTTCAAAACCTCCAGGGACGCTGGATTGAATTAAATCCACTCGAAGCCGTCACCTTTGTGCGTGGGCAGAAGGAGGGATCTCGTGAGGGGGCCTTGTCCTCTGCGGTAGGCCAGTGGGCGCGGAATGATCCTGTATCGGCCATCACCTGGGTGACTCAACTCTCCGCTCCGGAAGTGGGAAAAGTGCTGCCCTCCGCGATTGGAGCCTGGGCCGACAGTGATCCGGTCGAGGCGGCCCGGTATGTTTCACAGTTGCAACCAGGCAAGATGCAGAACGAGGCAGCAGGTCAGGTTGTGTCCCGATGGGCGCAACAGGATCCTGCCCGGGTAGCGAAATGGGTGGATGGGTTTGCCAACGAGGAACTGCGCATTCGTGCCTCCCGGGATGTGGCCAATGCCTGGGTTCAAAATGATCCCGATGCCGTCGGGGTGTGGGTCAGGGAAATGCCTGCGGGTAAGTCGCGCGAGGCGGCTGTTCAGTCACTGGTTTCTTCACTTCAGTATGCCGACCCCAGGGCTGCCGCCCAATGGGCAGAGGCGGTGACGGATCCCAGCCAGCGGAACCAGATGATGGAGCATGCAGCCAGGCATTGGCTCGAAAATGATTCCGCGGCGAAAGTCTGGATCGTCAATTCAAGTCTCCCCCAGGACGCCAAGAACCGCCTGTTGCTCCGGGATGGAAAACCATAACGCCTCGTTTTCTTCACCGTTTACAAAGGTTCTCATAATAATCAAGACATCCACTGGTGGACGCCGACCTCCGGGTGGCGTCAGACCGCGCCCGGAGGTCGCGGTCCACCTGGGAGGGTGTCTAGGTTATTTCATGAACCTTGGTAAATGCTACAATGCTCCGTCCCGGATCGCGGATAGAACAATATTGGCGCAGGCTTCGGCATCGGAGAGCGCATCGTGGTGTTTGAGAGTCAAGCCCAAGTGCTGGCAGACATTCGGTAACTTGGTTGGTCGGATTCCCCAGGCCTTTCGGGCCAGTTTCACGGTGCAAAGATACGGGTGGGGCGGCGGGGGAAGGACGGCGGCGGCGCAACAGGCCCGCATGACATTGGCATCAAAACTGGCATTGTGGGCCGCGATGAACCGCGTGCCTTCAAGCAAGGGCGTGATGAGGGGCCAGAGCTCCCCGAATGACTTTTCATTGGCCACCTGGTTCCAGGTAATGCCGTGCAGGTAACTGAAGGTGAAACTTTGGCGCGGAGTCCGGATCAGTCGGTGTTCGCGGTGGACAATGACATGGTTTTCCACCCGAATCAGGGCGATGGAACAGGCACTGTCCTGACCATAGTCTGCGGTTTCAAAGTCCAGCGCCACAAAGCAGTCGGTTTCAAGATTAAGCTTTCCCCGGGTCGCCGACCGCGGCGGCGGGAAGCGGATCATAGTGGGTTTATCCATATTTATGCGTGTTGTGCACGGTATTGAGTGGCGAGGGTTTTGTCCAGCGATGCCGCCAATCCGGTGATGAAAGCCTGGATGCTAAAGGCTTCGGCATGGGCCCGGATGGTGGCAGGATTCCAGGTTTTTTCAGCGCATTCGGCCACCGCCGCCTGAAGCGCCTCGGGGGTTTGCTGGTCAAAGAATAGTCCCGAGACACCCGCCTTCACGGTTTCCAGGGCGCCGCCCCGGCCATAGGCCACAACGGGTCGGCCGCAGGCCTGGGCCTCCAGGGGGACGATGCCGAAGTCTTCCTCACCGGGAAAAACCAGCAATCGGCACCGGCGATACAAAGCCAGGAGCGCCTCGTCGGATTGCCAGCCCAGGAATTCGATATTGGCACCCGCCACCGCCTTCAGCGAGGCATACTCTGTTCCCGTTCCAACAATTTTCAGGGTTCGACCGCTGCGGGTGTAGGCGGCCACAGCGAGATCAATTTTTTTATAGGGAACCAGCGCCGAGGCGATCAGATCGAAATCGCCCGGCGGGGCGAAGTCGGGTGTCCAGCGGGCGAGATCCACGGGGGGATAGACCACATCGGCCTCACGGCCGTAGAACCGGGTGATGCGATCCTGGATATGACGGCTGATTCCGACAAACCGGGAGACCCGTGACGATGCCTGTTTATCCCAGCGCCGCAGCCAGGCCAGCAACGGGCGGGCCAGGGCTTTCTTGAGCGGATTATCGCCCAGGTACTCATCGTGGAACAGCCAGGCATAGCGCATGGGGGTAAAGCAGTAGCAGAGATGGGGCATTCCGCGGTGGGGCTTCAGGCCTTTGGCAACGCAATGGCTGGTGCTGATGATGACATCAGCCTCCCGGGGAACCCGGAACCGTTCGATGGCGCCGGGGAAAAAGGGCAGGAAATTCCGGTAATGCCGTTCAATTCCGGGAATGGCCTGCAGCCAGGAGACATGAATCGGATGTCGATTGATGGTTTCCGAAACCGCTTTCGGATTATGGAGCAGGGTGAAAATCGGGGCTTCGGGAAAGGCTTCACAGAGCAGTTCCAGAACCCGCTCGCCGCCCCGCATTCCAGTCAGCCAGTCGTGACAGAGCACGACCTTCAGAGTTTTCCAGGATTCGGGAAATGAATAGTGGGTTGTCACGAGGGCTCCTTCTGGCCGGCATCCGCTAATTCATGGTACAGGGCAATGGTCTGGCGGGCCGCCTGAGTCCAGGTAAACCGGCGAGCCTGCTCGAACCCGAGGGGAATCATCCGGTTTCGGAGGCCGGGCGTGGTCAACACGCACCGGATGCTGTCCGCCAGGGCGGGCGCACTGTCGAGCGTGGCGTAGATAGCCGCTTCCCCGCCGATTTCCCGGAGCACCGGGATGTCGCTGCAGATGACGGGGGTTCCGCAGGCCATGCCTTCCACCACGGGAAATCCGAATCCCTCATAACGCGAGGGCAGGATGACGGCGTCCGCCTCCTGATACGCTTGAACCAGGGTGTGGCTTGCCTGATATCCGACCCAGGTTACGGCATCCTCTAACCCCAGCGCCTTAACCTGGTTTCCGGCCTCAGGGTAACGGGGGTCGGGGGGGCCGATGATTTTGAGCTGGAGTGGGAAGGGGAGCGATGGACGAGCCAACGCGAGGGCCTTGACTAGAACGGTGAGGTTTTTGTAGGGATCGCTCCGGCCGACATAGAGCAGCGTGCGGGGCCGGGTCGGGTCGTCCGTTTTCTCCGTCGAAGTTTCAGGAGGATGAAAGGCGGAGGAGACTCCATTGTAGATGACTCGAACGGCGTCCTGTCGTGCCGGAGAAATGTTGAGATGGGAGAGAATATCCGCCCGGGAGGCATTGCTGACGGCGATGATCCGATCAGCTCTGGCTCCGATTTCCAGCATCAGGCGCCGATAAATGGGGAACAGCCGTGTTTTCAAGGCGCGCGGGGTAGCGGACGGAAAGAGCAGGGGAATCAGGTCATGGATGGTGGCGATGCACTTGATTTTCCCCATGCGTGCCTTGGGGAATGCCGCGAGGGGAATCATATAGTTGGTCGAGTGGTACACATCAATACCCAGCCGCGCGAGCCGTGAGGGGAGCATCAGTTGGCTGTGCGGGGAGAAAATGCTCCAGGGGATGATGTCCGGCCTGAAGTTTGGTTTGTCGCTGAGTTCCGCCTCGCGCCAGGTTCGTTCGGCGAGGGCGCGGTCGGAAAAGATCAGCACGTAGGTGTTACGATGATCTTCCCGGGCAATATGGCGGATCAGGTCGCGGGTATGAGCCCCGATTCCGGAAATTTCATGAAAGATCCAGCGCGCATCCAAGGCGATTTTCATGACATCACCTGCCGGTAAACGTCCCAGGTCTTTAGCGCCGTAGATCGCCAGGAGTAGGTGGCGGCATGGGCGAGACCCTCGGTGCCGAGTCGGTCGCGCCGGGTTTTGTCCGCCAATAAGGACTGGATCGTTGAGGCCCATTCCGTTGAATCAAAGTTCGGAATGGTGACGGCGGACGTTCCAAGCATTTCGGAAAGGGAGCCGCCGCCAGAGGACACCACGGGGGTGCCGCAGGCCATGGCCTCCAAGGGAGGGAATCCGAATCCTTCGTAAAAGGAGGTGATGAGAAATAATTCAGCCCCGGCATACAGGGCGGGCAACTGGGTATCCGGAACAAAGTCGAGATGCCGGATGCGATTTCGACGGGGTGAATTGTGAATCCGCGCCAGAATGGGTTCCACTTGCCAACCGGGCATGCCGGCCAGTACCAGATCTCCCTCGAAATGATCGAGCTTCTCAAAGACCTCGATCATGAAGGGAAGGTTTTTCCGCGGCTCCAGGGTGCCGACGGTAAGCAGGTAGGGCCGATCCAGCTTCAGTTGATGGCGCAGGGTGGAGATTGTGTCGGCGGGCGGCCGGGTAAAGCCGGGCGAGATTCCCAAAGGGATGGCAAAGACGCGATCCGGGGCGACTCCCAGGGTTTCCTCGATCTCTTTCTTGCTGAATCGCGAGACGGTGATGATGGCATCGGCACGACGGGCCGTGTCATGAATGACGGCCGTCAGATAATTAAGATTTTTAGTTTCTGCGAATTCCGGATGGCGGACGAAACTCATGTCGTGAAGGGTGACGATTGATTTTCCGCAGGAGAGGGGGGGGATGGTGAAATTAGGAAAATGGTAGAGATCGGCTTTCCCTGCGAACCAATCAAATGGCGGAGCCTGAATCCGCTTCCAGGCTTGCTGCACGATCGTCCCGGGAATCCAGCGAACGGGGCGCGGAGTAGTGCCGGGACAGGCAAAGTCCAATCCCCGCCGGTGGAAGTCAAAATAGAACAGGCTCAAGTCATCGCCAGGCAATTTGCTGGCGCCGAGGTGTTCGACAAGTTGCCTTGTATAACGCCCGACGCCTGCACGCTGCGCGACGGCTGACTGGATATCCACACAGATTCTCATTGCTTTCGATCCTGAATCCCTTAGAAATGGTGGCCATTGTATGGCGGAGGCTGAAAACGACAAGCCTGTTTTAAGGGAAAGATATGACACCCGGATTGTATGTGGTGGGGACGCCGATTGGAAACCTGGACGATTTGTCGCCCCGGGCTATTGAGACCTTGAGGGGAGTGAATGCGATACTCACGGAAGATACCCGGCGGACCCGGATTCTGTTGGATCGTTTTGGTCTCAAGACACCAACCCTGAGTTGCCATAAGTTTAATGAGGCGTCCCGGGTGGAGGGGATTCTGGACAGGTTGCACCGGGGCGACTCGCTGGCCCTTGTGAGTGATGCGGGAATGCCCGGTGTGTCGGACCCCGGATCCCGGGTGGTGGCGGGGTGTCGCAAGGCAGGGATTCAGGTGATCTGTATTCCGGGTCCGTCTTCCGTGACGACGGCAGTTGCCCTGAGCGGGTTTAATGGCCCGGGATTTGTATTTGCCGGCTTCACGCCCCGAAAGGGTGGTGCCCTGCGCAAGTTTCTTCAGCAGTTTTCGGAGTGCCCGGCCCCGATTGTGATTTTTGAATCGCCTTATCGATTGGTCAAGGTTTTGGACGAGATTGAGGCCTGTCTGGGGCCACGGGACCTTTTCCTGGGACGGGAACTGACCAAAAAGTTTGAGGAAACCGTGTGGGGAACCCCGGCGGAGATCCGACAGGCATTTCAGGGACGGACGGTGAAGGGGGAAATCGTCATGGTCATAGCTCCAGCCGTCCGTTGACAGCCGTCGTGCGGGGTGTTAGTTTGGGTTCAATTGGAATGGGTTTTCTATGGATATGTCGGGTGATACAGTAGAAGTCGCGATTCGGGATCAGGAGGCCTTCATCCGGGTCCACGGTCGTGCTACCTTCAAGATCGGTCCTTCCTTGAAACAATTCGGGGTGATGGCGATGGAGCGGGGGTGCAGGCGGTTTATCGTGGAGATGGAAAAGTGCGTGGGAATGGACAGCACCTTCATGGGGATTCTAGCCGGACTGGCCACGACCTTGAAGAAAAGCGAGGGTGATGTTGTATTGCGCAATTTGAGTGAGAAAAACCTGTTCCTGGTTAACATGCTGGGGTTGACCCATCTGGTCGCGATTGACAACTCAGCGAAGACCGTGATTGCCATGCCGACCTCGGGACATATTTTAACTCAATCCAGTGGTGACAAAAAACAGATGACCGAAATCATGATTGACGCCCATGAAACCCTGATTGAAGCGGCTCCGGACAATATTATCAAATTCAAGGATGTGCTGGCCTATTTGAAGGAGGACCTGAACCGGTCAAACGCGCTTCAGTCGGGCGCTCCGGTTCCCCCGAGGTAGTCTCCGTCGGGGCTTTTTGTCCGCAATTTTTGCCATTCCCTTTTGATTTCAGGCCGGGACTGGCGTAAACAATATTCAAGATCATGTGAGGATTGGCTTGTGACGGCAAAACGAGATTATTACGAAGTTCTGGGAATCACGAAGGCGGCTACGCCTGAGGAGATTAAGAAGGCCTACCGGCGCATGGCCATGCAGTATCATCCCGACCGAAATCAGGGGGATAAGGCTGCCGAGGCCAAGTTCAAGGAAGTCAGCGAAGCCTACGAAGTGCTCAGCGATGCCGAGAAGCGGCGTGTGTACGACCAGTACGGGCATGAAGGAATGAAGTCGGCCTTTGGTCCAGGCGGGTTTGATTTCTCGCGTGATTTCACGCATGTTTCCGATTTGCAGGATTTGTTTGGAAGCCTTTTCGGTGATGGGGGCGGGATGTTTGAGGACATTTTCGGCGGGGGACGCCGGACCTCGCGCACGGGGCCCCAGCAGGGAGCGGATCTCCGGTTCGACCTGGAGATTGAATTTGAAGAGGCTATTTTTGGTGTTCAGCGTGAGATTACCCTGCCGGTGACGGAACAATGTGCCGCCTGTAGTGGCATGGGGAGCGAGCCGGGCAGCACCGAGGAAACCTGCCGGCATTGCGGAGGCCGTGGCGCCGTGATTTCAGCCAGTGGATTTTTTCAGGTGCGCCAGACCTGCCCGGTCTGCGGAGGCAGTGGGAAAATGATCACCAAGCCTTGCCGGGAATGCAAGGGAGTGGGACGCCAGAAGACCCGTAAGCGCCTGACTTTGCGCATTCCTCCAGGAGTGGAGAGCGGTTCGCGTCTTCGCCTTGCCGGACGTGGCGAGGGCGGGGTTCGCGGCGGGCCTGCAGGCGATCTGTATGTGATTTTGCATGTCCGTCCGCATGATCTTTTTCAACGCGAGGGGGATGAGCTTATTTGTGAAATTCCCATTCCCATGCACATTGCGGCACTGGGCGGCGAGGTCAATGTTCCCGCGTTGGAGGGATTTTCGACGCTCAAGGTGGAGCCGGGAACGGAAACGGGACACGTTTTCCGGATGCGCGGAAAAGGGGCGCCCCGCGTGGATGGACGCGGGAATGGCGATATGCATGTCCGGGTACTGGTCGAGGTGCCTGTCCGTCTGAATTCGAAACAGAAAAAAGCCCTCAAGGATTTCAGTGATGCCTGCGAGACCGATAATTATCCACTCGGACAGAAAATCCGGGATCGTGCGGATGCGTTTTTCAAGGCGAAACAAGACCTGATCAAGGCACGGGCAGACGCATGATCCCGCGTTGTTTTGTGGATCCCGCCGAGTGGCAGAACGCGGTCGTGTGGCTCAGCCGTGACGACTCTCACCATTTGACCGATGTACTTCGGAGCGGTGTGGGGGATCCCGTGGTGGTCTCCAATGGACAGGGCGGCTCCGCAGAGGGCGTTATCAGTGAGGTCACTGACCGGGGTGTCTCGATTCGGATTCTTGACCGCCAGTACCAATCGGGTGACGGAATTCTCATGACCTTGATCCAGGCAGTTCCCAAGGCCCAGAAAATGGACTGGATCATCCAGAAGGCGACGGAAATCGGGGTGTGGTCCATTCTGCCGGTGATGACCGACCGCGGGGTCGTGAAACTGGAAGAGGAACGGGCCGACAAACGGACGAGTCGATGGCAGCGGATTGCGGTCGAGGCGGCCCGGCAGTGCCGGACGGCCTGGATTCCGAAGGTTGAGCCGGTGGTGCCGCTCGCGGAGGTTCTGAGCCGGCCACTTCCGCTGGATAGTCTGTTGATCGCGTCGCTGGAATCGGATGCCACGTCCCTGAAAACGTGCCTCGCCGGGATGCGGAAACTGGGGCTGAAATCCATGGGGTTGATGATCGGCCCCGAAGGTGATTTTTCGCCCCGCGAGTTTGAACTGGCCCGCAAGGCGGGCGCGATCCCGGTGAGTTACGGATCCCGGGTGTTGCGGGTTGAAACCGCATCTCTTTACGGATTATGTGTGTTACAGTATGAACTTAACACCCTGGGGTGAAAAGACGTGTTTTTACAGGATGAATGACCATGTATAACAGTGAGGAAACAAAGGCCTTTCAACGGCAATTGACGGAGACGATGGAGTATAAGACACCCTGCGGCCCTGCCCGACGGCTGGGTCCGTTGGAATGGGTTCGCGCGCTGTGCTTTCATGTCCGGCTGGTGTGGGTGTATGTGGTGGCGCGGAAAATCATCCGCAAGGGGAACTTTGATTTGGCCGCCTATGCGAATCGTTCGTGGACGTCGTTGTCCGTGGCCGAAGCATGCGGGGGGCGCGTTGAAGTCTCCGGTCTCGCTCATCTGGCGGCGACTCCCGGGCCGGTGGTGATTATCGGGAACCATATGAGCTCGCTGGAAACCGTAGCGCTCCCGGTTCTGGTCATGCCCTTCAAAGAGGTGGCTTTTGTGGTCAAGGAAAGCCTGAGAACTCATTTTATTTTCGGTCCGATCATGCGGGCCGTAAAGCACATCGCAGTGGGTCGTAGCAATCCCCGCGAGGACTTGAAGCTCGTCCTGACCCGCGGGGAGGAACTGCTCCGGCAGGGGGTTTCGATTGTGATTTTTCCCCAAGCCACCCGGTCGGCGGAATTCGATATTGAAGGATTCAATACATTGGGTGTCAAGCTGGCGGCTCGGGCTGGCGTTCCGGTGATTCCCCTCGCGCTGAAAACGGATTTTATGGCCAATGGGGTTTGGATCAAGGATATGGGATTTGTGCACCCCGAACGAACCATTCATTTCGCATTCGGTGCCCCGCTTACGGTTGCGGGAAATGGCCGGGAAGAGCATACCGCTGTTGTTAAATATATTGCCGCCCATGTCCTGAAGTGGGGCGGAACCATCAAGGGAGAGGTGCCGTTATGATTCCGGATCTTCAGATGAGCGTGTTGTGTGATGATGTCCGGCAGGAACGGTCGGGAAAATTCATCCTCATCGGGCTTTTTGATGTGATTGGAATGCCCCAGTTCCCGGCCCTGTTTCCCCGGGTTTGCATTGTTAACCGCTGGTGTAGCGGACAGGGCGTTTTCAAGGAAAAGACCCGGATTGTGGGGCCGGACAACGGGGTCGTGGTTGCGGAAGGTCAGGGCATTCCCGTTCAGTTGCAGGGAGCCGAATCCACCGTCACGAATGTGGAGTTCTTCATGAACTTGAAATTCGACAAGGAGGGGGTGTATTGGATTGAGGTGCTGTTGGACGACGACCTCACGTTGCGATACCCGTTGCGCGTCAACCGGGTTCAGCCCCCATCCCTGCCTCAGGGCAACATCATGCCGGCGTAACCGGCTGATGAGTGAAGGCTAATGTTATGTCTGATCTGGAAAGTGTGAATAACACCGGGAGCCATCGGAGCAATGCCTGGATAGAGCTCGACCGTGATGTGCTATGCCGGAATATCGCCGCCATGAAGGCGGTGCTCAAGCCGTCCACGGAAATCATTCTGGTGGTAAAGGCCAATGCCTATGGACATGGCTTGACCGGAGTGGCCTCCAAAGCCTTTGAGTGCGGAGTGCGCTGGTTTCTGGTGGCCCGACTGGATGAGGCGGTTGCCCTCCGGGCTGAACTTCCCGATGCCACGATCCTGCTTCTGGGTGCCGTCTGGACTCAGGATATTTCCGTGATCCTGGACCGGAGAATTATTCCCGTCATTGTGTGTGAAGATCAGGCAAACGACTTGGCCGCCTGCGCCCGAACGGCGGGTGTGACGGTTCCCTGCCATGTCAAAATTGATACCGGCATGGGCCGGTTTGGTCTTCCGTGGGAGCAGGCTCCTGAGATTTTGAAAAGACTGCAGCGTGCGGGTGGCTTCGAGATCCAGGGCATCAGCATGCATTTTTCGTCAGCAGGAAAGCCCGGGGATGCTTTTGTGGGAGTTCAGTCGGAACGGTTTCAAAAAGTGGTAGCCGGATGCCGGGAACGCGGGCTGGACGGACTTTTCAAGCATGTTGCCAACAGCGCGGCCTTTGTGGGGCATCCGGAATGGGACATGGAGGGCGTCAGAGTGGGAATTCTGGCCTACGGGTATGGAGGGAGGCGGATTAACTCGCGGGTGCATACCCAGCCGTTCCTGCAATGGAAGACCCGAGTCTTACAGGTGAGGAAGGTTCCTGCCGGATTCCCCGTCGGCTACCTGAGCACCTATGTGACGCCTGAGGCGACCTGTCTGGCCACGATTGATGCGGGCTATTCGGATGGGTTGTCACGGCTGATGAGCAATAAGGGATATGTTCTGATCGGAGGGCGTCGCGCCAAGGTGGTTGGCCGGGTGACCATGAACTTTACGACCGTGGATGTCGGCGCCGAGGGGCGCGTACGGGTGGGGGATGAGGTGGTTTTAATCGGAACCCAGGGGGCGGAGACCCTGTGGGCAGATGAACTTGCCCGCTGGTGCCAGACGATACCCTACGAGATTCTGACGAGTATCCGGAGCGAGCCGCGCGCCCATTCGTGTTAGCGCGGATCAGGGTTGAAGGCGCGTCGTGAGGAAGGTCTTGAACTCATCATGGAATTGGCCATTGGTGGCCATGACCATCAGGCGATGGGGCGCGGGTTCGGCGAGGGTTTCCGTGATCCCTCCGGCCATCTCGACAATCAGTCCGGCGGCGGCAACATCCCAGGTGTAGATGCCCGCCTCGAAATATCCATCACACTGGCCATTCGCGACCCGGCATAGGTCCAGGGCTGCGGCGCCCATGACGCGAGCCTTCTGGACATGATCGGCGATATCCCTGAATAAGGCCAGTCGGGGCATTTGAGTGGTATGTTTCTGGTCGAGCCCGGTGAGAACCATGGCTTCCTTCATGGTCTTGACCTCCGACACGGAAATCGGATTCCCGTTGCAACAGGCGGGCCCCCCTCGGAATGCGGTGAAGAGTTCCTGAGTCGACGGAGCAAATACGGCACCCGCGACAGTCTTTCCCGCATGGTTGACGGCGATTGAGCAACACCACCAGGGCAGGCCGTGGGTGAAGTTTACCGTCCCGTCAATGGGGTCAATAATCCAGGTATAGGGAGAATGGTGGGGGTCGTCTGCCGATTGTCCCTTGTCGGCGCTCTCCTCGGCCAGGATGGCATGCCGGGGGAAATCGGATCGGACGATGCTCCAGGCAATTTCCTGGCATTCCAGATCGAGCTTGAGTTTGACATCATGGGCGGAAACCAGAACGGTTTCGGATTTCCGGTGACGATTGGTCAGGGCGTGATTTCCCGCAGTCGTGGCGGCCTTGATCGCGGTTTCCAGAAGGAGGGCGGGGGAGATTTCGAGGGAAGAATTCATTATTTCACCGGGATATGGATCTTTCGTGTTCCGGCCTGCATTTCCTTGCTCTGTTCATATTCGGTAAACTTCATGGAGACGGTTCGGGAGATGCCACTTTCCTGCATGGTGACGCCGTAGATGACATTGGCGGCGGCAATGGTGCGCCGGTTATGGGTGATGACGATAAACTGGGACTGCTTCAGGAAGTCGCTGAGCACGTTCACGAATCGTCCGATGTTGGATTCGTCGAGTGCGGCATCCAACTCGTCAAGAAGGCAGAAGGGGCTCGGCTTGATCATGTAAATGGAGAACAGCAGGGCCACGGCCGTCATGGTGCGCTCGCCGCCGGAGAGAAGGGAAACGCTCTGCAACCGTTTTCCCGGAGGCCGGGCAATGATGTCAATGCCGCTCTCCAGAACATCGTCCTCGGTCACCATAACCAGTTTGGCCGAGCCGCCGTTGAACAGTCGCTCGTACATGACCTGGAAGTTTTCGTTGATTTTGGCGAAGGTGACGCTGAACAGTTCGGAGGTGGTGAGATTGATTTTCTTGATCATCTCCATGAGCTGATCCTTCGCATTGACGAGATCCTGCTGCTGGCTGGTCAGGAAGGCGTAACGCTCCTCGAGTTCCTGATATTCCTCGATGGCAATCAGATTGACCGGGCCCATGGCCTCGATCTTGGTACGCACCTCGGAGATGACTTTCTCATAATCGGGCGCGGTTTCCGCGGGGGGTCCCTCCTCCTGTTCCGGGGCGGGGGTTTTCATGGCCTCTTCCAGGGTGATTCCCCATTCCGAAACCAGGCGGTCGACCATGTTCTGGCGTCGCATCCTGTGCTCGGCGTTGTTGACCTCCAGCTTGGAGCGCTGATCACGGATTTCGTCCATCAGTTCCCGCTTCGCGGCGAGATCGGATTCCAAGATCGTCAACTCCTTCACCTTGTCGGTTCGCTGACGTTTCAGGAGTTCAAGCTTCTCGGCGAGTGTGGCGGCATTGGTCTGAAGGGTGGAGAGTTGGCCCTCGGCCTCGGCGGTGGCGTGAGTGAGTTGCTCGATGGTTTTCCCGTATTGAACCAGACCCTCGGAGCGAGACTTCACAACGGCATCCAACTCGGCAAGGCGGTGCTTGATGGGATCCATCTGGGATTCCATATGTTCGGCCTTTTGCCGGGCCTCCGAGAAGCGGAGCCGGGCCTCGGTGGAGGCGGCCTGAAGCGAGGCTCGTAATCCTTCCAGCTCCTGCAGGGAGTGGGTGAGGGATTCCAGCCGGTTAAGCGCCTCAGCCTGCCGGGCGCGTCCGTCTCCGATTTGCTGGCTGAGCCCCTGTCGCTCGTCGTCGTTGCCAACCTGCTCGCGCAATTTGTCGAGCTCGAAGGTCATGACCTGGAGTTTCTGCTTGGCCTGGCGGGCGTCGTTGGACACCACCTGGTATTCCCCCTCCTTCAGGGCTGCCGCGCGGCGCTGTTCGGCGAGAAGGGTGGTGGCTTCGGTGATGGCGCGGTTCAGGTCATTCAATTCCGACGCCAGGGTGGCGACGGCACTGTTCCGGCGCGTCAGACCCTGGTCAATCCCGTCAAGACCCTCGTGAAGATCGGAGAGCTGGTGACGCCGGGTCAGCGGATTGCTGGCACGGGTATCGGTGCTCCAGTATTCAAAGGCACCGTTGGCCCGTGCCACGATGCCGTCCAGCGTCACGATGGCGGCCCCGTCCGGCACGGTGGCCGGAATCTGGTCGGCGGAACCGACGACAAATACGTTGGCGAGGAACCGCTCGACGGCCGGTTTGGCAAAGGTGGTGCAGGTGATCAGGTCAAAGAGGCGGCGCGCACCGGCAGGCGGCGCCACGGTGGCGAGGGCGGGGGTGTCGGTGGAGGCGGCCAGCAACCGGGCGGCACCGGCCTTGCGTGATTGGAGTTCCTTCAAGATGGCGAGAGCATCGGGCACATCGGCGATGACGATGGCGTCCAGCCAGGCGCGAAGAACAGATTCCAGCGCGGTCCGGTATTCGGGATCCGTCTGGATATGACTGGCCAGCGCGCCCAGAACGGTCCGGGCATTGAGGCCAAGGGGATTGCTGCCGTCCATAACCAGGCGGGCGCCTTCCGGGAAATCCTTGGCGGATTGTTCATCGGCCTCCAGGATTTCGATCTGGGCTTTTCGCACGGCCAGTTGCGCCTGGAGTTCGCCGCACTCCTTGCGGAGTCCCTCGATCTCGAGCGTTTTTTCATGGCGGCGTGATTGGAGTTCCTC
The DNA here is from genome assembly GCA_945890715.1 of PVC group bacterium. Classification (GTDB taxonomy): domain Bacteria; phylum Verrucomicrobiota; class Kiritimatiellia; order CAIKKV01; family CAITUY01; genus JAABPW01. Next base: position 5,948 of record CAMDCX010000018.1, on the reverse strand, counting down.
GAGGCGACCCTCGCGCCGTTCCAATTCCTGCTGAAGGGAGCCCAGGTGGTCGGCAATCTGGCCGAGCTGGGTTTCCGTTTCCGTTGCGCCCCGGGCGATCTGGGCATGCTCGGCGGCCATGCGTTCGCGTTGGACGATGACAGCCTGCTGCCGGATTTCGAGCTGGCTGAGCTGGTTCTGGAGCTGGGCCAGGGTGTGGTCGAGTGCCATGGCGCCGGATCGCAGGGTCTGGATTTCCTTTCGGGCCTGTTCTGTCCGGATTTCGTGGGCGGTCAGTTCCGAGTTCTTCAAGGTCCATTCCTTCTCGGATTCATCCCGTTCGGCTTCGGTTTTAACCAGGCCGACCTTGAGTTCCGCGAGGGTTGTACGCTGCTGCTCGGCCTGGGTCGCGGCGAGGACGCTGTCGCGGCGGTCGCGTTCGGCGAGATTGCGGAGTTCCTCGATCCGGTCACGGTTGATGCGGATCAGATCGTGGTTGTGTTCCAGACGGGTCTGGGCCGTGGCGCGATCCTCGGTGGTTTCGCCGATGGTGTGCTCGATTTCGACGATAACGTTTCGCGATTCGGCGCCCTTGGCCTCGCCCTGTTGGAGGCCGGTGTGCAATTCGGTGATTTTCAGGCCGAGCCCGGCGATGGTGTCCTCGAGGAGTTTCAGATCGCCATCCATTTTTTCCAGTTTCCGGGCGGTCCAATAGACGTCGAACTTGCGCAATTCGTCCCGCAGTTCCTTGTAGCGGCGGGCCTTGCCAGCCTGCCGTTGGAGGGAACCAATCTGGCGTTTAACTTCGCGAACCACGTCGTCGAGGCGGAGCAGATTGGCTTCGGTTTGATCCAGTTTTCGGAGCGCTTCCTTCTTGTCGGCCTTGAAGCGGGTGATGCCGCTGGCTTCCTCGAAGATTTCGCGGCGGTCTTCCGGGCGGGAGCTCAGGACCTGGTCAATCCGGCCCTGTTCCATGAGGGAGTAGGAGGAGGTGCCGATACCGGTATCCATGAACAGCCGCTGGATATCCTTGAGGCGGCAGGCGGTTTTGTTGAGGAAATACTGGCCCTCGCCCGAGCGGAAGACGCGGCGGGTGACGGTGACCTCGTTGTAATCCGTGCCGAGCGTGGATTCGCAGTCGGTGAAAGTGATGCTGACTTCCGCCATGCCCACGGGCTTGCGGCTGTCGGTGCCGTTGAAGATGACATCCTCCATCTTGCTGCCACGAAGTGCTTTGGCGCTGGTTTCGCCCAGGACCCAGCGGACGGCGTCGGAAACATTGCTTTTACCGCACCCGTTGGGGCCGACGATGGCGGTCATGCCGGGCTCAAAGGATAACGTGGTGGGATTGGCGAAACTTTTGAACCCCACCATATGAAGTGATTTCAAATACACGGCATTACTCCTGCTCTGGGGGCTGTTTTGTTCCCCGAAAAATGAGGCGGAAAGGTAGCATGAGGGAGGGAGGGCTTCAATCAGAAATCCCGGGGTGTGACCGTATGGCCTGTTTTCGGAATGATGCCGGGGACAGGCCGGATTTCTTTTTGAAGAATTGGGAGAAGTAATACAGGGAGGCAAAGCCGAGGGTTTCGGCAACTTGTCCCACCGGTAGCGTGGAATGAGCCAGCAGGGCTTTTGCCCGGTGGAGCCGATGCTCCAGTTGGAAGTGACGGGGGGAGAACCCGGTTCCGGTTTTGAATAGCCGCCTGAATGAGGTGTAGCTCATGCCCAGCGTCCGGGCCAGTTTCTTTAAGTCCACATTGGCGCCTGAATCCTCAAGCAGGGCGGCTTTGGCCCGTGAAAGGGCGGCGGCATCCAGAGGGGTTCCCAGTCGACGGGCATCCGTGAGCGTGGCGATGCGACAGAGAATCCGCAGGGCTTCCGCACTCAGAAGAAGTTCCATCCGGAATGGTTCGCTTTGCGCCAGCTCAACCAATCGCGTAAAGGCGAGGATTAATTCTTCGTCCAATCCCACTTTCAAGACCGGCTGTGTGGGGTCGAAGTCCGCCAATTTAAAAAAGTGATCCGCCTGAATCCCTTCAAAATCGATCCAGTATTCGTGCCAACCGGTTGTGGGATCGGGCTTGTACCGGTGCCACTGACCGGGAAACAGGACAAATACCTGCCCGGCTTCGACCGGTTCCGTTTTGCCGCCGACCGACTCGAAAATACCCCGTCCCTGAGTGATATAGATGAAGGACGGGGAGTTTAAGACGCGTCCGGATTGCCAGGTGAAATGGTGATGCGAGGGATGTCGTGCGGGAGGATAATTTCCGCCGGGAACGGTGAGGGAATGGCCTGCATTGGTGACGGCCAGTCCCCAGTCACGCATCGCCTCATTGACGGGCATATATCGAAAAAAAGACCGACTGGTTTCATGCGGAAGTTGCCTTGTCATGAACCCCACACTATAAAAAACAGCCATTTCTAGCAATCAAACAATGGTCATAAAGCATAAATATTTGGTCATTCCTCCCATTGGCAGGGAAAGCCGGAGAGCGTAACCTGACCTCACTATTAGGAGACCCTATGAATTCAAAAAACATCGGCAAAATGTATGGCATGGCGAAGGCTCGTTATGCGGAGCTGGGGATTAATACGGATCGGGCGATTCGCCAGGCGCTGGCTATTCCGGTCTCGATGCACTGCTGGCAGGCGGATGATGTGGGCGGATTCGAGGTTAAGGAGGGGGCCGTGAACGCTGGCGGCATCATGGCCACTGGTAATCAGGGCGGGCGGGCCAGAACTCCTGACGAGGCGCGTGCCGATTATGATCTGGTGCTTAAACTGGTTCCCGGCGTGATGCGTCTGAACATTCATGCCTGCTATGCGGAGACGTCCGGCAAGGTTGTGGATCGTGATAAGCTCGAGCCCCGTCATTTCGCTACTTGGATGAAATGGGCAAAAAAGAAGGGGCTCGGACTTGATTTCAATCCCACCTTCTTCGCTCATCCCAAGGCGAATGATGGCTATACGTTGTCTCATCCGGATCCGAAAATCCGTGCCTTCTGGGTGCGTCATGCCAAGGCCTGTCGTAAAATTGCCGCCGCCATGGCCCGTTCCCAGGGATCACCCTGCTCGGTCAATCACTGGATCCCGGACGGTTCCAAGGATTATCCGGCCGACCGGTGGAGCCCCCGTGCAAACCTCACGGAATCCCTGGACGAAATTTTCAATGATCCGGGTGTGAGCCGCACGCAGTGCGTGGATTACGTGGAGAGCAAGCTGTTCGGCATTGGTAGCGAGGAGTATGTGGTGGGCTCCGCTGAGTATTACAGCAGTTATGCCCTGAGCCGCGGGGTCGGGCTCTGTCTGGATATGGGGCACTACCATCCCACCGAAACCATTCATGACAAGGTGTCGAGTTTCCTCCAGTTCCATTCGCGCCTGCTGATTCATGTCAGTCGGCCGATGCGTTGGGATAGCGATCATGTGGTGTTGTTCGGGGACGATCTGCGTCACCTGTTCCTGGAAATTGCCCGGGGCAGGGCCTGGGACAAGGTGGCCATTGCCACGGATTTCTTTGACGCCAGTATCAATCGCATTGCGGCCTATGTCATCGGGTTGCGCGCCACGCGCAAGGCGATCCTCTACTCACTTCTGGATCCTTCCGCCCGTTTGGCGAAGGAGGAGCGGAAAGGGAGCAATGCTTCCCGCCTGGGTCTGATGGAGGAAATGAAGACCATGCCTTTTGGTGCGGTCTGGGATCAGCTTTGCCTGAACCGGGATGTTCCGCTCGGGGCGGACTGGCTGGATGTGGCCGGGCGTTATGAGGAAGACGTTCTCTCAAAACGGTGTTAATCTGTTACGCGGATGAAATAAAGGAAGGAAGTTTTGACGATGATGGCGAATCCATTTTTAGGTGTGTTCTTTCACTGGCTGGGCGGGCTTGCATCGGGTAGTTTTTATGTTCCCTACCGCGGCGTGCGGAAGTGGGCGTGGGAAGTGTACTGGCTGGTCGGCGGGGTTTTCTCCTGGATTGTCTGTCCGTGGCTCCTGGCCTCCCTGATGACCAACGACCTGCTTGGAGTGCTCGCGAAACAATCGCTCAGCACCCTGTGGTGGACGTATTTCTTTGGCATGATGTGGGGGATCGGCGGCCTCACCTTCGGCCTGACGATGCGGTATCTCGGCATGTCGCTGGGGATGGGCGTGGCGTTGGGCTACTGTGCGGCGTTCGGGACGTTGTTGCCTCCCTTTTTCAAGGCGTTCATTCCCTCCATTCCTGTTCCTGAAACTCTCGCCCAGATTGCCTCAACGACACCCGGGGTGATTACGCTGGCGGGTGTGGCCGTTTGTTTGATGGGAATCGCGATTGCCGCTCTGGCCGGGTTGACCAAGGAAAAGGAAATGCCCGAGGGTGAAAAGAAAAAGGCGATTGCCGAGTTCAGTTTTTCCAAGGGGATCATGGTGGCGACATTCTCCGGCATCATGAGCGCCGGTTTTTCATTTGCACTCACTGCCGGGACGCCCATCGGAGAGGCCTCTGCCGCTGCAGGAACCTCCGTCCTGTGGACCGGTTTACCGAAACTGTGCGTGGTGTTGTCCGGTGGCTTTACCACGAACTTCATCTGGTGCCTGTTATTGAACATCAAAAACAAGACGGGCTATCAGTATTTCAGCCGGACGGTTCAGGCGCCTGCGCCGCGCCGGGGTCAGGCGTCCACTCCTGTTGCGGCGACTGGCGATAACCGGGTGCCGATGCTGGCGAACTATGGCTTCTCCGCACTGGCCGGGATAACCTGGTATTTCCAGTTTTTCTTCTACACCATGGGCGAGACCCAGATGGGGCGCTTCGGGTTTGCCAGTTGGACCTTGCATATGGCCAGCATCATCATCTTCAGCACCATGTGGGGCTGGATATTCCACGAATGGAAGGGCTCAAGCAAAAAGGCGCACGGTTTGATTGCCGCCGGGATCGTGACGTTGATCCTGTCGACCATCATCATCGGCTTCGGCACCTGGCTTAAGGGTGTGGCAGGTGGTGGGCATTGAGTTTGCTTGATGACATTGTGGCGTTGTCGCACGAATTCGGCGCTCCGGAGTATGTCCGGGGCGGGGGCGGCAATACCTCCTGCAAGACGGCGGACACGCTGTGGGTCAAGCCCTCTGGCACGACCCTGGCCGGGATGACTCCGTCCACGTTTGTGGTGATGAGCCGTGCCGCCATGCAGCACCTGTACGCCTTGGAGGTGCCCGCCGATTCGCAGGCGCGTGAAGCGCTGGTGAAGGATGTCATGGCGGCCTCCGTTATGCCGGGCCAGACGGGGCGACCTTCCGTGGAGGCTCCTCTTCACGAGGTATTGCCCGGCACGTTTGTGGTTCATACCCACCCGGCGCTGGTGAATGGGATGACCTGTTCGAAAAATGGCGCCGCAGTCTGCGCGCGTCTTTTCCCGGATGCATTCTGGATTCCCTACATTGATCCCGGCTTCACGCTTTGTGTTGAGGTTCGGAAACGGGTCCAGGATTTTGTGGCAAGCCAGGGGAAGGCCCCCTCGGTGTTGTTTCTTGAAAATCACGGAATATTTGTAACCGGAAATACGGCGGACGAAATTCGGGAAACCTATCGACGGGTCATGGATACGTTGAAGGCGGAGTATGTGAAGGCGGGAGTGGATTTGACGCTGGTGATGTCCGCTCCCTCGAACGCCGCGGCGGTTGAGGCGGTCAAGCAGGCGATCACCGGCACTCTGGGTCCGGATGCGGCCGCCGTGGCCTATTCCGAAGGGTTTGCTGTGGCAGAGGGACCCGTGTCGCCGGATCACATCGTGTATTCGAAGTCATACCCTTACAAGGGGCAACCCACTGCCGCTGGCCTTGCTGCGTTCCGGACCGCCCATGGCTACATGCCCAAGGTTGTCATAACGCCCGCAGGAGTATTGGGTGTCTCGCCCGCCATGAAGCAGGCTTCCTTGGCCTTGGAATTGGCGAAGGACGGGGCACTGGTGTGCCAGTTGGCAAAAGCC
>CAMDCX010000017.1 GCA_945890715.1 PVC group bacterium | reverse complement strand
GAGGCGTGATTTTCTGAATTGGTGAAAAGCACCCAGTCAATTTCAGGATGCTGCGGCACGGCATATCTCAAAATGTCCCGCAAGTAGGTTTCAGAGCCCCCCACCTCACCAGGAATTAAAAACAAGGTGTTAACTCCGATTTTCATGACCTCATGCTCTCCTCACCACCCTAAGCAATGAACAAAAACCCGACAGCATTGCTTTCCACAGGCGCGGATGACGCCCGATATGTAAAGCCTGACGCCATAACACCTCTGGGCGAAAATAAAATTCCCGGAGCAATTGGGATCGCGCCGACTCCAGATCTTGTTTCGTCAATCCATGCGGCACGAAGACCGTGTTGACGATGTTCATTTTCCGCCAGTCACGCTCGAACATCCCCGCCTGATCAGCCAAAGCATATAATTCACTTCCGGGAAAGGGCGTCATTTGCATCACGGTAATATCATCCAAGGGAAGCGAGCCCGCAAACTGCCGGGTTCGCTCAAGGGAGTCCAGGGTCTCGCCGGGGAATCCAACAATGAAAAAGCCCTTTGTCCGTAATCCCGCCTCGCGGCTCCACTGGATCGCCTGACGGATTTGGTCAAGATCCAGGCGCTTACACATGGCCTTGAGTATCTCCGGATCCCCGCTCTCAATGCCATAGGACATTTGCCAGCATCCCGCGCGGCGCATCAGCCCCAACAACTCAGGATCCACCCGGTCTGCGCGCCCCAGACAGGACCAGCTTATAGTAAGCTTTTCCTGAATCAACCGCTCGCAGAACTCACGAACCCGATCCTTCACAATCACAAAGGTATCGTCCTCAATCAGCAGTTCACGAACCCCATAACGGTCATAAAGATCCCGAACAAGTTTGACGGCATAGTCCGGACTATAGGCACGACACTGATTTCCAAATACGGATCGATCACAGAATTTACACTGATTCGGACATCCCCTTGTCAAGACGATGGAGGCACAGGGCCAACGCCGGATGCGGGAGGGGGACGGCTTGAAAAGCACGGGGAACCCTTCCAGCAAATCCCATGCGGGCAACGGCAAGGTGTCCAAATCGGCAATGAGGGCACGTGCCGGATATCTCCGAACAACAGTCCCTACCCGTCTCGCCGTTCCGGCAATACCCTCTGGGAAATGATCACCCGCATCCAGACGACCCAGAATTTCCCTTAATGTTTCCTCACCCTCTCCCACTATCGCCAGATCCAATGCCGGAAAGGCGTTGAGGGTTTCCTCGGGAAGAGCTGTGACATGACATCCGCCGATAAGGGTTAACGCTCGGGGCAACTCGGTCTTCACACGAGCGGCGAGAGAGGAAATCGGGATAATATCCGATGTTGTTGCTGAAAACCCGACGCAATCCGCCTCAAACTCCAAAATTTCATTCAGGGCTGACTGAGGATCAAGCCCCCGCGCAGACGCTTCAATGATTTTGACACTGGCACCGGCTTGTCGAGCCACGGCGGCAAGACACAGCAATCCAAACGAAGGTTCTGTGCTGCCCGCACCGGAAAAAAGCCCATAGCGCTCCCCCATGCTCACGGGAGCCGAGACCAACGCCAGACGCACCGTCATAGGGCCGCCCCGTCAGCCTTTGGGCGCCCCTTGCTTTCTTCCAGTATCGCCAAGCGCTGGGTCAGGCGTTTGATTTGACGGCGGTGCGCGGAAATGATCATGGAAAACTGAAGGCACATCAAGAGAATGACCATGAATCCTATTAAAAAAAGAGTCGTAGTGGCCGTAACCGCGCCGATCAACTCGGACAATTTCACCAGCCATTCATAATGCAGCACCAACGCAATAATTCCCACCCCGATTCCCAACCAGAGCCAGCAATAGGCAATATCCAAAACCCCTTTTTGAACGAGGCGAAAAATCAGCACCAGCAACAAAACACCGATAATCAGCGAAACGATAAACTGTTGATACAACATGAGTTGGCTCCTTTTCCTAAGATTCCAGGCCACTCTTCCAACGCCGCCAACGCGCCGTGTTAAGCCGAACGATAAACAAGGAAAGCAGCATTTTCATTCCGTAATAAAGGGGTTTCCAGCCATCATGCATCGAGGCACCGCCAGAGCGTGACACCATTCGTACCGGAACCTCCCCCAATCGTAATCCCGCTTCATGAGCCATTAACAAAACATCGGCATCCGGATAATCGCAGGGGAACACACCGCTGGAGAAAAACCGGATTGCCCGGCGATTCAATCCCTGAAATCCGCTCGTCGGGTCTGAAAACCGCCGCCCAGTCAAGATCAGCAATAGAATCCCAAAAAAACGTTGTCCCGTCCGCCTGATAATTGACGTCTGAAATACAGAGTCAGGAGCGGCATAACGGGATCCAATAACAATATCGAATGCCCCCTGCTGCAAGGCCTTGAGCAAAACCGGAAGTTCACTGGCAAGATGCTGTCCATCACTGTCCATCTGAAGCACAACATCATAGTGTTTTTGTGAAGCATACAGGTAAGCGGTTTCCAAACTGGCTCCATACCCCATCTGAACAGCGTGAGACAGCACGACGGCTCCTGCATCCATCGCTTCGGCGCCCGTCGCATCAGATGACCCGTCATTCACCACAAGAATATCAGCCCCGGATAAAACCGAGGTAATCCCCCGAATCACGGCGCCAATACGCCCTGCTTCATTCAAGGCGGGCATGATCACGAGCGTTTTTTGAAATTCAGGATTCATCATAAACGGTTTTACACGGTTTCGAACAATGTATAAGGTATTAGGACAACGTTCCACACCATTTTATAGGGCATGATATGGGTTCTCTAACACGGCTTTTTCCAACAAAATCGTCATTCTGGTTCCCACTCATCCTGATGGCCGCAGGATTTCTGGCCTATGCCAACAGTTTTGCCTGCCCATTTCTGTTTGATGATTCAAGAGTCGTCACCAATAATCCCACGCTCTTCCACCTCTGGCCCCCGTGGATGGCGGTGCGTTCGGCGACACGCTGTGTGGTAGACTACTCCTTTGCCTTGAACTACGCTTGGGCGGGTTTCTCACCGGCGGAATACCGCCTAGTCAACATCCTCATCCATATCGGAAGCGGACTTCTCCTTTACGGCGTAATGCGACGCACCCTCCTGCTACCGTGCTGGAATTCACAGTTCACCCAAAACGCATCCGGCCTGTCCCTGGCAACGTCACTCCTCTGGATTCTCCACCCTCTGCAAACCGAGAGCGTCACCTATATTGCGCAACGAATAGAAGCCATGATGGGGTTGTTCTTCCTGCTAACCTTCTATTGTTTTATCCGGGCAGCCTTCTCCAGCCATGCCAAGGTCTGGCTCGCCGCCGCCTTGGCCGTCTGCACCGTGGGAATGGGAACAAAAGAAGTTATGGTAGCCGCCCCCATTCTTCTTTTCCTGTATGATGGACTATTCATCTCCCCGTCCTGGAGCGACCTGATTCGCAAACGCTGGAAACTCCATGCCCTTTTCTTTTCAACTTGGATTGTTTTTTTGGTTCTTTTGGTCATGGGCATCATCTGGGAACGCTCCGAAACGATTTCCTTATTTTCGCAGGGAATAAACCGGTGGAACTACGCCCTCACTCAGCTTAATATTCTGACCCACTATCTCAAGCTTACCCTCATCCCCTACCCGCTTTGCCTCGATTATCTCTGGCCGCTTGTCAATTCCCCCCTGGAGGCCCTGTGGCCTGGCATACTCACTCTGCTGGGGGCAGGCTGGACAATATGGGCGCTGTACCGGCGATCCTGGACGGGGTTTATCGGCGCGTGGTTTTTCATCATTCTGGCACCCACCTCCAGCCTCAACCCCCTTCCCGATGCCGCTTTCGAACATCGAATGTATCTCCCCCTGGCCAGTCTCCTCGCTTTTCTCGTCATGGCGGTATATCAGGGCTTCGGTTATGGAGGGATTACCGAGACGACATCGCGTAAACGAATCCGGCGTATTGGGTTCGGTCTCCTGGCAATCGTGGCCGTGACCTTCTGCAGCCTCACCATCCATCGTAATGAGGCCTATCGTTCCGAGGAATCCATGTGGAAGGACGTCATTTTGAAACGCCCCGACAATTTCCGAACCTATATCGCGCTTTCCTCGGCGTACCTCTCTGAAGAGCGTTACGCAGAAGCAGCGCCCCTGTGTAGTAATTTATTGGCCAGACTTCCTGATTTTTCAGGTATCCCGATCCCCATGATCGAAACAAAATTCAACAACATGGGTCGCCAAACTCTTCAACTGTATTACAGCATGGCCCACAATAACCTGGGCGTCATTGCCCTTAATTCAAACCGACCGGATGCGGCTACGCAACATTTTCGAGAAGCTATCCGGGTTTGGCCCGGAGCCGACTGGGTCTACCGTAATCTCGGCCATGCCCTGTATTCTCAAAACCGCGTGGATGAAGCGATCTCCGTCTGGAAACAGGGTCTGGAAATCCAACCCAGTGACAGCCTGACCCACGCCTTGCTCGGGGTCGCCTTATCTCACAATCACCGTTACAAGGATGCCATCATGCATTTTGAGCGAGCTGTTCAGATAAAGCCAGACTTCTGGTTCGCAAGATCCCAATGGGCCTGGATACTGGCAACCTGTCCTTCCAACGAAGTCCGGAATGGCCGTCAAGCCATCCAGATTGCCACACCCTTGATTGAAATTGCTCAAAACCAGAGTCCCAAAGCTCTGGATATCGTTGCGGCAGCCTATGCTGAAGTGGGCGACTTTTCGAATGCCGTAAAATTTGCACAACGCGCCGTCGAACTCTCCCGCATGAACAAGGAGGAGAAATTCCCTATTAAAACCCCGGCTTACACCACGGAAACCCTTCTCCTTCGCCTGAATCTTTTCAGGCAGGGACAACCATACCGGGAATAAAAAAGGCGCACTCTGTATTCCAGAGCGCGCCCTCATCCACCGCGAACGGCGAACTTTAATTCTGCAATGCGTGTGCCAACGGCGTTGTAATGGTACAAGTCGCATTCGTTCCAACATTTCCAAATGCAATCGTTCCACCCGCCGGGCAGTTCGTGGAAGAACTCGGATTCTTAATGTACTCCATGACTGCTGTGGTGACCGCTGCGACACCCTGCTGCTGCTTGGTCGCCAACGCCCACTGCTCTTTACCCGCTTCGATCTGACGAAGGTTGTTGATGCAGGCATTCTGCTGCGACTGCGTCCTGGCCTTCATGAACGAGGGAATGGCGATGGCCGCCAACAAACCAATAATCGCGACCACAATCATAATCTCAACCAACGTAAAACCTTGCTTCATCTTCTTCATCGTTATACTCCTTTTTCTGTTGTTAATACTCTATTCACCCACACCATCTTTAATTTAGCATTGCTCATGCCAACTATCAATAAACTCTATTTGTTGTCTGTTTAATAGAAAAATCGACTTAATTTATGTTTTTTTGTGTAAAATTAATTAATCATTCTCATAATTAATAATTATTCAGATAATTTATGAATCAAGGGCGTGGTGATTGTGCAGGTACAGTTCGTACCAATGAAACCATAGGCAATCGTGCCCCCTGAGGGACAATTCGTGGAAGAAGACGGGTTTTTGATATATTCCATGACTTCCGCTGTGGTTGCGGTCGTTCCCTGAGCTTTCCGCTTCTCCAGTGCCCACTGCTCTTTGGCGGCTTCAATCTGTCGCAAATTATTGATGCAGGCATTTTGCTGGGACTGGGTTCTCGCTTTCATAAACGAAGGAATGGCAATCGCTGCGAGTAAACCGATGATCGCGACCACAATCATGATCTCGACCAATGTAAAACCTTGTTTCATCGTATTCATATTGCTTCTCCAATTATCGATTCCTGAAATACTCACCCCATATAAACAAGATAGCAATGACCGTACCAATATGAGTTGAACCAAAATATAAATCAAAAAACTGCATTCAAATACAAATTAAACTACACTTTTCGCAATAATGACACCTTCGCAATCAGTAAAAATTATTTTTGTCCGGCTGGGACAGATTCTTCCGGTAATTTTCGATACAAAGTGGCCAAACTGATTTTTAAGGACTTTGCGGCCTTTTCTTTATCACCTTTGGTCAATGACAACACTTGTTCAAGGTATTCCTTCTCTCGCTCCCGCAGGAAGGCCTTAAGCGATTTATTTCGTAGATCATCAGCACCCTCCTGGACTGCCGATGAGTGGTGTTCTGGAACTTTGACTTGGTTCAAGATCCTGGGCGGAAGCACATCGGGAGTGATCTTGTTATCCTGGGCAAACGTGATGGCATGCTTGACGGCATTTTCGAGTTCCCTCACGTTCCCGGGCCAAGTATAACGCTCGAACATCTCCTTAATTTCAGGGGTAATCTTAGGAAGATCACGCCCTTCTCCGATTTCGTGTCGAAGAACATGATAAACTAACGGCAGGATGTCTTCCTGACGATCCCGCAGCGGTTTGATTTCAATCGGAATGACACTCAGCCGGTAATAAAGATCCTCTCGAAAAGTACCCAGTTTGATCATCGCTTCAAGACTGGTATTAGTGGCCGCAATGACCCGCACATCCACAGGGATCGTATCATTCCCCCCCACCCGCCTGATTTCCCGTTCCTGTAGAACCCGTAGGAGTTTCCCCTGAATGCTCAAAGGCATGGATGAAATTTCGTCCAAAAACAAGGTGCCCCCGCTTGCACTCTCAAAAAGCCCGTCTTTGTTGCAGGATGCCCCCGTAAAAGCGCCTTTTACATGGCCAAACATTTCGGATTCCAAAAGAGGTTCCGGCAACGCAGCACAATTGACCGCCAGAAATCGCTTATCCTTCCGCTTGCTGTGCAAGTGTATCGCCTTGGCTACCAACTCCTTGCCGGTCCCACTTTCACCCGTAATCAGCACCGTGGTGTCCGCTGGCGCAACGCGCTTGATCATCTCGCAAACATTCCGCATCGCCGGGCTCTCCGCTACAATGTTTTCAAATTTGTACCGGCCAACCAGCTCTTCCTTAAGCTCCACATTTTCCGAAAGAGCCCGACTGTATTCAAGCGCCCGCTGGATCGTAATCAACAACTCGTCCATCTTAAAGGGCTTGGTGACATAGTCAAAAGAGCCCAATTTCATGGCTTCAATGGCAGTCTCAACAGACCCAAAGGCAGTCAGGATGATGACGGGCATGGCAGGTCGAACCTGCCTCGCTATTTTCAGGAGCTCCAACCCGTTGATCGGAGTCATCCGAATATCCGTGATCATCAGATCGTAGGTCTCAGTGTTCAGCAACTCCAGCACTTTCGTGCCGTCCTGAATCGAGGTAACGCCATACCCTTCCCCCTTCAGAATGGTATTGAGAAGACTGAGCATCCTCGGCTCATCATCAATCAGAAGTATTTTCGGCATGGGTCAACTATCCTTCCGCAAAACAAATAACTCAATTCGCAATTATGAGTATAGGAAGGAATCGTCCAAAAACAACACATTTTCTTATTTTTGAAAATGGTGAAAATGGTTAAGTGGTCAGGACATCCAATATTTCAGAAGCACTTTGGGAATGCAGAATGCGTTCCCGTTTTTCGGGGTCATTCAAAACCTGACTGATTTCTGATAGAAACTGGATATGAGGCCCCGTACGACTGATGGATGAAATCGTCATAATAAAAATCGTAGAGGGCTTTCCATCCATGGAACCGAAGTCCACTCCCTCTTTCTTGAGCCCCATGGCTGTCACCAATTTATCGACTGAATCCGTCTTACCATGTGGAATGGCAATCCCATGCTGCATGCCGGTTGACATCTTCTGTTCACGGTCCAGAACCGCTTTAAGCGCCGCATCACGATCCCGGATTCGTCCGCGCACAACAAGAAGATCAATCATCTCCTGAATGATCTCTTCCTTGGTCGTGCCCTTGAGGTTAAAAATGATGGTATCTTCCGACAACAGTTTCTTCAAATTCATACCGGAGTCCCCTAAAAAAACTCGGCGCAATAAGTATCACATCGCGAGTCTATTGCGAGTTAATTTTCATCCCTTTCAAGACAACTGTGCCCCAGTCCCTTTCCAATGGTTCGTCCCAGACGCGCCACCCGCCCCATCACACAAACCGAACATTGCCCGCTATCCTCATCCACACAGGGCTTGTTGGGATACAGCTGATAGAGCGCCCGGTATTTCTGAGGCGTCACATTTGGCATGAATACATTGGCGCCACGGGTTAGAACCAAATCACGCCCTCCCTCGAATAAGGCATCAAAGGCCGTCGTGGCGGGTATATGGGCGCGGGGATTGAGCAACCGGAGAATCGCAAGGGTCTTGAAATACATTTCCCGATCTTCCAGCAGCGGCCCCTGCGACAAAGGCGTATCGGGATGGGACAGATAGGGCCCGCATCCGATCATGTCCAACTCCAGGGCTGTCGCGAAAAGAATGTCGCGGGCAATCGTCCCCACCGTCCCGCCCGGCAAGCCGATCATAAACCCGCTCCCCACCTGGATTCCAGCCCGCCTCAGGTCATGAAGACACTGCACCCGCACGTCAAAATCATCATCTGAATGAATTCGCGCGAACAAGTCGCGATCCGATGTCTCAAACCGCAACAGATACCGATCACATCCTGCAGCCTTGAATCGCACCAGTTCATCATAAGGGCGCTCCCCGATGGACAGGGTAATCGCCACGCCCGTCTTCCGCCTGATCCCCTGAATGATTTCGCATATCCGGTCCGCAGTAAACCAGATATCTTCGCCGGACTGAAGCACCACGGTTGTATTCCCAAGCCGTTCCGCTTCACCTGCAATCTCCACAATCTCATCAATCCCCATGCGATAGCGCGTCACGGTACGATTGGGTCCACGAATCCCACAGTAATCACAGCTTTTTCGGCAATAGTTCGAAAACTCGATAATTCCACGGAGATAAATTTCATCCCCGACCTGCTCATGTCGAACCCGATCGGCCGCCGCATACAGGGCCGCGAGATCATCCCCCCCGCATCGTAGCAACTCCTCAACCTCCATCTCAGTGGCCTCACCGCCGTCGGCCATTCGCCTGATCAGATCCGCCTTCATTTCCCGACTCCGGACTTCGGACTCCGGACTTCGGACTTCGAAATTCTGACTTCTGAATTCTGAATACTTTCGCGATACACTTCCCTGGCATACGGGAACGGACTTAAGGCTCGCTCCAGGATCCCCAGACTGTGCGCAATGGTCAGCCCATAGTTGGTAATCGCCACACCCTCAGTCCGGGCCTGCTCAATCCGGGATAGCATCTGCCGCCGGTTCCAGACACAGGCCCCGCAATGCACGATCAACTTAAACCCGGAAATGTCATCCGGATAATCACAGCCGGCCTTCACCACCACCTCCAGCTTCCCGCCAACAAACTGCTCCAACCAGCGGGGAATCTTAACCCGCCCGATATCCTCCCCGGTCGGATGATGCGCACACGCTTCCGCCACCAGAACCCGATCCCCGGGCCGCAATCGGTCAATAGCGGCCGCTCCGCGAACCAATTCTCCAAGATCACCCTTGAAACGCGCAAACAGGATTGAAAACCCGGTAACCGGTACGGAAGCGGGCACTTCCGCCACCACTTTCAAAAATTCCTGACTGTCGGTAATTACAAGAGCAGGCGGACGATTTAATCGTGAGATCGCATCGGCCAGTTCGCGCTCCTTGACCACCATAGCATAGGCATTTTGATCCAGAATATCCCGTAATGTCTGAACCTGGGGAAGGATTAAACGCCCTTTTGGGGCCTCGATATCGATCGGCACCACCAGAATCGCCATCTCCCCGGCAGCAATGAGATCGCCCATCAGGCTGGGCGCGTTCAGGTACGCCTCCGGAGCCTCGGCAATGATTCCCTGCCTGAGATCATCCAGCCCGGAACCGGTTACAGCGCTAACGCCGACTACCCGGTTCGCACCGGCCACCCGTGCCTTCGCCTCGACCCCTCCTGGCTCGCGGGCATCACGTTTGTTTGCCGCCACAATCACCGGCGTCTTTCGCCCTGAAAAAAGAGCCAACAGACGAGCCTCATAATCCTGCCAGTCGTCCGTCACCAGAATTGCAAGATCCGTGCGCTCAACCACTTTCATGGTTTTCGCCACCCGCAATTCACCTAACGCCCCCACATCGTCCACCCCGGCTGTATCCACAAAAAGAACCGGACCCAGAGGCTGCAACTCCATGGCTTTTTCAACCGGATCCGTCGTGGTTCCAGCCGTCTCGGATACAATGGAAACCGCCTGACGCGTCAAAGCATTGAGAAGCGAGGATTTTCCGACGTTCCGACGTCCGAATATCCCGATCTGCAATCGTAATCCTTTGGGAGTTCCCAGCATTTGTCATCTCCAGGGATTCAGGGAGGGGGGAAGAAAAGACACAGGTTGTCAAACCCCCAACTGCAACCGAACCGCCAATCGTTCGGGCAATTTTGCGTCAAGAATCTTCTTTTGAGCGGCCGCAATATCATAATCCACCCGGCGCAACTCAATCAATCGCGCAGTGGTGTCGTAGATTCCATACGAGGCCCGGTTATCCCCATCACGGGGCTGACCGACGCTTCCCACATTAACAAAATATTTCTTCCCCAGCGTCACGGGAATTTTCCCGCCTCCGTTGATCCGCCGGACATATCCCGATTTCTCAAAAACAACAGGCTGATGGGTATGGCCATAGAAACAAACGGTGGTGGACTGATAATTAAAATTGGACTCGGCCTCCAGTTCGTCAAATACATAGCCCCATTTTTCAGGCATATCCAATGTACTATGAACCAGAGTGAAGCTACTGACCACCCGAACCAGCTTAAGTTGCTTGAGGTAGGCTAACTCTTCATCCGTCAACTGATTGCGGGTCCAATCCACAACATTGGCCGCAAGAGGATGAAAATCACGGATACATTCGTCATGGGAACAATAATGGTCGTGATTACCCCTGACACAGATTGCATTCAACTCCCGGATCTTACGCAGGCATTCCGCCGGGTTCGCATTGTACCCGACCATGTCGCCCACACAGGTATAGTTGGTAACTCCCTGAGCCTGGGCATCCGCGAGAACCGCCGACAACGCCTCCCAATTCCCGTGAATATCCCCCATCACCGCATATCGGATATTCGCCATACCACCCCTATGCCTTCAAAATCATCGCGGCAAGAGCCAAATCAGCCGGTGTTGTAATCTTCATGTTCAAAACCGGGGCAGGCACCAGATGAACCGGCTCTCCAATCGCCTCAACCGCCGCCGCTTCATCCGTCACAACCGTTCTTTTCTTCCCGGCCTGTATGAATGCTTTTCTCAACCAATCAACGCGAAAAGTCTGGGGAGTCTGCACAGCCCACAACTTGGTTCGATCCACGGTTCGACTGACCAATGTCCCGCGATCTACTTCCTTGATGGTGTCCGTAACCTTAACCGCCGCCACCCCGGATCCGTGCCGTTTGGCGAATTTGATCGTTTCTTCAATCAGCGCAGGCGTCACACAGGGCCTCGCCCCGTCATGCACCGCCACAATCTTGACGTCATCCCCCAGCTTTCCCAAGCCGTTCATCACCGAACTCTGGCGTGTGGCCCCCCCGGCGATAACCGCCCGAACCTTGGAACAACCAAACATCTGGACCAGCCCCCGGGCCGAATCCACTCGATCCTTGCGCACCACCAGAATTACCCCATCAATCATCGGGCATTGCTCAAAGGCGAGCAATGAATACGCCAGAACCGGACGCGTCCCCAAAGAGAGGAACGCCTTGTCAACATCAGCCCCCATCCGTTCGCTTTTACCCGCAGCGACAATGATGCCGAAAATCATAAGTTACCAGCCTTTCAGGAATGCCTCATAATAGAACTCCGAATAAAAAATGTCAAAGTTTGATATGAGATTATTCAGGATTGTCTCGTTCTTCAAAATTGATATCATCCGGCGCTTCATGAATTCACCCAGTCCATTTGATTTTTGGTACGCCATCAACAACACCCGCGTTGCGCTGGCTCCCTCCCAGCGCCTCGAAACCTTTGGCGCCACCCTTATCCACTACCATCTGGTGAGTGAACTGATGGATTCAGTAGATAAAATCCGGATTCGGGAAGGCCGTATCCAGGCCCATCGCCCCACCATTATCACCCCGGCCTCCATTAATGAAAAACTCCTCGAAGGGTTTGGCGAGGAAGCGGACCGCTATGTTGACTGGCTCCGGGACCATTCACAGGATCTTCGGATCCTTCAATACGGGTTTATCATCCGGAAGCAGGAAATCCGCGACGAAACGGTCACCGACACCCTGGACGCCGTGGTGGAACGCGTCTGCAAGGCGGTGCATAGCAAGGAAGACCCCCTCGCCGCCGTCGTGGTTGGCGTGGATTCACCCTGGGAAGTGTCACTCTTGAAAATGATGGTGGACGTCACCAACAACTCTTATCGCAGCAATGTCCACGAAATGGAACGACACCGCATGTTCGCCCCAAACGCTGGAATTCGACAGGATATCGAAATGGACTTCCAACTGGCGGGACAACACCCGGAACGAATCACTGATCTGGGAAAAAAGTTGCAAAAGGCAGGCGTTTTTTCGGAATATGAAGACCGTTTCTTTGCGCTGGTACAATCCAGGCAAAAGCGACCGTCAAAAAGGACATGACCATGGCAATGACTCTGACTGAAAAAATTCTGGCACGGGCCGCAGGTAAACGTGTCGTAGGCCCGGGCGACAATGTCTGGGTCGAGGTGGATATCCTGCTCACCCACGATGTCTGCGGACCGGGCACGATCGGCGTGTTTCAACGGGAATTCGGGAAAATGGCCAAAGTATGGGACCCCTCCAAAGTCGTCATCATCCCCGATCACTACATTTTCACAGCGGATGAAAAGGCCCACCGCAATGTGGACACCCTGAGAGAGTTCGCCACGTATCAAAAACTGGCCTACTTCTACGATCCGGGGACCCCAACATACAAGGGGGTCTGCCACGTCGCCCTGCCCCAGACCGGCCATGTCCGGCCCGGTGAGGTGATTTTCGGCACCGACTCACACACCTGCACCCACGGGGCGCTGGGCGCCTTCGCCACAGGGATCGGCAATACCGACGCAGGCTTCATTATGGGGGCTGGCAAACTTCTGATCAAGGTTCCCAAAACCATGCGGTTCACCGTAAACGGAACGCCCCCCCCCTACCTGATGGGCAAGGATATCATCCTGAAAATCATCGGGGACATCGGGTTCGATGGCGCCAGTTATTGCGCCATGGAATTTGCCGGCGATGCAATCCGTCACCTCTCCATCGAGGAGCGGATGACGATCTGCAACATGGCCATCGAGGCGGGCGCAAAGAACGGAATCATCGAACCCGATGCAAAAACGTTCGAGTATGTCAAAGCCCACACCCACAAACCCTTCGAAGCCGTTTATGGGGATGCCGACGCCCCGGTTGAGAGTGAGCGCACCTATGATGCCTCCACCCTGGAACCCTGCGTGGCCGAACCCCATGTTCCCAGCAACTATGCTCTGGCACGGGAACGGAATGACGTCAAACTGGATCGATCCTATATCGGGTCCTGCACGGGCGGCAAAATTACGGACTTCCTGGCCGCCGCACGCATCCTCAAGGGACACAAGGTCGCCATTCCAACCTTTCTGGTACCGGCCACGGTGGAGGTTGCCGAGGACATCATCAAGTCCGAGATCGATGGAAAATCCCTCATCGAAATTTTCGCTGAGGCGGGGTGTGAAGACATCGCCCCTCCTTCCTGCGCCGCGTGTCTTGGTGGCCCCGAGGATACCTTTGGGCGCACCTCCGGAACCGAGGCTGTCATCAGCACCACCAACCGGAATTTTCCGGGGCGGATGGGCTCAAAACAGTCCCGTATTTATCTAGCATCCCCATTAACGGCAGCCGCCTCGGCGATCCGGGGACGCATTACCGACCCGCGCGAATTCATGTAACACCCGGAGAACGATGAAAAAAATTCAAGGCACTGTTTACGTCGTCAGGGACGACATTGATACCGACCAGATTATTCCGGCTCAGTATCTCAACCTGGTTCCCACCATTCCTGAGGAATACGCCAAGTTGGGCTCCTACGCGCTCTGCGGACTCCCGGACGGGTATCCCCCGTTCGTGAAGCCCGGTGCCCTAACGGCCGACTACCCGATTCTCATCGCAGGACGGAATTTCGGGTGCGGCTCGTCACGGGAACATGCGCCCGTCTGTCTGGGTGCTGCAGGCGTCAAGGCCGTCGTCGCCGAATCCTATGCGCGGATATTTTTCCGGAATTGCGTGTCTACCGGCGAACTTTATCCATTTGAAACCCCCATCCGGCTTTGTGAAGTTTTCAAAACCGGCGACAGGGCGGAGATCGACGTCGGGGGCGCACACCTCACGAACTGCACCACAGGGAAAACGTATTCCATCAAGGAACTGGGTGCCGTGGCACCCGTTGTCGAGGCGGGCGGAATTTTTGCCTACGCCCGGAAATCCGGCATTATCAAGTAGCCATGCCCGCTCATGTCATAGCACTCGCGAATCAGAAGGGCGGGGTCGGAAAAACTACCACCGCCATCAATCTGGCCGCCTGTCTGGCGGAACGTAAGCACCGGGTTCTGCTGATTGACCTCGACCCCCAGGCCAATTCCACCAGCGGGCTCGGGCTTCAACCTCAGCCCGGCTGTAGCATTTATGAGGTTCTTCTGGGGCATCAGTCTATCGCTGGGAAAATCCAGGAGACACGGATGCCCGGCCTCTCCATGATTCCTTCTGAAGTTGATCTGGCGGGTGCCGAAATTGACATCGCCCGGATGGAACGCTACCTGCACCGGTTCAAGGACGCACTGGAACCTCTCATCCATGACGAACGCTATGACATCATTCTGGTGGATTGCCCCCCGTCCCTTGGAATCCTCACCATGAATGCCTTGACGGCCGTGGATTCGGTTCTGATTCCCCTCCAGTGCGAATACTACGCTCTCGAGGGGCTGAGCGTGATCACCCGGTTGATCAACCAAATCCGGGACTCAGGCGCCAACCCCGGACTTCAGCTCGAGGGAATCGTCCTGACAATGTTTGACGGACGAACCAATCTTGCCCAGCAAGTCATGAATGAAGTGATGACTCATTTTGGCGACAAGGTCTATCGCACGGTTATTCCCCGGAATATCAGGATCAGTGAGGCCCCCAGCCATGGAATGCCAGTCATCCTCTATGATGATAAATCGACCGGGGCCGAGGCTTACCGTCTTCTGGCAAAGGAATTTATCAAACGGCGGAAATCCACGGTAACCCAGACTACAGTTTCTGAGCCGGAGTCAGCTTCTTTTCCTGAAGTCGTTCCTCCGTCTCCTCCCGCAACCGCTTGAGCTTTCCCGCCATGCTGATTTTCTTGACCGGCGAGATCCGGTCCACCAGAAGCACCCCGTCCAAATGATCCAGCTCATGTTGAACCGCACGGGCCAACAATCCCCGGCAACGTAGGGTCTTGAGCTCGCCCTTCCAGTCCATAAAGGCCACCTCCACCTCGACCGCCCGCTGCACCGCACTGTGAATACCGGGAAAGCTAAGGCATCCCTCGTCGCGGCGCGTCATCGCCCCACCCTTCGAGAGGATTTTAGGATTGAACATCACCAGAGGCATCGAAATGCCAGGATTCAGCGGGGGACCGCCTTCCTCTTCGACATCAAGTTCGGCGGGGATATCAATAACACACACCGACACCGTTCGTGCCACCTGCTGGGCAGCCAAGCCGATGCCCTCGGCGGCGTGCATGGCTTCCATCATGCCATCCACCAGATGCTTAGTCTCGGAAGTTACCCGAACAACCGGATTCGCCCTTGCCCGCAGGATGGGATCGCCAAAGGTGACGATCTCAAAGCTCATATCCGCTGTCTTTCAGCCAGCTCGAAAGATGGAGCTTGGTCTGCTCCAGCAACTCCTCATCGGCAATCGCGGTGGTGCGACCGGCATCATACTGGGTCATCATCCACTCATAGATTTTCATGACGCCGGGATCATTTTTCCCAACCGGCTCCTTGGCCTTCTTGAAGTACTTCTTGATCCACAGGGCAATCCCGGCCTGCCCGCTCTTGTCGGTAACCGCCAATTCCACCGGCCGATTCAACAGTTTCTCGGTATTGAAGACGTTGTAAATTTCTTCATTCTTCAACAGCCCGTCCGCATGGATGCCTGCCCGCGTCACATTGAAGCTCTTCCCGATCAACGGCTGATTGACGGGAATCTGAACCTTGAGCTCATGCTCAAAATACTCGGCAATCTCGGTAATGACCGTGGTATCCACATTGCAATCGTTTCCGCGCAATTGAAGGTAGTTCACCACCAACCCTTCCAATGGCGGATTACCGGTGCGCTCCCCAATCCCCAGCAACGTTCCATTTGCAGCGGAACAACCATACAACCAGGCGGCAACCGCATTGGCGGTCACCATATACAGGTCATTGTGACCGTGCCATTCCAACCATTCGCTCGGGAATCCGGCATAATATTGAAGCCCGTAGATCAGGCCGGCCACCGAACGCGGCATCGCCACACCGGGATACGGCACGCCAAGACCCATGGTGTCACAAATACGGATCTTGATGACTTTCTTGGTTTCCTCGGACAGTTTCATCAGTTCATGGGCAAACGGAACCACAAACCCATAATAGTCAGCCCGGGTCACATCTTCAAAATGACAGCGCGGTGTAATGCCGACATCGATGGCTTCGCGCACGATCTTCAGATACTCCCGGAGCGCCTGGCGACGGGTCATCTTCAATTTGAGATAAATGTGGTAATCCGAACACGAGGTCAGGATACCTGTCTCTTTGAGTCCCATCTTCTTGGCCAACTCAAGGTCTTTTTTTCGTGCCCGAACCCAGCCCGTTACTTCCGGATACTTGTAGCCCAGCGACTGAATCTCTTCGACGGCCTGCCGGTCTTTCTTGGTGTAGAGAAAGAACTCGCACTGCCGGATCAATCCCTTGGGACCGCCCAACCGGTGCATCAACTTGTAAATGTCCAAAACCTGTTTGACGGTATAGGGCGGCATCGCCTGTTGACCATCACGGAACGTGGTATCCGTCACCCAAATATCCTTGGGCATCCGCATCGGAACCAGACGATGATTGAATCCGAGTCGGGGAACCTCGTCATAAGGAAATGTATGACGAAATAACTCAGGCTCCTTCGGGTTCTCCAGATGTACCGTATAGGAGTCCGAATCAAATGTGTTGTATCCCGGATTATACTTCAACTGGAACATATCCCCACCTCACCCATCGTTGCAAATATTACGTCGCCATCAACCGAATTGCGGCGGGATGCTAAAGGAAATGCAGGGAAATATCAACAACGATAAAATCAAAAATACATCAAACCGGCCAGCATTCCGGTTCACTCTCTAGTAGCCCCCCCCACTCCTGAACCGCCAGGGTCAGAGCCTGGGCGCGATGAGAGAGGCCATTCTTAACCTCGGAGGCAATTTCGGCAAAGGTCAAAGACTGGCCGCAGGGAACAAATAAAGGATCATAACCAAAGCCGCCTGCTCCTCTAGGTTGATCCCGTAAGGTGCCTTCACATGCCCCTGATACCGTCCTGGCCCTCCCCATGGGATCGACCAGGGCGATGGCGCATCGAAATCGAGCCCTCCGATTAACCACGCCCGTCATCTTCCGTAGAAGTTTGTCATTGTTAGCCGCATCATTCGAAGGCTCGCCCGCATAGCGCGCGGACCACACTCCCGGCTCACCCCCCAGAGCCTCCACTTCAAGCCCCGAATCATCCGCCAGTGTCCAGAGTCCGCTGAATCGGGCCAGGGTAACAGCCTTCTTGATGGCATTGGCCTCAAAGGTAACACCGTCCTCCACAACAGACGGCACTTCACCCAACTCGCTCATACTGATCATGACCAAGCGGGGTGAATTCAGAATTGCGGAAATTTCAATAAATTTATGACGATTACCTGTGGCGATGAGAAGTCTCATGGGAATAACTCAAGGGATATGCTCGGGGGGGGACTTGAACCCCCACGACCTTGCGGTCACCAGCCCCTCAAACTGGTGTGTCTGCCATTTCACCACCCGAGCAAAAAACGGTGGAAATCTAACGGGTGTGGTTTCAGATGGCAAGCACATTACTTCTTAAACCGGATTATTTAATACGAAGCGCCGTTCCGCCAGCCGGTTTTTCGAAATTATTGAAACGCACCTGTCTCCCGTCAAAAACAACAATGATCCGATCCCTCGTCAACCGTTCAATCGCGCTGGCATCCTTGTCGAAATCCCATTCCCACGTCGCCCGCCGGGTATCACTCATCGTTGAGGAACTGTTCCGGATTTCCCCGGGAAGGTCAATACGAACCACAACACGCAGTCCGTTCATATAAGGAGTCAAGTCGGCAGAGGCTGAAGGACTGGCCTGAACCGCAAGATTCGAACTTACCCCGACAAGGGGAAGCGAAACCAGCAGCTTGCAGGTATCATCCTCCGCTCTCGCCAAAACAACACCGCATTCCTTTAAAAAAGATTGTTTAGCCAGCCCCTCAAACCGGGAAAATTTGAGATTGAAATCAACATATCGCCACCCGCCCTGTTCCCGGGTTCGAAGGCTTTCCAGATTTACGCCATCCGCCGCCATCTGCCGAAATCGACTATTCAAGATGGCTTCATCAAAGATCATCGGAATATCCAACGAGGGAAGCGGCATATTGGTGGATTGTCCCCCGGCAAAATTCAGCGAACGTGTCCATTGACGGGTTAATTCCATTTGCTTGATGAGGAAAGTCGGCATCCCGTAAATCGTCCTCAGGGATCCGCTCCCATCCCGGTTCAGGCTTAAGCTGGCATCAATTTTGACGCATCCCGTACCCCCGACAAGTAAGCCCATTAGCAAAAGAAAACAGAAAACACCTCGCGCGGAAAAAAAAACTTTCACGGGGCTACCCTCCGGGACGGCGAATTGGTGGCAGGAAACCTGAAGATCGTTTCACCCGGCATGGCCATCCCCTGCTCCCGGGCAACACGTTCAACAAAGGCAGGATCGGATCGGAACCGCTTCTGATTCTGTTGAAGCTGGCGATCACGGGACTCCATCAGGGCATTCCCCTGCTCAAGCCCGTCTTTCCGTTTCTGAAGTGTCTGGTAATTGTGGGTCTTAGGAAGAAAGACGCATATCACAGCCACCACACAGGAGGTGATGACAACCAGCCAGGCGAAACGGTAGATCAAAACCCAAAAGTTCATGATCGTCTGATAAATACCGTTATCGGCCGACGTACGAGCGTCGACCGATAACGGCTTGTTCTTCAAACCCAAAAGCCGTTTAGATCACGCCGCCATACACCGCGTGCTCACCCAGCATCTCCTCAATACGGAGAAGCTGGTTGTATTTGCACACGCGATCAGTACGGCACAACGAACCGGTCTTGATCTGGCCCGCATTCGTCGCCACCGCAATATCCGCAATGGTGGCATCTTCGGTTTCACCCGAACGATGACTGACCACCGCCGTGTAACCCGCCTGAATGGCCATCCGAATCGCATCCAGCGTCTCGGTCAGCGTACCAATCTGGTTCACCTTGATCAGAATCGAGTTGGCAATCCCCAAGTCAATACCCTTCTTCAGGAACTTGGTGTTCGTGACGAACAGATCGTCGCCAACCAGCTGAACCTTGTCGCCCAGCTTCTCGGTGAGCTTCTTCCACCCGTCCCAATCATTCTCGGACATGCCGTCCTCGATGCTGATGATCGGATACTTGGCGCAAAGCTGGCTGTAGAATTCCACCATCTGGTCGGCCGTCTTCACGGAGCCATCACTCTTCTTGAAGATATAGCGCTTCTTGGCGGCATCATAAAACTCGCTCGCCGCGACATCGAGAGCCAGGAAAATATCTTTCCCGGGCTTGTAGCCGGCTTTCTTGATGGCTTCGATAATCACATCCAACGCCTGGATATTGCTCGCCAGTTTCGGAGCGAACCCTCCCTCGTCACCCACCGAGGTGCTGAGCTTCATCCCCTTAAGCACACCCTTCAACGCGTGGAACACTTCCGTCCCCATACGCAGGCCTTCGGCGAAGGACTTGGCACCCTTGGGCATGATCATGAATTCCTGGATATCAATCGGGGCATCGGAATGGGCGCCACCGTTCATAATGTTCATCATGGGAACCGGGGTCACCGTGGCATTCGTTCCCCCGATATAACGGAACAGGGGCAATCCGCAGTATTCCGCCGCCGCCTTGGCCGTGGCCAGGGAGACCGCCAGAATGGCATTGGCACCCAACTTGCCCTTCGTTTCGGTTCCGTCCAGATCAATCATCAACCGGTCGACGCCCACCTGGTCACGGCAATCCCAACCGATCAGTTTCGGAGCAATCTTGGAATTCACATTCGCAACCGCCTTGCGCACGCCCTTGCCCAGATAGCGGGCCTTGTCGCCATCGCGCAGTTCCACGGCCTCATGCTCGCCGGTGGAGGCGCCGGACGGAACCGCAGCGCGGCCAAGAATACCGCTCTCGAGGGTCACGTCCACTTCCACGGTCGGGTTACCCCGGGAATCCAGAATCTCACGAGCCACAATACTTTCAATCAATGACATATCTACTATTCTCCTTAGGGTTACTGTTCCGCCGCCATTCTGGCAACGGTGAAAAACAGGCACTAAACTACGGGAACCCCTCGCGGCTTTCAAGCAGAGACTGCACCCACCGCATTCCGATAGTCATCCAAAAGGATTCTACCAGCCTCGTCGAGATCATGGCCGACAGCGATAATTCCCTCCTCATGGCCAGCCATGGCAGCTAGTTTTCGGCGGGGTAGATCGGTCTCGCGATAAAGCCGCAGTATTTCGTTGGCCATTCCCGGGGTTCCATACTCAACATCCCGGGCTGTGGTGGGAACCCGGTCCAGAAGCCGCTTCCAAAACTCCAGATGATGAACGTGTATGACCGCCCCGACGGCGGGGTCGGCCTGATAAAACATGGCATGCGTCATACACTCCGAGGACGGCACGGTCGCCTCCGTCAGCGCCCGGAAATCCACGGCATTGCGGGCGATATCGACCTTGATGATCTCCGTATAATGCTCCGGTCCGAGCACCGGTAACCCTCCCGTACGGGTCGCCGTGATCACAAACCCGCCGGGCGACCGGACGCTGATATTCCCATAGCCCACGCCCTTGAGCTCCCCTTCGGTATACATCCCCACCAGCTTAAGCCTATACAAATGCGCCCGCCAGCGGTTCAATTCCGCCACACAGGCGGAGGGGAAATCAACCACCCCGACATAACGGGGATTGAATTTAAAATATCCTTCCTTGGGGGATGTATTCATCGCGCCGTTTTCATCTTATAATCCGGCGACCGCTTCGCCCAACTGCATGGCGTCCCAGATAGCCCGTTTGTGTCGCTCGGCGGCATCCTTGAAGAAGAGAGGGTTCTGTCCCTGCGACCACGCTACTTCAATATCCGTGATCCCGACAAATCCGAAGGCGGCTCGGAGCCCGTTGCGAATCCCGTCACGACTGTCCCCTGCCTCATAGGTGCCACCCGACGACACCAACGCCACTACCTTGCGAATGTGATGCAACCCTTTAACCCCGTTCCCGCCAATCGTGAAGGTGACATTTGGCATCAGAACCTGATCCAGCCAGGCCTTCAAGATCGCCGGCATCCCAAAGTTCCACAGGGGAGTCGTGATCACCAGAAGATCCGCCTGATTGAAAAGTCCACAGTGCTGCCGGGCGTATTGCGCGGCCGCCATCTCCTTCTCGCTCGCCTTGTAGGCCGGATCAAAAACGGGATACCAAAAATGACGATAGGTCTCGTAGTCATAGAAGGGAGGCGGATTCGCATACAGATCTAATTCGGTCACCTGATTACCGGGTTGTTTTGCTTTTAAAGCCGTAAAAAAGGCCGCAGCCAACTGTTTGGAGTGGGCTTCTGCAACCGGTTTCGGATTGGCAATCACATGCAGGATATTCATCATTATTCCTCCTTTTCCAATTATTGAGCCATTCTCACCCGTCCCGGGAACGCCGCGGACAGAACATTCGCAAGATCCTGACGGAAGGTCTTGAAGTAATCCTGATACTGGACGGACGGGGTCATCGGCAGGGCGAAGACCTTCAGGCAGTTGATCTCACGCTTCGCATAAAACCCAATCTCATAGTCACCGTTCGGCTGATAGTAGCGGATAATTCCGGGCTGTCCGGCCTTGAACTTGGCCATCTTGCAACGGAGGGCCACCGCATCCAGAGTCGCACAGAGCTGATCGCGATCCGCTTCGGAAATCTCACTCGCTCCAGCGGCCGGAGAAATCAGGAAATAACTCACGGGTTTCTTTTCCGCACAGGACGCACACGCAAGCCATCCCGCGATCATCACCAAACCCAATAAAACTCTTTGTAAAACTCTCATAAAAACCCCCTGACTCCCGATAGTCTATCCTCAAAACACACCCGGTCAATGATATACCGGGCACCCGCTCAGTACCATACGCGCCAGAGGAAAAGACCTTCAGGTGGCGCGGTGGGAACGCGGGCGGTACGAATCTTTGAGGCAAGGATTTCACTCACCTCGTCAAGCGTGACAGCGCCTTCCCCTACCCTGAGAAGAAGTCCGGCTAGGCTCCGCACCATCTTGTAGAGAAACCCTTCGCTGGAGGCCCGGATGATAATCAGGTTTCCGGTTCGCCGGACAGACAGGGAATACACATCCCGGACGGTGCTTTCCACAACACGGTTTGGATTCGCGGTAAAAGCGGCGAAATCATGCCGGCCGACCAGGACCCGCGCCGCCGCCTTCATCGCCTTCACATTCAGCGGCTTGTAGACCGACGTGGCATAAAACCGCCGGATGGGATCCATCACGGGGGCGTTCCAGATAAAATACCGGTACTCTTTTTTGATCGCGCTACGCCGGGCATGAAAATCAGGCTTCACGCGACGAGCCTGAAAGACTCGGATATCCTGAGGCAACAGGGCATTCAGCCCCTTGGTGAGATTCCCCGGAATCCAGTCGCTTAACAGATCGAAATGAGCCACCTGCCCTGCCGCATGAACCCCCTGATCGGTCCGCCCACTCCCATGTACCTTGACCGTCTCCCCGGTAAGACTCTTCAACGCCTCTTCAATCCGCTGTTGCACGGTCATCGTCGCTGGCTGCACCTGCCATCCAGCATAGGCCGTGCCGTCATAGGCCACCGTGATCCGAAACCGGAACGCCGAAACATCCTGCGAAGGGGAAAGTTCATTCATGGGGAAAACCTACGTGGATCCCGCCTCAAGTCAAGGAGAGAACCAGAGAAGATAGGACTTCGCCCGTGACCTTACGCAAACCCCAACCGGCGCCCCTTCGGTTATTGGGTGGGCAACACTGCCACTTGCTAGACACGTTTTCAATGGTGTAAGTCATGAATGAGGAGCCGAGTGGGGTGTAGACGAAGGCGTATCGCTTCTAAGTTGAGCACAACCCAGAGCCGACACCAAAATCAACAATAGGACAAGCGGTTGTGTTTTCATTATTTCAAATCCGAACGTCAGCCTTCACGCGATGAGGAAGCCGCGCCCGGCGCGGGTTCCGAAGTCGCGTGCGAGGCCTGGTTGTGCGACTTCATTTCTTAAATAAGTCCGAATGGGTTCCCATTCGTTCGAAAATGACGAGCTTATTATCGATTTTGTAAATAAGGAGCCAGTCGGATTCAATGTGACAATCGCGCCGGCCCTGATAGTTCCCGACAAGTTTATGATCACGATGAAGGGGATCCGGAGTTTGTCCGGAAATCAAGGTGCAGGCGAGGATCTTGAATTTCTCCAGATTCTTCCCGCGGCGTTTGCAGAGTTTGAGATCTTTCTCAAACTGCTTTGTGTAAACCGGGGTATACATCAAATTCCCAGTTTCTTGAACATATCGGCCGCATCTTTGCAGACAACAAGATCGCGCCCCTCGTCGGTGGCGTCGAATGTCCGTGCGGTGGTAGCTGACGGAACGGTGACATTAAAGGGAAGCCCTTGATGCAACTCGACCTGCCTATAAAATATCGTGATCGCCTGAGTCGAGTTCAGCCCGAGACGGGTAAAAATCGCCTCGGCATCATGCTTCAATTCCGGCTCAAGTCTTGCTCTTAACATCGCGCTCTTGCTCATATAAACATCTCCATTTCTTTGGCGAGAATGTGCCACAAATGGGATACATGATCAAGTCGTAATTTCAATTCCCCAACGCCAACCTTTTCCGGCGGCGCAAGCCGTACGGAACAAGGTGTGGTTCTGCTTTTTGATCAATCATTTTTATGATAGTCCACCCATCCAGGGCAACCAGAACACCCAAAGGCTGAAAACATGGAGACTTACAACGACCAGTGCCAACACGATTACCATTAAGCGCGCTGGTGCCTAAAGGAAGTCGCGATATCCCTGAAATTATTTCCGCACTGAACCGCCGACACCATGAACACTCGCTGACCCAGAATCAGTATCATGTCGCAAAAAAACGATTGCTTGATGATGTCCGCGATGCGGATATCATTTTCCTCACTCCAACTGTGATTGGGTCAGCCATCATGATCCTTGAGGTAAGTCCCGTTCGGACAATGGATGCCCTGTATGTGGCTTGTGCGCTTGAATGGGGGGCGGAGTTGTTTGTTTCATCCGATAAGCAGCAACTACAGGCGGCAAAGCGAGCCGGAATGAAAACCAAATAGATCTAGACGGCCAACCACACCTCGGAGTTTCCGTCGCTAACGCGCCGAAACTCAAGGTGGGTGTTCACCCAGAAATGATTATTGACGCAAGTATAACCAGAGTTATACCATTGATCCATGAAAACAGCTATATCAATACCGGATGACATCTTTTGCGCGGCTGAGAATTTCGCACATCAGAACCATTTAAGCCGAAGTGCCCTGTTCACGCGCGCCTTGGTGGAATTCTTGTCCCGGCGTCGAAATGAAGGGGTGACGGAACGCCTCAACCGACTGTACGACAAGGGAAACTCCCGCCTTGAGCCGGCAATCTCAAGAATGCAGGCATCAGCGATCTCTAAGGAGAAATGGTGATGCACCGGGGCGAAATTTGGTGGGCTTCTTTGGGCGAACCGGACGGGTCGGGGCCGGGATACCGGCGACCCGTCCTCATTGTTCAATCTGATGAGTTCAACCGTAGCCGGATCAGCACCGTCATTGTTGTGGTCATGACCTCCAATACCGCGCTCGCTCAGGCTCCAGGCAATGTCTTGCTCACGGCACGACAGGCTGGACTTGCCAAGGATTCCGTGGTCAATGTTTCTCAGGTGATCACGGTGGATAAGCAATGCCTCACGGAAAAGGTCAAAAAGCTGGAGGCGTCCGCCTTGGCGGAAGTCGAGATCGGAATCCGACTTGTTTTAGCCTTCGCGTTTTCGTCGACCTCGACTCCGCCCGGGAGTATTGCCGCGCAGGCTGGCAAACGCACTGATCCAGCCCCATGATTTCCGCGTTTAGCGACCACTTTGTGACTTTTCCCACAATAAAATGGTGCCTTGGTTCGTTCTGATATGTAATAGTTCACGCATTCTCATGAAACACAGATTCTGTTCACGTTATTCCTTTCAACTCATTTGGGCCTGCACCCTGCTATCGGCCACCGGGTGCGCTACCGTACGGCAGGCCCGGACAATTCAAAAGGGCGAACAATCGCCGCCGGGTGAACGACTTTTAACAGCCGCTGAAGTCGGTTTATCCTCAAACACGGTGCTGACGCTTGGCCGGGCGCTCGACATTGCCCTCGCCTATCATCCGTCGGTAGTCGAAGCCCAACAATCGCTGGCCGCCGCCACCGCCCAGGTCTATCAGGCTCGCTCCGCCTATTGGCCCCAACTCAGCGCCGGGGCGGGCGAAACCCGATCCACATCCAATAACCAAGGCACCCCGGAAAGTTCACACGCCCGCAATGCGTTCAATGGCTCCGTCGGCCTGGATCTGCTGGTTTACGATTTCGGAAAAACCCCGTCCGTTGTCCGGCAGGCTTATGCCCGCCAGATTGCCGCCTCGGAAAATCTCCGCTCCGCCCGCAGCGATCTGGCTTATGTCGTCCGTACCGCCTTCTACAACCTTGGAAAGGCCGGAGAACTGACCCAGGTTGCCTCCGATGCCGTACGCCAGTTCAAGACCCGCCTGGACCAGGTCCAGGCCTTTCAGGAGGTCGGACGGCGCACCCGGTACGATCTGACCAAGTCGGATGTCGATCTGGGTAATGCCAAGCTGAGCCTCATCAAGGCGAAAAACGATGAATCCGATGCCCGCGCCGCCCTCAATAGAAGCCTCGGACTGGCCGAGGAACCGGGCTACACGCCCCATTCCGGAACGCCCCACCCCTTCTCCATGACCAACGCCCCGGCGCTGATGATGCTTTCTCGCCGGAATCACCCGGGCCTTCGCGCCCTCCAAGCACAGGAACGTGCCGCCAATGCCGCCGTAGACGAGG
The DNA here is from genome assembly GCA_945890715.1 of PVC group bacterium. Lineage (GTDB taxonomy): Bacteria > Verrucomicrobiota > Kiritimatiellia > CAIKKV01 > CAITUY01 > JAABPW01. The sequence continues at coordinate 6,587 of CAMDCX010000017.1, read as the reverse complement.
CCATTGCCTCGTTGTATCCCGAAATCGGACTTCAGGCAAAGTACGGACTCACCGGCGGAAGTTTCCCCCTCACTTGGAATTGGTCGGCCGCCCTGCAGTCCTCCTTGCAACTGTTCACCGGCCACCGCCAAACCTGGCGCATCCGGGAAGCCGTCGCCCAACTCCGGCAGGCCCGCACCCGGGTCACCGCCCGAGAACAGCAAATCTATCAGGATCTGCAAAATGCCCTGAATCAACTGGATAGCGCCCTGCAACGCCTGCCCCTGACCGATCTTCTGGTCAAGCAGGCCCAGGAGAGTTTGGATCTTGTCAGCGAGCGATACAAACTCGGCGCCGCTTCGGCGGTTGAAGTCACGGATGCCCAGGTGGCTCTGACCGGCGCACGGGCGGAACAGGTCAAAGCGAAATTTGATTACCAGGCGGCGCTTTCACAAATCAAGCACGCCGCAGGAGAGGAATAACCATGAAACGTTGGATCATCAGTCTCGTGCTTCTGGCCGTGGCGGCGGGAAGTGTCTGGTATTTTTTCTTTCAATCAGGAAATGGCGGAAAGACTCAATACCGGACCGCCAAGGTTGAGCGGGGCACCATCACGCAAACGGTTCGGGCCACCGGCACAATCCAACCGATCAAACTGGTTCAGGTTGGAACGCAGGTCAACGGCCCCATCCGGAAACTCTATGTGGATTTCAACAGCCAGGTAAAGGCGGGCGATCTCGTTGCCCAGATCGATCCCACCACCTATGAAGCACGCCTGGCCCAGGATCAGGCTAATCTCATTCAAAGCCAGGCCAATGTTGAGCAGACCCGGGCCAAACTCGTCCAGGCCGAAAAAGAATTGGAACGTACCCAGAAACTTACGGCGCGGGAGATGTTGTCCCAATCCGACCTGGACGCGGCCACCGCCACCCGCGACACTCTGACCGCCCAGATGAAAGTCAGTGAGGCGGCCGTCGCCCAGGCGCAAGCCGCGCTCCGTCTTTCCCAGGCCAATCTCGGCTACACGATCATCAAATCCCCGGTGGATGGCGTTGTCATTAACCGGAATGTGAGCGAAGGTCAGACGGTCGTCGCCAGTATGTCCGCCCAAGTGCTCTTCCTGATCGCCACGGATCTCCGAAAAATCCAGGTTGAAGCCAGCATCCCGGAGGCTGACATCGGAAATGTCGCCCTAGGACAACGAGTCATCTTTAATGTGGACGCCTACGAGCACAGTTTCACCGGAACGGTCACCCAGATCCGGATGGCGGCCAGCACCGTTCAGAATGTCGTTACCTACCCCGTCATCATCGAAGCTGATAATCCCGGAAACAAGTTGTTTCCCGGCATGACCGCCGACATTGTCTGTGAGGTGGCTCGCCATGACAATGTCCTCAAAGTCCCGAACGCCGCCCTTCGATTCAAGCCCGAAGACCGTGCTGCCGGCTCTGTGGAAACCCCTGCCAAACCCAAAGGTAAAGGGGCTTCGGCTCGTGCGGAACGAGGGCACAAGATCTGGACGCAAAAACCCGAAACCGGCACGCCTCGCCCCCTCTTCGTTTCCCTGGGTATCACCGACGGCGCTTTCACGGAAGTCCGGGGCGACTTATCACTCACAGAGGGCCAGGACATCATCACGGGCATTCAGGTTGCCGACACTAAACAGGGAAAAACGGTCAATCCCTTTACACCCCAGATGCCCGGATCCACCCGACGCGCCACCCGTTGACCTATGCTCATCTCCCTGCGCCAAATTTGTAAAGTATACCACATGGAGGAGGTGGATGTGCCCGCCCTTCAGGAGGTTTCAACCGATATCGCCGCAGGCGAGTTTGTCGCCATCATGGGCCACTCGGGTTCCGGAAAAAGCACGCTCCTCAATCTGCTGGGCTGCCTGGATCGCCCCGACTCCGGGACCTACCTTCTGGATGGGCATGAGGTGGATCGCCTGGATAGCGACGCCCTGGCTGGCATCCGCAACCGTAAAATCGGCTTTGTGTTCCAGAACTTCAATCTTCTCCCCCGCACCACGGCACTCGAGAATGTGGAACTTCCTCTGTATTACGGTGCGAAACTATCCAGCGCCGAACGGCATGAGCGGGCTCGAGCCCTGCTGATCCGACTCGGACTGAAAGACCGGCTCGGTCATCATCCCGGCCAACTCTCGGGCGGCCAGCAGCAACGGGTGGCCATTGCCCGCGCGCTTGTCAACCAGCCACCGCTCATTCTGGCCGACGAGCCAACCGGAAATCTCGACAGCCGCTCCGCCGATGACATCATGGCGTTGTTTCAAGAACTCAATCGGGAAGGCATCACGATCGTCATGGTTACCCATGAACCGGACATCGCCCGGTTCGCCAAGCGGGTAATTCAAATGAAGGATGGCAAAATCGTATGACCGGCATCATTACGCTGAAAATCGCCATGCGGGCCCTGATCCGGAACAAGGCCCGTTCCCTGTTGACCGCCCTGGGTATTATCATCGGTATTGCCGCCGTCATCGCCGTGGTTGCGGTGGGACAGGGCGCCTCGGTGACCATGCGGAGCCAGATCAACAGCATGGGCAACAATCTTCTCCTAATATTTCCCGGAAGCCAGAAGACGGGCGGGTTTCACGGGGGCGCCGGCACCCAGCAGACGCTTACGGCGGAGGACGGTGAGGCCATTTTACGGGAATGCCCGTTTGTGCAAGCCATGACCCCCCTGGTCCGGACCGGAGCCCAGTGCATCTACAGGGAGAATGACTGGGGCACCTCCGTTCAGGGCGTCGATGTCAGCTATCAGGAAGTCCGCGGTTGGGATGTCGCTTCGGGTTCTTTCTTCACCGACTCGGATGTCCGGAGCGCCTCCCGGGTTTGCGTCATCGGGAAAACCGTAGCTGAACAACTTTTTCAGGGTGAAGATCCCGTCAATCAAAGCATCCGGATCAAAAACATGCCCTTCCGCGTCATGGGCGTCATGACCTCGAAGGGCAGTGCCGCCTGGGGCCAGGATCAGGATGATACCATCATCGCTCCCTGGACAACCGTTCGGCGTGTACTCCAGAATTCGGCATTCAACAATGTGAACCAGTTGATGTTCAGTCTGGTCTCTATGGATATCCTGCCCCAAGCCAAGGAGGAAATTTCCCAGATTCTCCGGCAACGTCACCGGCTTAATGTCAGCACGGACAATGATTTCACCCTCACCGACATGACTGAAGTCACCAAGATGATCACGCAGGTCTCAAGCCTGATGACCATGCTACTGACTATTATCGCCTCGATCTCGCTCGTGGTCGGGGGCATCGGCATTATGAACATCATGCTGGTAGCCGTCAGCGAGCGGACCCGCGAAATCGGGTTACGTCTGGCAATCGGGGCGCGAAGACGCGATATCCTGATGCAATTCCTAGCCGAAGCTGTCGCCCTGTCCGGTGCAGGCGGACTGATGGGAATCGCCCTGGGCGTCAGCGTCGCCAACATCATCGCCCGCATCAACCACTGGCCCGTCATGGTTTCCCCCGGTGCCGTCCTGATCGCCCTCACATTCTCCGCGGGCGTCGGCATCTTCTTCGGTTTCTACCCAGCCTGGCGCGCCGCCCGCCTCAACCCAATCGAGAGTCTGAGACGGGAGTAGATTTTGGTGCATCCAGTCCTGACAGGGGGCGCGTTTTGGCGTGTGAAGTCACGGGGAATCAAAAAACGGAAGAATGGCTCCGGCGACAGGGCTCGAACCTGTAGTCAATGCCCGTCTTTATTGGGTGAAACGCAACCGTGCGCATAACTGTACGCACAAAGAAATGGCTTCCCCAAGGACCTAGCCAATTTGCTATCCGCCTGGCATCACCTTCCTGATCACCTGAAGAGGGCCGTATCAGCCATTCTTCAATCTGCCCCAATAGGTAAAAAGGAGGATCATCCTCCTGCTCCTCCTCGGCCTGCCGGACGAGCCGGTGGGCCTCAAGCTTCAAGACGTGGCAAACCTTGATGAACACCATCACATCCAATCGGATGTCCCGGTGTTCGACCTTACTGACCCAGCGATTGCTTTTCCCCAGCTTGGCCGCCACAGTGGCCTGATCCATACCCAGCTTGATTCGCCTGGACTTCAGGGCAGAGACAAGACGGGCGTACCGTTGATCGAAAATGGTTTTCATGAATTCCTTCTTTCGGGCTGATGCATAAGTGCGAGTTTCCCACATGTCTTATAACGGGATCTGGGTGGCAATTTAGACATGCGGTAAGCGTCCGTACCGTCCGTTGTCGCTTAAGCGACAAAACCCGCCCCGCCTTAATACCCACTGCTGACGTGTTATAACCTGTGTGCAGGCGCTACGTATCTGTTGCGCCATCGATCCATCAAACCCCGAAAGGACTTATGAACTATCACGAAATTGTTGACCGCATTAAACGTCTCGATATCCCTGCCCGCGCCAAAGCTGAACTGCTAATGTTGTGGCACAGGGCCAAACGGCTCGTGGAACGCCTTTTGGCTTTTCTCGACGCCCACCGGGAATTCACAGAAGCCATGCTGTTGGGCGCCCTCGTGGCGTTCGCGCTGGCCCAGATCCCCTGGATCGGCGGATTCCTGGCGCTCTGTGGTCTTGTGACGGCCGCGGCCGTGGGCGTACTGAAACAGATTCACGCCGACCTGACCCAGTTGTTTGAAACTGCTTGAAAGGAACCACCATGGAACTCTCAATATCACGAGCAGAACTGAAGACGGCCGTCACGGGCCTCAGCCGCATTATACCCAACCGGGTAACCCTGCCCATTCTGGGAGGTGTCCGTTTTGAGGCTGACGAGAACGGCACAGTCACCGCCTCAGCCACCGACCTCGACCAATCAGCGTCGTACCGATTCGTTAACACAACCAGTGTTGACGTGGGGGCGTTTGTATTGCCGCTCACCGCCCTGAAGGAATTGACCAAGGGTGCCGACCGTGAACACGTCATTCTCACGACCACGCCCGACCAGCAGGTTGGTGTGACTAATCATGTCGGCGGCCACCAGATCCGGTTTGCCGTCAACACGTTGCCGGCTGAGGAGTGGCCGGAGACCATCAGGCCGGTCCACTGTAAGCCCGCTGAGGGTTTCCTGGACACCTACAGGCGCCTCATACCGTTCGCCTCAACCGATCAGACCCGCTACGCCCTCACCAATGTCTTTATTGACGTGGAGGGCAAAACGGATCACCCGGTCTGCATGGTGGCGGTGGATGGGCGTCGGCTCTCAGTCTGGAACTCGATGAAGTTTGACCTCAAGAGTTCAGTGCCGGTGCCAACCAGCCGTTTTCTGGCGTGGAGCGGGCTGACCGGTGACGCGCAGATCGGGCTCAGGGAGGAAGTCACGCCTAAGCGTGGCAAGAATCCTGAGATCAGGAAGGCCTGGTTCGGCGTCAGCGTTGGATCATGGTGTTATGTCACCAAGGTCCCGGACATCAGTTTCCCCAACTGGCGGCAAGTCATCCCGGACTACACGGCTGAGCCCGAAAAGGTTCAGCGGTGCTGTTTCACGGATGGCGACGCGGATGCGCTGCGCAAGATCCTGCCCACCTTTCCGGGCCATGACTCCTACAACTGCACCGTGGTGCTGGTCGGAAGTCAGGATGGGCGACTGATTGTCAGCGGCCGCGGCAAGGATGCCACCGCCGACACGGTGCTTACTCTGGAGGGTGGATCCAGCTATGAGGGCAAGGGCGGCCAGATCGGAATGAACCGGCAGTATCCGCACGCCAGCGGAAGCGTCACAGTACGCCGACTCTTTACGGGACTCAGATAGGGAGAGATTTGCAGTCATCCTACTCAACACCCGTAACATCGCCCTGGGGATCCACGAGTGCAGCATGGGCACCTTGAACCAAACAATTGTCGATGCCCCTACGGTGTTTAAAGCTGCACTCCTGGCTAACGCGGCTGCACTCATATGTCTACATTGTCACCCATCAGGTGATCCGACGCCCTCAGCGGAAGACATCAAGCTCACCCGTACACTCATCCAGGCCGGGCAGATCCTTGGCATTGGTGTTTTGGATCACGTCATCCTGGGCGGTACGGGGCGGTTCCAGTCAATAAGGGAATCAGGGGTGGTGGACTTCGCGGCCTGATTCTCAATCTCAAAATCGAGACACGATGCAGTGTTGAGAATCAGCCAGGTTGGTCTTGATAATTCCTTAACGTTTCGACCCGGCTTTTGGGTCGGTTTGACCTGAGACTGTAAGGAGATTGTCAATCGCCACCCCCGCCCCGTTACGGCACGAAGACTGCTCTATAGTGAGGTGACCTGAGGTTGGTTGATACTCAGAACGGTGTCTCAGACACCATCTAGTTCAGACTCAACTGGCCGACTGGGGTACCCGGTAGCAGGTAAATGCTCACCAAAGATGACCGCGGACCGAAACACCGCGGTTGTCTTTTCACGAGACTGAACGTGTTTCGAGGCCTTTGGTTCGCCGCATTCGGGGGGTGCGGCGGGCCTCTCGGCAGCGGCTGTATACCGGCTCCTTTTTACCCATCATACGACACCGCTAATTCCTTATCGCTTTGGGATTTTCGGTTCACAATTCTTTACCCATTGTTCCGCAGCCTGCCGCTCCGCCAACGACAACTCCCCTTTTAGTATGCGTAA
>CAMDCX010000016.1 GCA_945890715.1 PVC group bacterium | reverse complement strand
CCACTCCTGCCGCCAGCGATCCCACCGGCGCGACATTTTGCTTTGAGAAAGGGGCCGCTAAACAAGGAGGGGGTGACGGCTTCGCGGATGTATGGAAAAAAGATTTCTTCGGCTTGGAATACAAGGGCAAGCGCAAGGATCTTTCGGCCGCCTACGATCAATTGTTGCGGTACCGGGACGCCTTGGAGAATCCGCCTTTGCTGATTGTCTGCGATCTTGACCGTATCGTTGTTCACACCAACTTCACCGGCACCGTATCGGCCACCTATGACATCCCTCTGGAAAGTCTGGGTGAACCCCGAAATATCGAAATCATGCGCGCGGTTTTCCACAATCCCGAGGCGCTGCGCCCCGGCCGCACTAGTACAGCCGTCACACAGGACGCGGCCCGGCACTTTGCCGAAATCGCCGCCGCCCTGCGCCAACGTGGCCTTGACCCTGCGGCGGTCGCCCATTTCCTTGACCGGATTGTCTTCTGCCTCTTTGCTGAAGATACCGGCCTCTTGCCTAATATGGTGTTTACCCGCATTGTGGAGCAATCGCGAGGCGACCCGGTGCGGTTCTGCAAAATACTGGGCCAACTTTTTGATACCATGGCCACAGGTGGCGACTTTGGCTTGGAACCCATCCGGTATTTCAACGGCAACCTGTTTGATGATCGCACCGTCCTTGACCTGACCACCGATGAAATGAAGCGCATTGCGGCTGCTGCAGAACTCGACTGGAGTTCCGTTGACCCATCCATTTTCGGCACACTGTTTGAACGCGGCCTTGACCCGGCCAAGCGGTCCCAACTCGGCGCACATTTCACCAGCCGGGCAGACATTGAACTCGTGGTGGATGCGGTTATCATGTCAGTTCTCCGCCGGGAATGGAACGAATCCCGTGAAATTATCAACGCCCTGCTTACGACCGGCCGAAAGACCGTTTCGAACTCCAAAACTCTGGCAAAGCCATTGAGCGTCGCCGCCATGAAAAAGGCAAAGGGTGAAGCCGGAACCATTCTTCTCCGTTTCCTGGATCGCCTGCAACATGTCCGGGTTCTCGATCCGGCGTGCGGCTCCGGAAACTTTCTCTATGTCGCTTTGCTTCGCCTGAAAGATCTGGAGAAAGAGGCCATCCTATTTGGTAACGACAACGGTCTTGGCTCATTCCTGCCAATGGTCGGGCCGTCTCAACTCTATGGCATCGAAATCAACTCCTACGCCCATGACTTGGCACAGATGACCGTCTGGATTGGCTGGCTCCAATGGATACGCGTCAACGGTTTCGGGTTCCCTGCCGATCCCATCTTGCGCCCCCTCTCTGAAAACATCCGTCTTATGGACGCCATTTTGAGTGCGGAGTGCGGAGTGGCGAATGCGGAGTGCAAAGAACCCGACTGGCCTGTTGTGGACTTTATTGTCGGCAACCCGCCTTTTCTCGGCGACAAAATCATGCGCCGTGAGTTGGGCGATACGTACGTTGACCGCTTGCGAACTCTCTATGATGGCCGTATCCCCGGCCAGTCTGATCTTTGCTGTTACTGGTTTGAAAAGGCTCGCGCCCATATCGCCGAAGGCAAGTGTAAGCGCGCGGGACTTCTCGCCACCCAGGGAATACGAGGCGGCGCAAATCGTGAGGTTCTGAAACGGATCAAGGAAAGCGGCGGTATCTTCTGGGCGGAAAGTGATCGGCCTTGGATTCTCAACGGAGCAAATGTTCACGTCAGTATGGTAGCCTTTGACAACGGGACAGAGGCGGTTTACACCCTTGACGGAAGGGAGGTCACAAACCTAAACGCGAACTTAACTGCTGCCGCTGACACAGCGGGGGCAGCCAAACTCGCGTCAAATACGGATGTGTGCTTCATCGGGACAACGAAAAAAGCTCCTTTGGACATTGATGAAGCAACGGCCATCGCAATCCTTCTGGAGCCTAACCCTAATGGTCGACCTTCAAGCGATGTAGTTGTTCCTTACCTGAATGCCGATGCTGTTACGACGCGGGATCCTGATACATGGATTATTGATTTCCCAATCACTCTTTCAGAGCAGGAGTGTCAACAATACGAAACCGCATTTGGGTATGTGTTAAAGCATATATTCCCCTTGCGTGCGAATCATCGCGAACCGGTGCAGAAGACGTTTTGGTGGCGTCTTGCAAGACCTTGTCCAGACATGTTTACCTTATTGCGCAAGCTTGATCGTTTTCTCGTAACAACCATCGTCTCAAAGCACCGGCTCTTTGCGTGGCGGCGGGTTCCAACAAATCCCGACCATGCGTTGGCAGTTTTTGCGCGCTCCGATGACCTGTTCTTCGGCATCCTCCATTCGCGCTTTCACGAGGTGTGGTCGCTGCGAATGGGGACCCGTCTGGAGACAAGGCCCCGTTACACGCCGACTACTTGTTTTGAGACATTCCCTTTTCCTGCTACCCCCAGCAAACACGCCGCCGCCATTTCCGCCGCCGCAAAAGAGCTGAACGAAATACGCGAGAACTGGCTTAACCCTCCTGAATGGACGCGCCCGGAGAAGCTGGAGTTTCCCGGAACAGTAGGCGGCCCGTGGGATCGTTACATCGACCCGGCCACTGTGACGGATCGCGGCGATTTCAAAATCGGCACGGTGCGATATCCGCGCCTTGTGCCGCGCGACGTCGAATGTGCCGCCCGCCTCAAGGCACGCACCTTGACCAAGCTCTACAACGAACGTCCCGCCTGGCTTGCCGCTTGCCACGCGAAACTTGACGCCGCCGTCGCTGCCGCCTATGGGTGGCCCAGCGATCTCACTGATGAAGCCATTCTTGAGCGACTTCTCTCGCTGAACCAAGAGCGAGCCTAAAGCTAAATATCATTCACAATCCAAAGGGGTCGGTGAAGTCCCATGATCTTTCGATCCCGAGCAAAGTACGCCCGAAGCGCGTTCACCGACTTGAGAATAGGGTAGCACGATGAACCTTAACTTCAATGAAACTCTGTCATTGAATCAAATGGCGAGGAAACAGGATTGACGTCCGGCGGGAACATGGTATTTTCCGCGCCAGTTCTTTGATTACTGGAAGCCGTGAAGTAAGTACGGAAGTCTGTGAGATTCAGACGCGGTCGCGCCGCTGTAACCGGCTACGAAACCCCGGAACCACTCCCGCATGGGCGGGGGGAAGGTGGGGAAGTAGATTTGAAGCCGGAAGCCAGAAGACGTAATACTTCATGCTCAATGGATCGATGACGCTTGGCGTCGTCTGTCTCTCTTTCGCGATGGAAGAGGAATGAGGCATTAAACAGACTCATCAGACCTTTGATTTTCCATCAGGAAGATCAGGGGTCTTTTTTTTGTTGATGCGTTGGGAGACCGTGGGCAGTGGCGGAAGGGAAAGAAGACGCGTGGCGCAGGGAGCGTCGCGAGTGAAGTGAAATGCCTGGTAACGGTCGAAGGAAAGTCGGAATGAAGATCAAGAAGCAGCATGTGGTGGCGGGATGGATGATGATGGCGGCGGGCGTGGCCGGAGCGGCGACGACCAATGAGGTGGTGCAGGATAACATCGTGGTGACGGCGACCCGGGTGGAAATGCCGGTTTCCTCGGTGGGAAGTTCGGTCACGGTGATTGACCGGGAACGTTTGAGGGATCGTCAGTGCGCCTCAGTGGTCCAGGCTCTGCGTGACGTGCCGGGGCTGGATGTGGTTCAGAGCGGCGGGGCCGGGGGCACGGCGTCGGTGTTCATGCGCGGCGCCAAGTCTGAACAAACTCTGGTGCTGGTTGACGGAGTGCCTCTTAATAATGCCTCCGATGTCGGGCGCGGGGCGGATCTCAGTCAGGTGCCGGTCGAGAATGTGGAGCGCATTGAGGTTCTTCGTGGGCCACAGAGCACGCTCTATGGTGCCGATGCGATGGGGGGCGTGATTAATATCATTACCAAAAAAGGAAGCGGCCCCGCTTCCGGTGAAGTGTCCGCCGAAGCAGGCTCGTTCAATACCTTCAATGAAAAGGCCGAGGTTCGTGGCGGTAATTCCCGGTACAATTATTCCGCAGGCGCCTCGCGCCAGGATTCGCAGGGAATCTCCAGCGCGAATGAACGCAACGGTAACACGGAAAAGGATGGCTACGGCCGCACCGAGGCGTCGGCACGGCTGGGATGGACGCCCGTCGAGGAGTTTGAGGCCACCGGACTGGTGCGCTGGAATCAGGCCCGGTATGATTATGACGGCTATAATATGAGCGGCATTCTGGCGGATACCGATGATCGCGGTGAAGCGAACACCCTTCTCCTATACGGCGAGGGCAAAGCCACGTTGTTCGACGGCTTCTGGCGCCCCCGCCTCGGCGGCTCCTGGGTCAGCCAGCGTCGGGAAGACACATCGTCTCTGGGGCATTCCCTATTCGACAGTCTGCTTCAGAAGCTGGAACTCCAGAATGACCTGTATTTCGGAAAGGCCAACCTGGTCACTGCCGGGTTCGAGGTTCAGCAGGAATCGGCCGAGTCAACCTATGAGGCGATGGGTTATGTGGATCGGTTCGATCGCAAGACGGCCCGGCATCAGAGCGCCTATGCTCAGGATGTCCTGACGACCGGCCCCTTGACGACGACCCTCGGCGGGCGGGTGGATCATTATGATGTGTTCGGCACGGAGACCACCTGGCGGGTGGCGCCGGTGTATGACCTCGCGGCCACGGGAACCCGGTTGCGCGGTTCGTACGGAACCGGTTTCAAGGCGCCTTCCCTGTTTCAGCTGTACTCGATTTATGGAAGCCCGGATCTGAATCCCGAGACGAGCCAGGGCTGGGATGCCGGGGTCGAGCAGGATCTCATGGCGGGTGCGCTGACGGTCGGCGTGACCTACTTTGAGAATCAATTCGATGATATGATAGACTACAATTTCGTGACCGCCTCATACGGGAACGTCAGCCAGGCCGGATCGCGGGGCGTCGAGACCTTTGTTGCAGCCAAGCCGGTTAAGGATCTGTCCATGCGAGTCTCGTATACCTATACGGATGCCGAGGATAAAATGACCGGTGCGGAACTGCTCCGACGTCCGCGCAACAAGGCGGCCCTCGACGCGACCTATGCCTTTACCTCGAAATTCCGGGGAACAGCCGGGTTAGTGTATGTGGGTGAACGGCAGGATGAGGATTTTTCGATCTATCAGAATATCACCTTGGACAGCTACACCCTCTTGAACCTTTATGCCTCGTATGACGTTTATAAGAACGTTACCCTGTTCGGTCGGGTGGAAAACCTGTTTGACGAGCAGTACGAGGAAGTGCTCGGGTATGGAACCCCCGGCCGCGCCGGGTATGGCGGGATAAAAGTGACGTTCTAAAGGGAAAGAATCCAGAATCCAGAATGCAGAATCCAGAATGAGGGAGTTGGATGGAAATGGCGTGATTTTCATGCCGCTCCCCGCCATGAGCCGTTCCTTCATTCTGGCGGTGTCGCTTCATATTATCGGAGCCATCGTGCTGATTCTGGCCATCCGGTACTGGCCGACCGTGACGCCGACTCCGGCTTTTGTGCGCTTGGAGTTGGATCTGGCGCCACCGCCAAGTCCCTCACCCAGTGTTTCCCAACCGGCGGTGATGGATCAAATCCTGGCGTCGGTTTCTCCGGAAGTGCGTCAGGAAGCGATTCCGGTTGCCCCGATTCCCGAGGCGAAACCGGCGGAAATTCCAGAGCCCGTCATCGCGGTTATGGTGGCTCCAAACAGGCCAAATTGGCGATCTGAATCGATTCAGATGCCTCTGGAGGACACCCGCGCCTTGGCGGTTAGGTCGCCGATTCAGGGCGTTGAGCGGGCTGGTCGGCCGATTTCGCTTTCCGGGATACAGCCTCACTATCCGTATACGGCCCGGGTTCGGGGTGAGGCGGGGAAAGTGACGATTTCCCTCCGGGTGACCCGTCAGGGAGAAGTGGAATCCGCCGCCGTGAAAACCAGTAGCGGGTTCCCGGCCCTCGACGAGTCGGCCCTTACCACGGCGAGGAAGGCCCGCTTCAAGCCTGCGGAGCGGGATGGACAGGCGGTCTCCGCTACCATGGATCTTCAATTTGATTTCCGTCTTGAGGACTGATGAATTCACGAACAATCCAATCTCGGATTCGAAAACTGGGTAACCCGAAGGATGCCGGGATTCTCCAGTGGTTTTTCAAAACCGACCCTGGGGACTATGGCGAGGGCGATATTTTTGTCGGCGTGCGGGTTCCGGTGCTGCGTACGTTGGTGAAGGAGTTTGAAGCCGTTGATGAGGCGACGCTTCACGTTCTTCTGGAGTCGGGTATTCATGAAGACCGGGCTTTGGCTCTATTCATTCTGGTGCGCCAATTCGAAAAGGGGAGCGAGGCGGATCGGGCCCGGATCTACCGGTTCTATCTGGATCATACCCGTCGGATTAACAACTGGGATCTGGTCGATCTTTCGGCGCCGCAGGTGGTTGGCGGGTATCTCACGAACCGTTCCCGTCGCCCGCTTTACCGGTTGGTGGGCTCAAAATCCCTGTGGGAGCGACGGATCGCCATTCTGGCGACCTTCCCCTTTATCCGGCAGGGTGACTTTATCGACACTCTGGCATTGGCCGACCGGCTGATGAGTGATCGTGAAGACCTGATTCACAAGGCGGTTGGCTGGATGCTGCGTGAAGTCGGGAAGCGGGACGGTGCCGTCCTGGAAACTTTTCTCAAACCCCGGAGCAAAAAAATGCCCCGCACCATGCTCCGTTACGCCATCGAGAAATTTCCCGAGCCCAAGCGGCAAGCCTACCTCAAGGCTTAAGGAATCAGGATGGAACAGAAATTCGCAGAAGCGTGGCGCTTCGACCGGTGGGCTTCAGCGTGTATTGATTCAGTGCGGCCGGGATGAGGCAGGTTCGGCCGCGTGGAATGCGCTCGCTGCCGGCCTCACTCATGACCTTAACTTCATCCTGGCCGGTAAAGAGGGCATGGAAGCTTTTGCCGTCATGCTGGACAAAAAACGGAGCGCTGATTTCCACTTTTTCCAGGCGAAAATAGGGAGAGACCACCAGTTCGGTCACAAGGGTGCCGGGCTTGGTGAGGGTTGCCTGGGGAGCTGTTTTTACGGGGGCGGGGTCGGACCAGCGAATCACCTTTAAGGCCTGGGCGAGGTGGAGTTCACGGGAGTTCCCTTGTTTGTCCAGACGTCCCCAATCATAGACTCGATAGGTGGTGTTGGAGTTCTGCTGGACTTCCAGGATCAGGAGTCCTTCGCAAATCGCGTGAACACGGCCGCCCGGGATGAAGATGGTATCGCCGGCAATCACGGGAACCGCCTGAAGGGTTTTTTCCAACTGGTTTTTCTGAAGGGCCGCAAGGAAAGAGGGTTCATTTGTACCGGACGTGAGTCCGGCGAAGACCTGGGCGTTTGGCGGGGCATCGAGAATATGCCACGCCTCTGTTTTGGCTTCACCGATGCCCTGGGCGGCTTTTTCGTCATCCGGATGCACCTGGATACTGAGTCGTTCCCGGGCGTCGATCAGTTTGACCAGAAGGGGAAAGGCGGTGGCTTTGACGCCCCGTCCCAAAAGTTTTTCCCCGAATTGGGTAACCAGGGTGGCGAGTGATTCGCCTTTCAGGGCGCCATTGCCGACATGACTCATTCCCTCCGGGCGATCGGACAATTCCCATGATTCGGCATAGATGCCGTCTGGCTGGTTCCGGTTGAACAAGGCCGGGATCCGGTTTCCGCCCCAGATGTAGTCCTTGTAGGCGGGTTCAAAGATGTAAGGATAAAGCGTAATGCCAGTATTCATGGTTTGGGTAATTACCATGGGATTCCATAATCATCAAACCTGATTTCAGGATTTTCTTGCCCCGCAGTAGGGTGTTCCCCTATAGTCTGCCCGGTTCTGGCGGGAAAGCGCTGGTTTTTTTCATCCTAACGATTTGGGAGACAATAAAATGGAATACGGTTTTACAGAGACGCAGGGAATGATTCGGGATCTTGCACGCCAGATTGCTCAGGAAAAGATCAAGCCCATTCGCGAACATTATGACGAAGTGAATGAATTTCCCCACGAAATCGTCAAGGTTTTTGCCGATGCCGACCTGTGCGGCGTTTATATCAGTGAAGACTACGGCGGTATGGGCGGCGGGATCATGGATCTGTCCATCTGCGTCGAAGAGTTGTCCAAGGTTTGTAGCGGTATTGCGCTGGCCCTTGCGGCCACGGCTCTGGGCACATTCCCGATCATCCTGTTCGGCACCGACGAACAGAAAAAGAAGTTTCTCCCGCGCATTGCATCCGGAAAATCCCTGGCGGCGTTCGGATTGACCGAGGCCAATGCGGGATCGGATGCGGGCGGCATCAAAACCACCGCCGTCCTGGATGGCGACCATTATGTGTTGAATGGAACCAAGCAATGGATTACCAACGGCGGCGAGGCGGAAATCTATACGGTGGTGGCCATGACGAACAAAGCCAAGGGCGCGCGTGGTGCCTCGGCGTTCATCGTGGAGAAGGGCACCCCGGGTTTTACCTTCGGCAAGAAGGAGAACAAGATGGGAATCCGCGCCTCGGCGACCCGGGAATTGGTTTTTCAGGATTGCCGCATTCCCAAGGCGAACCTGCTGGCCAAGGAAGGGATGGGCTTTATCGTGGCGATGAAGACGCTCGACAGTTCTCGGCCCGGTGTGGCCGCCCAGGCGCTGGGTATTGCGGCCGGTGCGCTGGATGAGGCCGTTGATTACAGCCGTCAGCGCCGTCAGTTCGGCAAGCCCATCTGTTCGTTCCAGGGCGTTCAGTTCATGCTGGCCGATATGGCCACGCAGGTTGAGGCGGCCCGCGCGTTGGTGTATGCGGCGGCGCGTCATATTGACAGTGGCGCCAAGGATATCAGCAAGATCTCGGCCATGTGCAAGTTGTTCGCCTCCGATACCGCCATGAAGGTCACCACGGACGCCGTCCAGGTGCTGGGCGGCTATGGCTACATGCGGGAATATCCCGTTGAGAAGATGATGCGCGATGCCAAGATCACCCAGATTTACGAGGGTACCAATCAGATCCAGCGCGAAGTAATCGGGTTGGGCTTGATCAAGGAGTCCGCCGCGGCCAAAAAATAACCCGGGCGGTTGATGACGTCATGAACCGCTCCGATAACATTCTCAGCCGGATCCGGATGTTTGTGACCGATGCCGACGGCACCCTGATGGGGCATCGGCCTGAGTATGAACAATTCCGGATCTTCCGGGATCGGATTAATTCCCTGCGGCGCGATCATGGGGCGGTCTGGGTCGTGTGCACGGGGCGGAGCCTGCACGGGTATAAGGATATTTTCCGGCCCATGAACATGTTCGGGATCTCGCCGGACTATGTGATCGCCCGACATGCCTATATCTACGAAACCAGGACTTGGGGCTTTCTGCCGCATTGGATTTGGAATCTCAGGGTCTTATGGCTGCATTGGAAGGACGATCTGGCGCTGCGCCGGGCCTTGCCGAAACTCAAACGGGCCGTGTTGTCGCACAATCCGTTTGCCAAAGTGGTCTATTCCAGTCGGCAGCGTCTCTTTTTTCACTTTGAGGACGAAGGCGCCGCCCAGGTCGCGGCGGAAATATTGCGGGTCAAGGTACGCGCCTACAAGTACCTTCAGCTTTTTGAATCGCCAGGCGGTCTGGATGTCAGGGTTATCCCCTTCACCAAGGGTCTGGCGGTAACGGAATTGGCCGCCCATCTTGGCGTGAGCACCGCCGAGATTCTGGTGGTGGGGGATGGTCATAATGACATCAGCATGATGAAAATGACGCCCCCGTGTTTCACCGCGTGTCCCTCTAATGCGGCGGTCGAGGTGATGGAGGCTGTTTCCCGGACGCACGGGCACATTGCCTCGGAACCCAATCTGGGGGGAGTTATTGAAGTTTTGTCAGCCTATGAGACCGGACAGATCAAGGATCAGCTTCCCCAAGATTGGGTTGGCCATGACGGAGCCCTTTCGCCACCGCGTCCGAGGCGGGGGAGGGAGAAAGGGATTGGAACCCTCTTGCTGCTTCTGGCGATAGTTTATACGACTCTCCTGGTGGTCGGAAATTTTTGCAATTTCCCGGGACGAGGGATGATCATGAAGCCTTACATCAAGTCGGTTGAAATGATCGGTAAGATGATGGAGCCGATGAGGCGATAGGAGAGCATCATGATTCAGATCGGATTCATAGGCGCCGGAAAAATGGCTGAGGCCATGATGGCCGGGTTTATCGAAAAGCGGGTGATTACCCCGGATGAGATTTTAGCGGGCGATGTCAGCTCCGAACGACTCGCCGAGGTCAGTCGGGAACTGGGTGTACGCATTACGGTGGATAATGCTGAGGTTGTGCGGGCGGCCTCCGTCTGCGTGCTGGCCGTAAAGCCCCAGCAACTGAATGAGGTTTTGCGCAACCTGGCCCCGTGCTTCACCCGGGATCACCTGATTATTTCAATCGCGGCCGGAAAAACAACGGGCTATCTGGAGTCCCTTCTTCCGAACGGGCGTGTGGTGCGCGTGATGCCCAATATTGCCTGCCTGGTGGGCGAGGGGATGAATGTGTATACGCGGGGAGCCCGCGCCACGATGGCGGACTCGGAGCAGGTCGCCCGGTTGCTGGGGTGTTGCGGGAAGGCGACGGAACTCCCGGAGGCCTTGTTTGATGCCGTGACGGCGTTAAGCGGATCGGGCCCCGCCTTTTTCGCCTATCTCCTGGATCGGCTTGTGGATGGCGCGGTTCAGGAGGGACTGCCCCGTGGACAGGCGTTGACGCTGGCAACCCAGACCATGCTGGGTACGGCACGGCTGTTGATGGAAAACGGAATGGAGCCTGCTGCTCTCGCGGCGGCAGTGACCTCCGCCAAGGGCACCACGGCGGCGGGGCGTGCCGTTCTGGAAACCCCGGACATGGCGGAGGTGTTGAGCCACACCATCGCGGCGGCCGCCCGACGCAGTCGTGAGTTGGCCGGTGCCTGAGGGAGGAGTATCATGTCACGAACCACACCCCAGTCTGCCACGGCGGAAACCATGTCTCGCCAGCAGCGTGAGATTTCGGTCTCCGAATTTTTTCTCAAGAACCGGCATTTGCTCGGGTTTGACAGCCCGAGGAAGGCGTTGTTGACCGCCGTTAAGGAAGCGGTTGATAATTCGCTGGATGCCTGCGAGGAGGCGGGAATCCTCCCGGAAATCAGCGTGGAAATCACCCAGACCGGAGAGAAGCGCTTCCGGATGGAGGTGACGGATAATGGCCCCGGCGTGGTTCGCCAGCAGGTGCCCCGGATTTTTGCCAAACTGTTGTATGGCTCCAAGTTTCATCGTCTGCGCATGTCCCGTGGACAGCAGGGAATCGGGATTAGTGCGGCGGGGATGTACGGGCAATTGACCACCGGGGCGGCCACCCGGATCCTGTCCCGCATATCCAAGGGAAAAATGGCCCATCATATCGAGGTCCAGATCGATACCCGCAAGAATACGCCAACCCTCCTGAAGGATGTCGAGCTGGATTGGCGCCCGGCCTTTCCCCGACCCGCCGCCGATGGAGCCTGCGGGACTCCCGAGACGAGTCCGCATGGGACTTCGGTAACCATCGAGATGGAGGCTCAGTATGTCCGGGGAAAACTCTCGGTGGATGAGTTTCTCAGGCAATGTTTGGTGGCCAACCCCCACTTGCAGTTGCATTGCCGGATTAATCTCTTGAACAAGGAGGTGGATTCGGAGGGCCAGGCTGCGGCGCCGCTTGTAGAAGGGCAGTGGATTTCCTGGATGCGGTTGGCGCACCAGTTGCCCGTGCCGCCGGTGGAGATCAAGCCTCACCCGCACGGCGTGGAGCTGGGAATGCTGATGCAGATGCTTCGCGATACCGAGTCCCGCACGCTGCGCGGAGCGTTGTCGGAGGATTTTTCCCGTGTCAGCAGTCCGACCGCGTTGGATATCTGTACCAGGGCGGGGCTGGATCCCAAGGCCAATCCACGCCGGATTGCCCAGCGTGATATCGAGGTTTTATATAAGGCGGTGAATGAGACCAAGTTGATGCGCCCCCCCACGGATTGCCTGTCGCCGATTGGTGAGGAATTGATCGCGGGTGGATTGGCGAAGGAGATTCAGGCCGAATTCTGCACGGCGGTAACCCGGGATCCCACGGTGTACCGGGGCAACCCGTTTCAGGTGGAGGTGGGGCTGGCCTATGCGAAGGCGGGGGAGAATGAGGGACTCAGCGGTGACGACCCGGTGCGTGTTCTTCGTTTTGCCAACCGGGTCCCCCTGTTGTATATGGGCGGAGCCTGTGCCATTACCAAGGCGATCAGCGGGGTGAACTGGAAGAATTACGGTCTGGCCCAACCGCGCGGGTCGGTCCCTGTCGGACCGGCGGTGATCATGGTGCACATTGCCAGTGTGTGGGTTCCCTTCACCAGTGAAAGCAAGGAGGCCATTGCCCACTATCCGGAAATCATCCGGGAGATTACCTTTTGTGTCCAGGAATGCGGGCGCCGCCTGGCGGTGCATCTCAGTCGCCGGAACCGGGAGAATGAAGTGGAACGAAAACGCTCCTACATTGAGAAATACATTCCGCATCTGGCGCTGGGTCTGAAGGACATCCTGGATCTTCCTGGCAAGGAAGAAGACCGGGTGGTGCAGATTCTGCGGAAAATGCTTGAACGGTCGCATCTGGAGACATGACGATGGCAAAGAAAAAACCTCAGAAGACATCGAAGGAATCCAGCGAAGCGGTTCTGAAGAAGGGGCGCGCCGATGTGTCCGAGCGCATTCTCACGGTGGGGCGCGAGGTGCTCAACGACATCATTAAGAAAGCCAAGAAGCCCTCCCTGCGATTTCCGATCCGGTCCCTGGCCAATGTGAAATATGATCCCAAGACCGGGTATTTTGAAATTCGGGGGAAAATGGCGACGCGTACCCTCAGCTACAACACCGTCAAGACCTTTGCCCAGTCGATGCGGCTTCTGGCGACGACGAAGAAAGACCTGCTCGACAAGAACGACATCGCCGGAAAACGTGAGATCTACTACAACAGCAAGAGCTGGGGTGAGTGCCGGTTTGACGAACAGCCCGAGAGCGATACGCTCCTTGATGATATGGAAGCCATGCTGGGGGTCAATCGCGAGCAGATCGGATATATTCCCGAGGAGCGCGGCGGCGATGTGACTGGGCCGTTGACGGTCATCGATCAGAATCCCTCAACCGGTGAGATCGTGAAAATCAATTGCGGGAAACTCGGCACGGGCGCCTGGAGCATCCCGGCCCGGGTGGAGCACCTGAAGTTTGAGTCCAACGCCAAATTCATTCTGGTCATTGAAACCTCCTCGCTTTTTCAGCGCCTGGTTCACCATCGGTATTATGAAACCGCTCAATGTGTTCTGATTTCCATGAGCGGGGTTCCGACCCGGGCGTGCCGGCGATTTATCCGGCGGCTGGCGGATGACCAGAAGTTGCCCGTCCTGGTGTTTACCGATGGCGATCCCTACGGGTACTGCAATATTTACCGGACCCTGAAGGTCGGCTCGGGGCAGGCGGCTCACATCAACCGTTTTTTCTGCGTGCCCCAGGCGCATTATCTCGGGGTGACCCCCCAGGATATCATCGATTTCGGACTTCAGGATGCGACGCATCCCCTGGAAGACGTGGATATCAAGCGGGCCCGGGATGCCATGAAAAATGACCCCTTCATCAGGCACCACAAGGAATGGCAGGATGCGCTCAACCAGATGCTCAAAATGGGAGTTCGCGTGGAACAGCAGGCGTTTGCGAAACACGGCCTGAACTATGTTCTCGAGACCTATCTTCCCGAGAAGTTGAAACGGGGCAAGTTCCTGCCCTGAGGCCTACTTCGTCAGCCAGACGGAGGGTTCTGCCTGGTAAAAGGAAATTTCCAGTTGCTGAAGCAGCATGATCACGAGAAAGCCGACCACCACCAGAGACGCGGCAATCACAAACGGCATGTAGGTTTTTCCGGAAACGCCCCGGGCGGCAACCGTAGACGCGATGGGTGCGGGTGACGAATCTTTCGGGCTGACTTCGGCAGGAGATTCACTTCCCTCCGGCGTCGCGTTCGGCGTGGGGTCATTAAGGGATGCCGGACTTGAATCCGAATTTGCCCGTTTCAGCTTGATTGTTCTGATAGTTGACATAGCCCACCGTTAAGTATGATTTGCTGACTTAATTTGAGCCGTATGCTAGGCGCAAGCCCCTTCCGGCTCAAGCTCTTTCTTTCGCTTCGCTTAGCGGCTGGGGAAGGCGTTGTCGAAGGTGATTTCCGCGGGACGCCTGGGAAGCGGGCGATTCTGCTTCATGGCATCCTTCAGGTCGGCGGCGGCATCGTCGTCAACCCACCAGTACCAGGCGGCCCCGCTCTCATTGTTGTATTTTCCCAGGACGGTCGGCGGGGTGCCGAACTTATTCCAGTAGACGAGACGTTTGTAATTGATGTTCCAGAGCAGGGCGTAGGGGTATTGAGAGAACACGATCCGGTCAATCTCCCGGCAGAGGGCGTGACGGGCGGCGACATCGAACAGGGGTTTTTGCCGTTCGATAAGGGCATCCACGGCGCTGTCCTTGAATCCGCTGATGTTGCTGCTCATTTTCCGGTCGGCTTCCCGGGATGACCAGGGTCCCTCGGGATCCTTGAACAGGGATGACCCGAAGGCGGCCCAGGTCATATCGAAGTTGAATTCATCCATGTCGCGGGTCCACGCGGCCTGATCCTTGGAATCGATCTGCATGTCAATTCCCGCATCACGCAGATCCTCGGCGACAATCGAGAGGAATTTTCCGGAGGAGGCTTCGCGTTCAAGGAAGCGGAAACGGAAGGGCTTGCCGTCCTTTTCGATGAGCCCGGTGGCTGGATTGGCCTTCCAACCAGCCTCAGCGAGGAGTTTTCTCGCCTGCTCCTTGTCGAAAGCGGTCAAGGGGTTCGGGCAGGGATGGGTGGCATCGTAGAGATCCTCAACATAGGACCGGTGGAGGAAATACTGGTTGTACATCAGCGTGGCGTTCATACGCTCGCGGTTGACGAGGTGGCAGAGGGCTTTCCGGACGCGGACATCATCAAAAGGCGGCCGCCGCATATTCATGGCGAATCCCTGGAACCCGATGGGGTCGTAGTTGGAGATCTTTTGCCGGAGGATCCAGTTGTTGGAGAACTTTTCGCCGCTGGTTTCATTCATCCAGAGCCGTGCCATGTAGACCGGAAACAGATCGAATTCGCCTTTCTTGAAGGCCTCAAAGGCGGTTTCCTGGGAGTCAAAAAACTTGTATTTCAGGGTTTGAAAATTGGCGATTCCCCGGGAGGAGGACGCGTTCCGGTTCCACCAGTCGGCGCGACGTTCGAGGGTGACGGAAAGGCCTTCCCTGACCGTTCCCATCCTGTACGGTCCGGAGACGACAGGGAATTCGAAATTGACCTTATTGAAGTCCAGCGCCTCAAAAGCATGGCGTGGCAGGATCTGAAGGGAGCCGACGGCGCCCAGGTTGCGCCAGTGGAGTTCCGTGGTGGTGAAGCGGATACACCGCTCATCCACAATGATGGGGCTGGAAAACTTTTCGAGTGCGACCTTATGGGGGCCGGTGAGGTTGGCTGGATTCATGATCGCGTCGAATGTCCATTTCACATCGGCCGCTGTGATGGGGCGGCCGTCGCTCCAATGGGCCTTCGGATTCAGCCAGAAGGTGAAGGTGCGCTTGTCGTCGGAAATAGACCATTTTTCAGCCAGGCCGGGTTCATAGTCGGGTGAAAGTGGATTCAAGGAGAGCAGTGATTCATAAAGCATGCTGAAGAGGTCGGCGCTGAAGGAGTTGTTGTCGAGATAGGGGTTGAAACTCTTGGGGAATTGAAACCCGAAGAGGGACAATTCCCCGCCGGGAACGGCCTCCGGGGAGGCGAGGGGGTTAGGTTTATCGCTCCAGCCGGGTCTGGGAAAACACTCTTCGGCGTGGTTCGGGAGGACGATGGCGAGCACGAGGCAGAGGGCGAGTGATTTCATAGGTCAGTCCAGGAGGGCGGCGGTGGCTTTCAGAAGATCAGCGGGAAGATTGGAGGGGACAAACTTGGTCACATTGACGAATTTGTCGCCGGGTTTATGGATGCCGCTGGCATCGTAGAGGATGACGGCAATGCCCCGGGCTGTGGTGTAATCGGCGAGGCTTTCGGCGAGGGAACTGCCGGTGGTGCCGGCAAGGAGAGATTTGAGCAGGATTACGGACGGGGAATGGGTTTGAAGGGTTTGAGCGAGGGCGTGGCCATCGGTGATCGTCAGGGTTTCGTAACCGGCGATCGTAAAAGACGTTTTCAAGCGCATGTTCAGGGTGGGATCGTCCTCCAAAATCAGGACGGTGCGGCGCGACTTCGGGCCTGACGGGGGAGGAACGTTTCGGGCATCTTTCCGGGTCTTGAGGAGAATGCGTTTGATTTCTGAGAGGAGCAGGGTTGGATCGCTTGTTTTTGTCAGAAATCCCTCCACGGCGGTGGTCTTGAAGAATGCCTCCATGTTGGCGCGGGCGGTAAAAATCAGGATCGGGTAATGGGGTTTTCCATCGGGGCCGGACAGTTTCTTCAGGAGAGCCAGACCGGTCATGCCGGGCATACTGATGTCCAGAATGATCAAATCCGGTGTTTGGTTTCGTATGGCCAGGATGGCTTCCTCGCCGGTTTTGGCTGGAATCACCTCATATCCCTCAAGCCTCAATTGGTCGCCCACGGTGAGCAATAAGCTGGGTTCATCGTCAACGAGCAGGATTCGTGCGGGAGTCATGATCGGGGTTCCTTTCCGGCTGGTGTCTGGAAAACGGTCATACCGAGCAAGGCGCTCTCGATGGTTTCCGTGAGTTCCTTTGAATTCCATGGTTTGGGAAGGGTGGGAATGGAAAAACGGGAGAGGACTTCTGAAGTGGATTCGTCCAGGGTGGCTCCGGTGATTGCGATGATGGGGATGTAACGTATTGAGGGAGAGCCTCGCAAGGTGAGAATGACGGTAACCCCGTTGATATCCTCCAGGATGAGGTCGAGAAGAATGAGATCCGGCCGACTTGCTTCCGCCGTGAGGATGGTTTCCTGTCCGCTTTGGGTGGTGATGACGCGATAGCCGAGGGTGGTCAGGTGGAGCTTCAAAAGGGTTTGTATCACCACATCATTGTCGGCTACGAGAATGGTGGGGGGCTCGCCGAGGGGGAGGGTCAGCGTAATTTCGGTTCCTTTTTCCTGTCCGGGTGGTGGGCTGGCGAGAGCGAGTGTACCGCCATGGAGAATGATAATTTCCTTCGAGATGGCAAGGCCCAGGCCTGAGCCTGAGGCATGGTTGCTGGCTCTGAAATAACGCTGGGTCACCCGAGCCATAGCGTCCGGTGGGATCCCGATGCCCGTATCGGTTACGGTGATCCGGGCGAAGGCTTGCTCAGCCTCAGGGCGAACGCTGAGCGTGATGGTGCCACCCGGCGGGGTGAATTTGACCGCATTACCCAGGATATTGTACAGCACCCTCTGAATCATGTTGGGATCGCAATGCACGAAGCGGGTGCGGGGATCCAGAGTGACGGTCATGACGATTCCGGCGGCATCAGCCTGGGGACGGAGGGCTTCCAGGCAGCCTCTGACCAGATGCCCGAGCGGAGCGGTGATGGGGGCCAAAGTCAGGGATTGGTTATCCAGTTTACCGAGATCCAAGATGTCATTGATGGTGGCGACCAGACGCTGGCACTCGCTATCAAACAGTTTCAAGTAGCGAATGGCATGGTCGGGAAGGGGGCCCGCGATTCCCTTCAGGAGATTCCGGACCCCATACATCATGGAGGTCAGGGGGGTTTTCAATTCATGCGAGACATTGGCGACGAATTCGGATTTGGCCTGGTTGTTCTGCTCCAGCCGGATAACCGCCGAACGCAGATCGTCTTCCGTCTGCTTGCGTTCGGTGAAATCATGAAAGAGGGCCAGAAGATATTTTGTACCGCTCAGGAGGATGGGGCGGGTACTGATTAAAATGTTGCGGATTTTTCCGGAACGGGTGCGATGGAGGGATTCGAACACCTCGGCGCCCTGGTTTAGGATTCGGTCGATATGCTGCCGGGACTGTTCTGGGGTTTCGCGCGCTTCAATGTCGAGGATGGTCAGTTTTTTAAATTCTTCCCGTGAATACTCGAGTTGCCTGCAGGCCTGGCTGTTGAAGTCCACAAAGGTGCCAGACGGGATTGCGATGAGGATGATGGCGTCCATGGCCTCCTCGAAGATGATGCGATAGCGTTCTTCGGTTTCACGGAGCTGGCGTTCGATGGATTCGCGCCGGTCGATTTCCTGCTGTAGGGCTGAGATGGCGTCGCACAGTTCAGCGGTTCGTGTTTCGACGCGTTTTTCAAGATTGTCCCGGGCGGCGCGCAGTTCGCCTTCCAGTCGGTATCGGTGTAGGGAGTGGCGGATGACGCGTTCGAGCATGTCGGAATCATATTTGCCTTTAACCAGATAGTCGGCCGCTCCGGATTCGGTGGCGGCGGCGTCAATGGCGCCCTCATCGGTTCCGGTGAGCATGATCATGGCGGCTTTGCTGCCGAGTTGAAGCGCCGTCTGGATCAGGATAAGGCCGTTCTGTTCATCCAGCGTGTAATCAATCAAGCATACGTCGTGGCCGCCGGCATGGATCTTGAGGAGGGCGTCCTGATAGGTGGCCGCCCAATCCGTGAGAAAAGAGGTGGACGGACTTTGGGCGAGTTGTTGACGAATGACCAAGGCGTCGTTCTCATTGTCATCCACGATTAAGACTCTGACAGTTTCCTTGCCCAACAGGTTATCCCCCCCCTTCTGGCAAAATTGGCACCAGCTCACTGCTCATTAAATCGGAAGAGCCTGAAAATCAAGCAGAAAGAGGACGGCGCAGGGAGCTGAAGGTGTTTTTGCCCCCCCCGGGGGGCCTTCATTTGCGAATCTGTGTGTTTTTTGTTTTGACCTTAATCGGCCTCACTCTATACTGCCCCGATTCTGGTATTGGTTTATTTGTTCCGGCTTTATTCGTATAGGAGGGCCTGATGAAAACCGATTGCATGGCTTGGAAAATCTGGGTTTATGTGGTGTTGGCTTTGGCGATGGGCGATGGCCAGGCGCTGGCTCAGGCGATCTCCAGCAGGGGCACTCCTGTCAATGCTGGTAGATCCGCCTTGGGTGCCGGGGGAATGATCCGGCTGAGGGAGTTGACGGGGCTCGGGCCCCGAAGCATCATGCAAGGCTCGAATTCCTCAGGGAATCGACGGGGGGAATCCCGGAATTGGGTGGAACTCGGACTTCAATTTGATACCGAACCGGAATGGCAGGACGAAATTATTTTTCATTTTTTTGCCCTTCTGAAAAACCGCGAAACAGCCAAATTTACTTTGCTTAAAGGGACGGTTACCTATGTCGATGTGGCGCGCGGGCGGAGCCGGATGGGGTCTGCCTACATCCGGCCGGCGGGTTTGGCCCGGTTTGGTGACGTGATCGGGGTGGCGGTGGAGGCCGTGATCAAGGGGGAGGTGGTCGGCACGCTTTCTGAGGGCAAGCTCGGCCCCGGCAAGCCGCTCCCTCAGGACTGGTGGAAAAGGCCGGAATTGGTTCCGGTGCAAGGGTATGTCGTGGACAGGTCGAAAACCCCATTTGCCCTCGTCAACTTTGATGACTATGAGGCTTTGAAGTAGGACGCTATGTTTGGATCAGACCGTATTCTGGCATTGGATATCGGAAACAGTAAGCTGGTTCTTGCTGAATTCAGGATTATTGAAACGACGAGCCTTGAGCTGGTCAACTATTCCGTATCCCCCCTGGGATTTGATCCTGAAACGACCCTGGATTCGTCGGCTTACATTGTCTCGGGGATTCGTGACGCGATGCGAAGCAGTGGCATCCGGCCTGGCGCCGTGGCCGTTTCGGTATCGGGACAGATGGTTTTTCCTCGCTATGTCAAGCTTCCCCCGGTAACGCCTGATAAGATTTCTCAGATCGTCAAGTATGAGGCGCAACAGAATGTGCCTTTCCCGATGGACGAGGTGGTGTGGGATTATCAATTGGTCGGCCAGGAGACAGGGGAACTGAGCGTTCTGCTTGTGGCGGTCAAGGGTGATTTGGTTAAAAACCTGACCGATTGCGTTGAAGCGGCCGGTCTGGATCCGATCCTGGTGGATGTTTCGCCTTTGGCTCTTTACAACGCGGTGCGATACAACTATTCCGACCTGCCGGGATGCACCATGATTCTGGACATGGGTGCCCGATCGACCAATGTGGTGTTTGTCGAGGGGACGAAGATTTTCAGTCGCAGCATTCCGGTGGCGGGAACGATGATCACCAAGGATGTGATGAAGGAATTTGAGCTCTCCTTTGAGGAGGCCGAGCAGCTCAAGGTGGCTCATGCGTTTGTAGGGTTTGGCGGGGTGTATGAGGGGCATGAGGTGGGGGTGGCGGACCGTACCTCCAAGATTGTGCGCAATATCATGACCCGCCTGCATGCCGAGGTGATTCGAACCATTAATTTTTACCGTAGCCAGCAGGGCGGAAGCCAGCCCGGCATGGTGTTGTTGACCGGGGGATGTTCCGTGATTCCGCACGTCAACACGTTTCTCAAGGACAAGCTGAAAACGGAGGTTGATTTCCTGAATCCGTTCCGCAATGTGGCAGTCAGTTCCTCAATTGAGTCCGACAAGGTGGCGGCGAACCTTCACCTGCTGGGCGAAGTGGTGGGTTTGGCGTTGCGACGCACGCTGTCCTGTCCGGTCGAAATCAATCTCATGCCTCCCGTTTTGGCCGCCCGCAAGGTGCTACAGCGGCGGCTTCCGTTTTTTGGCTTGGCGGCGGCGGGACTGGTTTTAACCGTGCTTGTGTTCGGATTGTTTCTGCACCGGATGTCCACCCTGGCTGAAAAGAGGCGGGATATGGTCCAGGGGCGGCTGGAAGCCCTTGAGTCGCCCAATCTCAAGTTGGGGGAATTTTCCAAACAAAAGGAACAGTTGTACGCCAAGGCTGAGGACTTGAATGGGCTGATTGTTGCGCGGACCCGTTGGGTGGTTATGATGAATGGTCTTCATCAACGACTGGCGCCGGGGATGTGGTTGACGAGTGTCCGGTTGATGACTCCCAAGGACGCGAAGGCGACGGCGATACGGCTGGAAATCCGGGGCATGGCGTTTAGCGACAAGGTTACCAATCAGGCTATCACCGAGTATGTGGCAAGTCTGAAATCCATCGGATATTTCTCGGATGACCTTCAGATCAAGCGAATCAAGCCTGTTGAAGGGACCGATTTCGCCACAGAATTTACGGTTGAAATCGGATTGAATGCGAAGCCGTGTGACCGAACGGTTCCGCCGTCGGTCAAGGCGGTCGAGCCGGTCGTGGTTCTCCCCATCCAAAATAAGAAGACCGTTACGGGGGAGGCATAATTTATGCAATCTCAACGGAAAATAATCGTGATTGCCTTGGCGCTGGTGCTGGGGCTTCTTTTTCTGGGAGCTGTGGCGCTGGTGGTGTTGAAGTTTCTGCACTTCACCGACGCTGAAACCGTGTTAAAGGAGAACAAGAAACGCCTGGAATTTCTGTATGGCCAGAATCCCTTTCCTTCGACGGCCAACCTCAGTCTGGAGCGGGAGAATATCCAAACGATCAAGCAGGAGGTGCTGGATCTTCAGTCGGCGATGGGGGCGGGGCAGGTTGAGCCGGTGGTGCAAAGTCCGGCTCGTTTCATCACGCAATTTTTCGATACGCAGCGAAATTTGCTGGCGAAGGCCGTGGCCGGAGGAATCGCCGTTCCTAAGGCGTTTGATTTCGGGTTTGGACGTCATATAAAGGGAGATCTTCCCGCGCCCCAGGATGTGCCGCGGCTGACTCAGCAACTTAAGATTGTCGAGGCGCTTTGTCTGGCCTTGTACGCTGGAAACATCAGCTCTCTGGATGCTGTTGCCCGGCAGGAGTTTGAGGTGGATGCCGTGGCTGGCTCCGCAGGCAAGGTGCCGGTCGCCGCGCGGGGTGGTGAGATCGAGATGAAAAACAGTGTGGATTCGGGAGCGGGGCTTGTTCCTGAGGGACAGCTTTACGGCCGGTGGCGTTTTTCAGTTCAGTTCAAGGCGCGCGAAAGCGGCCTGATGAAGATCCTTAACGAACTTGCCAACAATTCGATTTTCACCGTGGTGACCCGTCTGGAGGTTAAGGGAGATGAAAAGGTATTTGAGCGCAAGGATGGCGCAGGCGGGGCGGCGAAAGAAGCCGGTGGTATCGAGACTGAGAAAGAAGTTCCCAAAACGCGGGACTATCGGGTTGTCTGCGGGCGCGAAAACCTATTAACCATTAAGATGGATATGGATGTGTTTCAGTTTTCAAAACCCCAGGCTCCAGCGCCTGAGAAACAGCCGGGAGGGGTAAAATAATGGTGGCCGGGATTGGAGCTTGGTTTAAGAAAAACTACGACCGAATTATCGCGGCCGGAGTTCTGCTCGTCCTTCTGGTTTCGGTGCTCGTCCTCGCGTTTATGGCCCAGGGGCAGAAAACGGCTGAGAAGCGATTCGACAGGGAATTGAAGTCGCTTAAGCCCGCCTTTGAACAGGCGTTGCCACCGGATCGTTCAATGTTTCGAAGCGCCCTGACGGCACTGGGTGCTCCCTTTCAGAATGAGGCCTGGCCACTGGCGTTGCTGACTCCGGAACTTCGCGTGAAATGCGTGAACTGTGATCGTCCAATCCCCTATGCCGCGACTAATTGTACGTTTTTAGTGTGTGGAGCGCCGCAGCCGATCGATAAAACTGAAATCGTTGATCGGAATCATAACAGCATTCCGGATGAATGGGAGGAGAAGCACGGGGTGTTCGCCTTCGACGGGGACGTTGTTAATACGGATCCCGACAACGATGGGTTTACCACGCGTGAGGAATATGAATGGAAGACGGATCCCAAGGATCCTGAAAGCCATCCTCCCTACCTTGCCAAGATTCGTGTTGCTGAGATCAAGCCCATTCCGTTCCGGATGATTTTCAAGGGGGTCAGCAAGGCCGGAACCAACCTGATTTTCCAAATCAACCTTCGCTCGGGTGGTCGAACCTATTGGAAGAAGCTCGGAGAGAAAGCGGAGGGTATTACGCTCCATGCCTATGACGAGCATGCCCAGGAGGGACCCACGCTCACCTTGGAACACAATGGCAAAAAGATTCCATTGATCAAGGGGCGCCAGGTGCCTCGTGATGATTATGAGATCAAGCTGATTTCCTTGATTGATGAGGCGGTTTTCGCAGTCCGCCCTGATATCGATTTTGACTTGAAGGGATCCAGTTACAAGGTCAAAAAAGTTGACACACAAGGGAAGCGTGTATTAATAAACGACCCTTCCCGCAGTCTGGATGTATGGATTGAGAGCAAAATGTCTGAATCGCAACCGGTGAAGCCCTAGCCATTCATGGGGATTTTGCCTTTTTTCTGTTTTGGATATTAAGGAGATAACTCTATGAGATTCAATGTGATGTGCAGTTTTCTAATCGTTGTCCTGATAAATTTTACGTCTGGTTGGCAGGGGTTTTCACAGGGACAGGATACGGGCACTCAAGTTCTGCTTCAGGAAATGAATCAGGCCGAAGGGGTTGCAGAATCCGCGCCGGTCGTTCCGGGTGATGCTGAGAAAAAGCCGGAGATCGAAGCGCCTGCCCCAGTTGTCGAAGAGCTTGCTCCTGCGCCCACTGCTGCGCCTGAACCGGTTGTTGAAGAGCTTGCTCCTGCGCCCACTGCTGCGCCTGAACCGGTTGTTGAAGAGCTTGCTCCTGCGCCCACTGCTGCGCCTGCTCCGGTTGTTGAAGAGCTTGCTCCTGCGCCCACTGCTGCGCCTGCCCCGGTTGTCGAAGAGCTTGCTCCTGCGCCTGCCCCGGTTGTTGAAGAGCTTGCTCCTGCACCTGCGCCAGTTTCCGAAGCGCCTGCGGCGGCGGTTGTTGCGCCCGCCCCGGTTGTTGAGGAGCCCGCGAAACCGGTTTTGGAACCCGTTGCTCAGGCTCCTGTGATCGAGGCGGCTGTGTCTCCTGATGCCGGCACAAAGGCTGCGCTGGAGGCAGCCGTTAAAAATATGGGAACTGAGGAACGAGTCAAGATTGCAACCACGATTGCCGATCAGGAAGTCGTTCGGAGAAAGGCTCGTGAACTGGATGGACGCATGGCCATGGACAGCGCTGAGAAGGCGTTAAAAAATGGGGACTACGCCACGGCCGGTGATCAGTATAAGATGGCTCTTAACAAATTGCCCGTCGTACCCCAGTGCATGGCACTCCGGGCTCGGGCCGTTGCGCAGATTCCAGAATGTGAATACCAGCTTATCCGGAAAATGGTGAAGGACGGCAAGGAAGGGGAAGCTGTGTTGAAGGGGCAAGAATTTCTCAAACAACGTCCCAACAATCCCAGGCTTGCCGCCTTGCTTGACGCGATGAAGAAAAAGGATGAAACGGTTAGTTCGGAAACCGTTACGGAAGTGAATCCCAGTGAGACGGAAGTTGAAAAATACATGCGTCTTGGCCGGGAGTTTATGGTGAAGCGCGAGTATGCGGAGTCAAGGTCCCGTTTTGAATCGGTGTTGGGGCTCGACCCCGACAACCGGGAGGCTATGCGCTATCTCAAGGTTCTTGGGGAGCGGGAATATGGGAACAAAACGGCGGAACGTGACGCCACCTCCCGGAAAATGAAAGCGGAAGTTCGCGATGCTTGGAATTCAAAATACAAGGTGGTCAAGGGCAAGGAGGCTCCGGGTCCGACGGTGACCACCACGCCCAACAATCTTCTGGAAGAAAAAATGAAGAAGATCGTCATTGACGAAATCGAGTTTCGTCAGGCGAATATGCATGATGTGGTGGATTTCCTGAATAAGCGGAGTCGGGATTGTGACAAGACCACGGACGACGAATCCAAGAAGGGGGTTAACATCATCCTTAATCTTGGTCTCGGAACCTCTGCGGCTCCGAAACCAGCCGCTGGCGGAGCCGCAGATGATGTCTTCGGGGCGCCTGCTGAAAAAGCGGCCTCTTCGGGTGTTCCTGAGGTGACGTTCTCTGCGCGGTACATTACGCTATATAACGCTCTTAAAATTATCACGAGTGTGGCCGGGTTGAAGTGGCGTCTTGACGGAGAGGTTGTGATGATTGTCCCCGTGGATTGGTCGCCCGATTCCATGGAAATGCGCATGTATCCCGTTGAGCCTACTTTTATTGAGCGCGTTCAGCAGGCGGGGACAGCGATGCCGACGGTCAGTCGCATTGGGGGGCGTGAGAAGGTTGCCCTCGATGCTGGAGACGGGATCGGGGATGCGGTGCCATCCGATCTCAAGGGGTATTTTTCAAACATGGGCGTTAATTTCCCCAAAGGATCTTCCATCACTTATAATTCCGCCATCGGAAAAGTGATTGTGGCCAACACGGCGGATAACCTGGTGGTCTTCGAGAGAATTCTTTCCGAATTGAATGTGGTACCCCAACAGGTTGAAATCGAGGCACGCTTTGTCGAGGTCAACGAAACCGACATGTATGAAGCCGGACTGGAATGGTTGCTGACTGACAATTGGGAGATGATGGTCAAGAATAACGCGAATCCGTTTGCTCCTCTTTCCTCAAATCCCCGTGTCCAGATGAATGCCAATTCGACTGGAGGGGGTCTGACCAAAGGATTACGGTTCTATGGAGCCGACGCCAACGGCAAGGAAACCCCGCTCGGAGGGGGCAAGGGCTCCATGGGTGCCATGGCGAGCATTGCCGGTGTGCTGACAAACCCGGATATCACCATGATTCTTCACGCCTTGGAGCAGAATGGGAATGCCGATCTTCTGTCCGCCCCGAAGGTGACGACTCAATCCGGTAACGAAGCCACCATCAAAGTGGTGATCGAGTATATCTACCCGAGTTCCTTCCAAATTCAGGGCGGTTCGATCGGTCAAAATGTGGGGGGTGGCGGCAACAATCAGGCGAATATGATTCAGGAAACCACCGTGACACCCCAGGACTTTACCACCCGCGAGGTGGGAGTCATTCTGAATGTGATGCCGGAAGTCAGTCCGGATGGAAACATGATCAACCTGACCATGAAGCCCCAGGTGGTCACGGAGCCGATCTGGTACCAATACGGTTCGACCGTGCGTCGCGCCGACGGCTCCGAGTCGACCTTGAACATGCCGCAGCCCTTCTTTCAGGTTCGTTCGGTTGAAACAAAGATTTCAATCTATGACGGCGCTACGGTGGTCATGGGTGGCTTGATCACGGAGGCATTGGAAAAGACGAACGACAAGATTCCGATTCTAGGCGACATTCCCCTTCTGGGCGCTCTGTTTCGCTCCAAGTCTGAGAAGAGCGTCAAAAAAAATCTGCTGATTTTCGTGACCGCCAAACTTGTGGATCCGAGCGGGCAGTTGATTCGGAAGCCGCATCAGGACACCGCCAAGCCCGGTGCGAAGGATAAGCCGTCCGCCCTAAGCGGGGGCATGACCGTTCCTGCAGCGATGGCGCCCGGTCAATAACGGGTGTGGCTATGAGCGCCCGAAGACTCCTGTTGGTTGACGGGACTCAGCTCTTTTACCGATCTTTCTTCGGCATCAGGGGGCTTGCAACCCACGAGGGACAACCCTCGAATGCGGTGTTCGGTTTTATTCGTGGGATTCATCAGCTCCTGGAGGTCTGGAAACCCTCCCATTGGGCGGTGGCCTGGGATGGAGGGTCCCCTAAAACCCGGCTGGATCTGCTTCCCGAATACAAGGCTCAACGGCCTCCCATGCCCGATGATCTCAGGCGGCAGGTTGAGCCGGTTCGTGAATTCCTGGACTTGGCTGGCATTCCCTTGATTCGCCTCGATCAGCAGGAGGCTGATGATGTTCTGGCCTCATTGGCGTGTTGGGGAGAGCGGGAGGCGGATGACGTCATCATTGTGACCAGTGACAAGGATCTCTACCAGCTGGTTTCCGGGAAAATCGGGATGGCGACTTGGGGAAAGGATGATAAGCGGCTTGGTCACGCTGAGGTTTTCGAGAAAACCGGCGTCCATCCCGGGCAGATTGTCGAGTGGCTGGCCTTGACCGGGGATGCCGTGGACAATATTTCCGGGGTCGAGGGAATGGGGCCCAAGACGGCGGCTAAATTGCTTGGACAATTTGGATCCCTTGAGGCCATGTGGTCCCGGGTGGATGAGATTCACTCGACGCGCATCCGCACGAACCTGATTGCCCAGCGGGATCGCGTGGAGCGGAACCTCGCGCTGGTCAGGCTTCGGGTTGATCTGCCCTGTTGTCCCGGATTGGAAACCCTTGCCGTGAAGCCTGAATGGCCCGCCATTATGAGACCCTTTTATACCCGGATGGAGTTTCATTCCCTGATCAAGGCCAAGGATCAGGGCGAGTTATTTTAAGAGCTTCCCTAAAACCGTTGACTCCGCACCCGCATCCGATATTCTTTTCATTATGAAAGTTTTAGTGATTGGCGGAGGGGGCCGGGAACATACCCTGGTTTGGAAGTTGATTCATGACAGCCGCAAGCCGGAGGTCTTCTGTGCGCCCGGGAATGCCGGGACGGCGGAGTTGGCGACGAATTTGGATATCGGCTCTGAGGATATGCGGGGCATCGTTGCCTGGGCGTGCGCCAACCGACCCGATCTGACCGTTGTGGGCCCTGAAGCGCCTCTTTGCGCGGGTCTCACGGATCTCCTTGAAAAAGAGGGTCTGCGAGTGTTCGGCCCCTCCAAGGAGGCGGCCCGGATGGAGGGGAGTAAAGTTTTTGCCAAGGACGTCATGGTGGCTGCGGGGGTGTCCACCGCCCAGTCCAGCACCTTTACGGATGCCGCGAAAGCGCTCGACTTCATTCATGATATCGGGGTGCCGATCGTGATCAAGGCCGAGGGACTTGCTGCCGGGAAAGGCGTCACAGTGTGCGTTACCCTCCAGGAGGCTGAACGGGCTATTCATGAATCTTTGGTGGAGGGTGCCTTCGGTGATGCGGGAAGGCGCGTTCTTGTTGAAGAATTTCTTGAAGGCGAGGAAGTGTCCGTGCTGGCCCTGACCGACGGCGTTCATGTGGTATTGCTGGCCAGCGCCCAGGATCACAAGCGGGCCTACGATAACGACCAGGGGCCCAACACGGGGGGCATGGGGGCTTATTCGCCTGCTCCGATTCTCACCCCCGAATTGATGCCGGTTGTCGAGCGGGAGGTGTTCGGGAAAACGCTTGCCGAGTTGAAGAGCCGGGGAATCCATTACAAGGGGGTGCTCTATGCCGGCCTGATGATGACCAAGGCGGGACCCAAGGTCTTGGAATTTAACTGTCGTTTCGGGGATCCGGAAACCCAGGTGATTCTGCCCCGGATTCAAGGTGACCTGATCCCAGCCTTGGAGGCCTGCATTGACGGCACGCTCAGTCCGGGGTTGGTGCGCTATAAGCCTGAGGCGTGTGTGTGTGTCGTTATGGCCGCCGGAGGGTATCCCGGAGCGTATCAGAAGGGCAAGGAGATCCGGGGTCTCAAGATGGCGGCGAAGGTGAAAGAGGCGGTTGTGTTTCATGCCGGAACCCGGTTTGAAGACGGCAAGGTCCTCTCGTCGGGTGGACGGGTGCTGGGAGTGACCGCGCTGGGAAAGACGTTGAAGGAGGCTGTAGGCTCCGCCTATCAGGCTGTTGGGAAAATCAGTTATGACGGCGCGATGTTTCGTCGTGATATCGCGGCGAAAGCCCTTAAAAAAGGATGAAGGATGAATTATGAGGGATGAAGGCCGAGGGATAAAAATGAATAAAAAAACAGGACGAAAGCCGGAAGTGGCTGTGGTGATGGGGAGCGATTCAGATTGGCCCCTGTTGGAGGAAACAGTTTCAACGTTGACGCATTTCGGAGTGATGTCCGAGGTGCGCGTGATGTCCGCGCACCGGACGCCGGATATGGCATCGGCCTTTGCGCGAAAGGCGTCCGGCCAGGGCGTGAAAGTAATCATTGCCGCGGCAGGAGGAGCCGCCCATCTGGCGGGCGTGATCTGTGCGCATACCTCCCTTCCCGTTATTGGCATTCCCGTGACGAGTGGCTTTATGAACGGGCTGGATTCCCTTCTCTCGACCGTGCAGATGCCGGCTGGCGTGCCGGTTGCCACGGTGGCAGTGGGCAAGGCTGGCGCGGTAAATGCCGCCCTCCTTGCCGTTCAGATACTGGCCCTGAGTCGACCGGATCTGGCGCGTCAACTGGTGAGCCATAAGCAGACCTTGATTGACAAGGTCAATGCCGGGAATGACAGGATCCAGAATGAAATCGCAAAAAAATCAAAAAAAGCCTGAGAAAACGGGCGTTGTTTTTTGCCTGGGTCTCTCTCTTTTAATTTTCTCAGCCTGTTCCTGTTTTGCAACGGTCAGTCTTGACGACATTCTGTCCAGCCTGGAAAC
Source organism: PVC group bacterium (assembly GCA_945890715.1). Lineage (GTDB taxonomy): Bacteria > Verrucomicrobiota > Kiritimatiellia > CAIKKV01 > CAITUY01 > JAABPW01. Next base: position 5,426 of record CAMDCX010000016.1, on the reverse strand, counting down.
CCGGGGAGTCCTGATGGACCGGTCTCAGGCCGTGCGCGGCGGGATTGAGGGTATTCTCCGGTCGATCGATCCCGGTGCGTTTATCGGGGTGGACAAAGCCATCGGTGATGCGGGCAAACAGGGTGCAGGGAAACAGGCTGTTGTTGCGGTTGAACTGTGGCCGGAGGATATTGCCTACCTGAAGATCGAGGGAGTGCTCAAGGGAAGCGGGCGTGAAATTTTGGATCATGTCAGGGCGCTGGACGGCAAGGCTGGGATCATTCTGGATTTCCGGGGGGCAGGGGGGCAGGATCTGGATTCCATTTCGCATCTGGCGGGCATTGGACGTCATTCCGGGGAAACGTTGTTTATTGTGACGGATAATCAGGATAAGCCGATTTCGACAAACAAGGTTGAAGCGGGGGTTTCCCTTAACGTACCGCTGATGGTGCTTGTTGATAACCAAACCCGGTTGGCGGCAGAGGCGATGGTTGCCGTGTGGCACGGGCGGCCCGGGATTATGGTGATTGGTTCGCCCACCTCCGGGGAGGTTCGCTTCCGGGAGGCGTTAACCCTGCCGGACGGACAGGTCATCACGCTGACAACCCGGAAACTCCATCTGCTTGAATCGGTTTCGTATGAAGGACGTGGAATTCGTCCCGATGTGGAAGTGGGACGTGGCGTTGACACCGGGAATGCCATGCTGTCCACAACGAATTCACCGGCCCGGCCACTCAGCGTCAAGTCGGAGCAGGATCGGGAGTTGATGCAGCGGGTGGATCAGGATGCCGCCCTGCGACGGGCCACAGACATTCTTCTGGGTCTTCGTGTCTTGAGTGGTTATGGCCAGCGCTAAATCCAAAATTCTAGTGGTTAATCCGGTTCGTCCTGAACCTGCTCTTATTTCAGAGGCAACTCGGGCGTTGAGATCCGGCGGACTGATCATTTTACCGACCGAGACGGTCTATGGAGTTGCCGCCGACCCAAGCGTGGAAGGTGCCGTTGAACGGATTTATGCTGCCAAGGAACGGGATCGTGGCAAGCCGATTCCTCTGCTGGTGTCGGGACTTGAGGAGGTGGAACGCCAGAAGGCGATGTTTCCTCTTTGGGCGCGGCGGTTGGCGAAGCGATACTGGCCGGGTCCCCTCACGCTGGTTTTGAGGTGCGGAAAGGGCACAGAGGGATTTCGTGTTCCTAATCATGCTGTGGCGAGAGCCGTGTTAAAAGCGGCTGGCGGCATCCTGCGGGTCACCAGCGCCAATATCAGTGGAGCCCCTGCGGCACGGACGGTCGAGGCCGCGTTCGAGGCACTGGGGAACAGCGTGGCCCTGGCATTGGATGCGGGACCAGCCGGGCTGGGCGTGGAAAGCACGGTCGTAGATGCCACCGGGGAAGGTCCCGTGATTCTCCGGCAGGGCGCTCTTCCCCGTGAGACGGTCATGGCGCGGCCCCTGGTTCTTTTTGTCTGTACGGGGAATACCTGTCGCAGTCCCCTGGCGGCGATTCTGGCGCGGCATTGGCTGGGAAAACAATCAGAGTGGGAGGTGGACTCGGCGGGGGTGTCGGCCATCCCGGGCCAACGGGCCAGTGAGGGTTCGATCGAAGTGAGTGCCGAGAAAACCCTGGATTTGGGGGATCATCGGAGCCGGCCTCTGGCACAGGCGCGGATTGACGCTGCCGATCTTGTTGTGGTAATGACGGAAGCTCACAAACGCGCGGTAATCCTCCGTTTCCCCGGTGTGGCGGGGCGGGTTGTGATGCTGAATGATTTCAATGCGCGTCATCAGGGGGAGGATGTTCCGGATCCCTTCGGAATGAAGGTTGATGTCTATCGGACCATTCGCGACGAGATTGAGGCGGCCATGCCGGAATTGGTGATGCATTTGCGAGGATTGTACAGACCAGGAAACTGAACGCAGGAAGGATTTTGATCATGAGAATGGCGATTGGTGCGGATCACGGCGGTTTTGAACTTAAGGAAGCCCTGAAAAAGATCATGAAAAAGCAGGGCATCGCCGTCGAGGATGTCGGCTGCGACAGCGTGGAAGCCGTGGATTATCCCGATTATGCCCGCCTGGTGGCCGAGAGGGTGTCGGAGGGGCTTGTGGAGCAGGGGGTGCTGATTTGCCGGACGGGAATCGGCATGAGCATGGCGGCCAATAAATTTCCCCGGGTGCGTGCCGCCTTGTGCTTGACGCCTGAAATGGCGCAGACGACCCGGCTTCATAATGATGCGAATGTGCTGGTGCTGGGGAGCGATCTGGTGAAGCCGGAGCAGGCGGAATCCATTTTCTCGGCCTGGCTCAAGCAGTCGTTCGTGGGTGAGGATCGGCATCAGCGGCGCGTTGATAAGATGGGCGCCATGGGCGGGGCGGCCGTGGAAGTGGCCTCGGTGTCGGCTGTGGATTCCGAGGTTTACAATGCCATCAAGCATGAGGAAGAGCGCGAGCTCAGGACGATCGACCTGATCGCCTCCGAGAATTACACCAGTCGGGCCATCCGCGAGGCGCAGGGCTCGGTCATGACGAACAAGTACGCCGAGGGGTATCCCGGGAAGCGCTATTATGCCGGGTGTGAGTTTGTGGATGTGGCCGAACAGCTCGCCATCGACCGGGCCAAGGCTTTGTTTGGAGCCGAACATGCCAATGTGCAACCGCATTGCGGGAGTTCCGCCAATATGGCGGTCTATTTTTCGGCACTGCAGGCGGGAGATACGATTCTGGCTATGAGTCTGGCTCACGGCGGTCACTTGACGCATGGCCACAAGGTGAATTTCTCCGGCCGGTTTTTCAAGATCGTGCCTTACGGGGTCAATCAAAAAACGGAAATGATCGACTATGATGAGCTTGCGACTCTTGCGGCTCAGAGCAAGCCGAAGCTGGTCGTGGCCGGTGCGAGTGCCTATCCGCGCGTTTTGGACTTCAAGCGGCTGCGTGAGATTGCCGACAGCGTGGGGGCCTTGCTCATGGTGGATATGGCCCACATTGCGGGCCTGATTGCCGCCGGCGTGCATCCCAGTCCGGTTCCCTACGCCGATTTTGTTACGACGACCACGCATAAAACCCTTCGCGGCCCGCGCAGCGGTATGGTGCTCTGCAAGGCCAAGTATGCCCAGGATTTGGACAAGCAGGTCTTTCCGGGACTTCAGGGCGGCCCCCTGATGCACACCATTGCCGCCAAGGCAATCTGCTTCAAGGAGGCCATGACGCCTGAGTTCAAGGTGTACCAGAAGCAGGTGGTGAAGAATGCCCAGGTGCTGGCAGCCTATCTGGCCAAGCATGGCATGCGGATTGTGTCGGGAGGGACGGACAACCATCTTATGCTGGTGGATCTGACACCGCTCGGGACGACCGGCAAGGATGCGTCCTGCGCCCTGGAGAAGGCCGGAATCATCGTGAATAAGAATGCGATTCCGTTTGATACCCGTCCGCCGGCCGTGACCTCCGGGGTACGTATCGGCACCCCGGCCGTCACCACCCGTGGCATGAAGGAAGCCGAGATGGAACGGCTCGGCGGCTGGATTGTGGACGCCGTCAGGTATCAGGCCGATGAGGCGGCTCTGGCTCGGATCAAGGCGGAAGTGGTGGCAACAGCGGTGAAGTTTTCGATTCCCTGACGGGGTGGCATGATTCTTCGTGACCTGACTTCTGACGAGATGGCGGCCGTTGAAAAGATCGGTGCCGCGCACGTTTATGATCCGGGTCAGGTTATTCTCCATGAGGGCGAGGCGGGGTGTTCGTTTTTCCTGATTCTGGATGGCCGGGTGGAAGTGCGCAAGGCCATCGGGATCAACAAGCACAAGAAGCTGGTTGAGTTGGGTCCTCTTGATATTTTCGGGGAAGTCTGTTTCCTGGGGGTGGAGTCCCGTTCCGCGAGTGTGCTGACCCTGGAGCGAACCCATGTCATGGAATTTTCGCGGGTCGAGTTCGAAAAGTTGATTGCCATTCGTCCTTCGATTGGACTGAAGTTATATCGAAGCATTGCCCGCGAACTGGCACAGCGATTATCCAAGGTGGATGGGGAGCTCAAGGATGCCATTATCTGGGCCTTGGGCGACCTCAAGACCTCCGTTGATCCCACCGTTGTGAATTCACGGAAACTCTCTGTTATCCCTCCGTCCTCTTCCGGCGTCCCTGCCAAAGTGCTTGTGGATTAACCGCGCCCCGCCCAGAAGCCTGTTGAAAAACAGGCGCCGACAGCGCGGCGCCCTCCACAACTCTCATAATCCTCATGATTTTGGAGGGCGGCACGCCGTTGCCGCCGTCTTCTTTCGGAAATGCAGGTTTTTTCAACGGGCTGCTAGGAGTCGTCCCCCACCTGCTTTCAAGCGCGCAATTGCGACCTTGAAAAGGGGGCTTCAGTAAGGCCTGATAGGAATGGCGCCAGCAGGGAATTCACAATTTATTCAAACATTTTTACAAAGCTCTTGACATCAAAGGGGGGGGCGCGTGGTAGTCTCCGGGCTTTCCGTGAACAGAATAGTCGCTCGTTGGCAGGCTCTGTTTGGAAGGTCAAGATGAGTGCTTTTGTAAAATGTTTTTGCAGTATGGGGTGGATTGCCCTTGTTGTGTTGCCTTTGAAATCGGGGCAGGCCGCTCCGCAGTTGCCCGACCTGAAAGTGGTGGCCCGTGACAACCGGGCGACTGTCGCATTGCGTAAAGCAGACATATTCTTCACCGCCAAGCGGTATGAGGAGGCGCTCAAGGCCTACAAAGCCGCAGAAACCCTAGGCAAGGGTTCGGAGGACTCGGCCTGGGCGCTGATGCAGGCGGGGCGTTGCTACCGGCAGCTGGGCGAATTTCGGAAGGCGTTGGAGTGTTACAATCATTTTCTTGTGACTTACCGGAGGAGTTCCCTGGCTGATGACGTACTGATGCGGATCGCGGCACTCGACTGCCTGCTCGAGAATCAGGCGGGAATGGCCGAGTGTTATAAGCGGATACTCAAGGAATATCCGGATGGCGATATGGCGTGGCAGGCTCAATTGAGTCTGGCCACGATGACGTATTGGAGCCGGGACTGGGTGAAAGCTCTCAAGTTGCACGAGGAGTTTGTGCGGAAATTCCCCGGCAGTCCCTGCATCGAGTTGGTGGTTGCCAAGCGCTTGCCCGAGATCAAGGCAGCACTGGGCGCCAAGAAGGCCCCACAAACGAAGAAAGCATAAACATGACATATTGGAATCGAATTGGCATTGGAATCACGGTAGGGTTCTGGTTAATGGCTGGAAGCGTTCAATCTCAGAGTGCGATGGTGGGCGAGGTGCTTGTTCAAGGGGGCCGGAAGTGGACAAGCTATAACGTGCCGCCATCTGGCGCCAACTTGACGCTGAATGTGAGAAAAGGAACAGCAACCGCGATAAAGACATCGACGATCCGGCTTTTGGATACGAGTGATACCGATGTGTGGAAGCGGATATCTGACGCGCCCGACCTGCATGTCTATCAGAT
>CAMDCX010000015.1 GCA_945890715.1 PVC group bacterium | reverse complement strand
TCGTAACATATGATTCCGCTGAAAAACCCCATACCGACGGTCCGCGAGGCCGCGGACCCTCCCAAGATTCTTCAAATGGCGGGCTTTTTCAGTACGGGAGGGACGGCGGCCTCGCCGTCCGTCGCGGTTTTTCAGCGGAATCAACATATTACATTTGAACTGTTTTGAGAACTTTTTCAGCCAGCATCGTCAGGGTCTTGTCGCTTCGGCAAGCCTGAGGGAACCGTCGCACGGCCATAGTCACGGCGGCATAGTCATGACCGGATCTGGCAACTTCCCGAGACCCAGCTCTCTCCCTGGTGGAAGCTTGCCATGCGCCACTAGCCGCGATTTACCGGCAACAAAAATCGGTGTTGACGGAAGGGTGCCGGTTGTGGCACCGTTATTACATATGAAAACAATGAGTCCCATCGCAAACGGCCGTAAAAACCTCAGCACGATGCTGCGGACGGACGGGGTCACCCTTGCCTTGGTATTGGTAGGCGGCCTGCGGTGGGAGGTTTGTATCTGAGAAGATACCTAACCGACGCAAAGATAACCCACCGCAAAAAGCGGTGGGTTTTTTTGTTTATATAACTATAATGCCACGATTCAGAACAGGAGAGTGAACGATGAGAAGCGGTGCGAAATGTACAGTTGATGCCCTGAAGGATGCGGGAGTGAAAACCCTGTTCGGTCTTCCAGGCGGAACCGTTCTGGATCTTTTCGACGAACTGGCCCGGGCGCCTCTCGAGTTCTTCCTGGTCCGCCACGAGCAAGGCGCCACCCATATGGCTGATGGCTACGCCCGCGCCACGGGCAAGCCCGGTTGCTGTATCGTGACTTCCGGACCCGGCGCCACCAACGCCGTCACCGGCCTGGCCACAGCCAACATGGACGGAATTCCCGTCGTGTGTATTGCCGGCCAAGTCCCCTCCCACATGATCGGAAACGACGCCTTTCAGGAAGCCGACACCGTCGGCATCACCCGGGCGGTGACCAAACACAATTACCTGGTGAAAAATGCGGATGATCTGCCCCGCATCATCGCCGAAGCTTTTGAAATCGCCACAACCGGACGACCCGGCCCCGTCCTCGTGGATATCCCCAAGGATGTTCAACGCCAGATGACCAGCGCCACATTCTCCGGAAAGCCTGAACGACGCGGCTACAAGCCGGTCTACGAAGGGAATTCCAAGCAGATTGCCAAACTTGCGGCCGCCATCAATACGGCTCGAAAGCCGGTGATTCTCGCCGGAGCCGGAGTCATTGCCGCCGGTGCGTCGGCAGAACTCACCGCCCTCGCCCGCAAGGCCAAAATCCCCGTCACCACAACCCTGCTGGGCCTGGGCGGCTTCCCTGATACCGATCCCCTGGCCCTCCGTATGCCGGGCATGCATGGTAGCGTGGCGGCAAACCGCGCCATCAGCACCTGCGATCTCCTGATTTCCGTCGGCGCCCGGTTTGACGACCGTGTGACCGGGAAAGTCTCGGAGTTTGCGCCAAACGCCATCATCGCTCATATCGATATCGACCCCTCGGCGATCGCCAAAAGCGTCCGCGTCGATATTCCCGTCATCGGACATGCCAAGTCCATTCTCAAGGAACTGATCCCCCAGATTGTGGCCCAGCCGAGGAAAGAATGGCTGACCCAGGTTCACGGCTGGCAAAAGGAGGCTCCGTTCACCTACGACACCAAGGAGCCCCGCATTCTGGCCCAGTACGCCATCGAGCAGATCTACGAGGTGACCAAGGGCGACGCCATTATCACCACCGATGTCGGGCAGCACCAGATGTGGGCGGCTCATTTCTTCAAGTATACCCAACCGCGCTCGTTTATCTCGTCGGGCGGTCTGGGCACCATGGGCTTCGGCCTGCCGGCCGCCATTGGCGCCAAGGCAGGTTGCCGCGACCGCAATGTCATCGCCATTTCCGGCGACGGCAGCATCCAGATGAACTTCCAGGAACTCGTGGTTGCGGTCGAACATGACCTGCCCATCGTCGTGGTCATCATGAACAACGGCTATCTGGGCATGGTCCGGCAATGGCAGGAGATGTTCTACAAAAAGGAATACTCCGCCGTCCGACTGGATCAAAATCTCCGAGCCCGGAATGAAAAGCTCAAAGACAAACCCCAGGGCTATCTTCCAGACTTCGTGAAAATGGCGGAAGCCCACGGAGCCGCCGGTCTTCGCGTAACCGAAAAGCGCGAAGTGGCCCCCGCCCTTCGCAAGGCACTGGCCATGAAACGACCGGTGGTGATTGAATGCATCACCAAGCCGGATGATAATGTGTACCCGATGGTGCCCCCGGGTGCCTCCCTGTCTGAAATGGTCCAAGGACTGGCGTGAAGGAAAGGATGACGATGAATAATAACACTTCCATACGACGACATACCATAACCGCCCTTGTGGATAACGAACCCGGCGTGCTGGCCCGCGTGGTCGGCCTGATCTCGGGGCGCGGCTACAACATTGAAAGCCTGAATGTCGGCCCGACCCAGGATCCGACCATCTCCCGCATGACCATGCAGGTTCCCGGCGATGACCGCGTTTTGGAACAGGTCACCAAGCAACTCAACCGGCAGGTGGACGTTATCTCGGTGACGGATCTGACCCGGGAATCATTCCTGAACCGGGAATGCATTCTGGTCAAGATCGCCGCCACCCGCAAAACCCGCTCGGAAATCATTGAGCTGGCCGACGTATTCGGAGGGAAGGTCGTATCCGTCCAAAACGAGTCCCTGGTCATCCAACTGGTCGGGGAACAACAACATGTCGCCGATTTCATGGAACTGGTGAAGCCGTTCCGGATTCTGGATGTCTCCCGGTCAGGGGTCATCGCCATGGGAAAAGAATGAGGAAGTCATGAGTATAAAAAAAGATCAGGATCACGTCATCATCTTTGACACCACGCTGCGCGACGGTGAACAGGCGCCGGGGTGCAGTCTGAACCATAGGGAAAAGCTGGAAATCGCCCATGCCCTCGCAGCGCTGAAAGTGGATGTGATTGAGGCCGGGTTCCCCATCGCCTCGCCGGACGATTTTGACGCCGTACACACGATTGCCGAAAGCATCAAGGGCCCGACCATTGCCGCCCTCGCCCGCACCATTGAAAAGGACATCGAGCGGGCGGGCAAGGCTATTGCTCCGGCCGCTAAAAGGCGGATTCACACCTTCAGCTCGGGTAGCGATATTCATCTGGAGAAAATCCTGAAGATGACCCGCGCCCAGAATCTTGAGCGCTCGGTCCACGCGGTAAAATTCGCGCGCACCTTCACGGATGATGTCGAGTATTCCGCCCAGGATACCACCCGGTCCGATCTGGGGTATCTTGTGGAACTCTACACCGCCGTGGCAGAGGCGGGGGCGACCACCCTCAACATCCCGGATACCGTCGGGTACGCCATTCCTGCGGAATACGGCACCATGATCGGCACCCTCGCTGAACGCGTAAAAGCCAGGGTTCCCGGCGTCATCATTTCGGTTCATTGCCACAACGATCTCGGCATGGCGGTGGCCAACTCACTGGCTGCCGTCAGGGCTGGGGCACGCCAGGTTGAATGCACCATCAACGGACTTGGCGAACGCGCGGGAAACACTTCGCTGGAGGAAATCGTCATGGCCATCCGTACACGCCAGGACTATTTCAACCTGCGCACGAATGTGGAAACACGGGAAATCTTCCGAGTCAGCCGCATGGTCAGCCGCATGACGGGCATGATCGTACAACGCAACAAGGCCATCGTGGGTGCCAACGCCTTCGCCCACGAGTCCGGCGTCCATCAGGACGGCATCCTCAAGGAGCGTACGACCTATGAAATCATGCGCCCCGAGGATATCGGCATCGAGGGCTCCGACCTTGTCCTCGGGAAGCACTCCGGTCGTCACGCCTTCCGCGACAAACTCGCCAAAATGGGCATGAAGCTGACGGATTCCGAAATCGAAAATGCCTATAACCGGTTCATCGAACTGGCCGACAAGAAAAAGAACATCTACGAGGATGATCTTCTGGCCATCGCACGTGACCAGATGGATGTGATTGAAAACGCCTTCATCCTGGACTATCTGCATGTCTCGGCGGGTACCGAAACCGTTCCCACCGCCACCCTCCGCCTGAAACGCGGAACCGAAGTCTTCCAGGACGCGGGGTGCGGCGATGGGCCGGTGGATGCGGCACTCAAAACCATTGACCGCATCACCAAGGTCAAGGGCCAGTTGATTGATTTCTCACTGCAGGCTATTTCCGTTGGCAAGGACGCCATGGGAGAAGTCACCCTGAGGGTTGCCTTCGGCGATGACATCATCAGCGCCAAGGCGGCCAGCACGGATATCGTTGAAGCGGGAACCCGGGCTTACCTGTCCTGCGTAAACCGGATCCTCTTCAATCGGGCCGCCCACGCGAAAACAAAGCGTGACCCGGGACCTGCCCTATGAAAACCTTGAGCGGACACACTCTTCCGTTTGCCGTACTGGGTCACCCCATCGGCCATACTCTCTCGCCGGTCATGCACAATGCGGCATTCCAATCCCTGGGATTGGACGCGATCTATCTGGCGTTTGATGTGGCTCCTGAAACCCTGCTGCCCGTGTTGAACAGCATGAAACACATGGGATTTCGCGGAGTAAACCTCACGGTGCCCCTGAAGGAAACCGCCTTCAAGGGACTCAGCGATCTCGCCCCGTCTGCCAGCAGGCTTGGCGCTGTGAATACGGTTGAGTTCACCGCTACAGGCTTGCGAGGTCACAACACCGATGGAAAAGGATTCCTGACCGCCGTGAAGGAAGCCTTCGATTTCTCCGTCACCGGCCGTACCCTGTTCGTGCTGGGATGCGGGGGAGCTGGCCGGGCGGTAGCCATTACAGCCGCCAGCGAAGGCGCCTCAAGGCTTATTCTTGCCGATATTGATGAAGCCCGCTGCAGGGCTGTCAGTCGCGACCTCGCCACGTTGTCGCCCTCGGTGAAGGTCGAGTGGGCAGGCGCCTCGCTGATCGACTGGGTGAGTCACACAACCGGAGCGGATCTCATTGTCCAGGCCTCCCCCGTGGGAATGAAGCCGGAGGATGTCTGTCCCCTACCACCCTCCGCCTTCCGCTCTGGACAACTGGCCTTCGATCTCGTGTACAACCGGCCCGTCACCTGCTTCACTCAGGCCGCCTCAGAAGGCGGGGCAAAAACATCCAACGGACTGGGAATGTTGCTTCATCAGGGCGCAGAGGCGTTTACTATCTGGACCGGAAAACCGGCGGCGGTTGAGGTCATGAGGGACTCCCTGAAAAAAGCCCTATACGGGTAATCCCTTATGACGGTCCGGAAACCGGGGGGCCTCTTCTACGGCGGCGAGGCCGACGCCGTGGCTCCCCTTCCTCACCGTAACGGGACTGGCGGGGGGCCCAGTCAATGGCCTGTGCCTGTGCAAGCGCTTCGCGATGCTCACCGGTCAGGCACACCATAAATTCGAGATACGCCACTGCTTCAGGGAAAAAATCGCGTGTCGCGAGGGGACGGGCACGCCGTCCGCCATCGGCCGTCAATCGGGGCTGGGACGCCAGGATTTCTGCGGTCCGGTATCGCACGGTCTTGGGAACCTGAACCCGCTCGGTAAGCCCGCCGAAATGCTCCATGGTCACCGAATGCAACGCCAAGCCCTTGTGTTGACCTTGTTCGCTCAATTCACCCGCTCTGGCCTCGTGCATACCGCCAAACATCAGCGCAAACAACAGGGCAGGCGAGACTTCACGACCCGTCTGTCGCCATTGATCAACCTGCTTGAGCGCCTGGCTGATCCGCAAGCACTCGGGGGTTCCCGTGTTGGGTCCCAACCAGGAACCAAGCTCAGGAAACAGCATCTCATAGAGACCGAATTCGCGAAGCAACTCGTAGGCCCGTTCGGCGGCCTTGCAGAAAAAGAGTTTTTGAACCTCTTCATACAACCGGGATCGGTTCGCGAGCGCCAAACTTCCGTGATGCTCTCGAATCGCCGCCGCCGTGGCGGGCTCAAAGTCAAATCCCAGCATTGCGGCAAAACGAACAGCCCGGATCATGCGCACCGGATCTTCCACGCAACGCACTCCCGGGTCGCCGATAAACCGGATCACGCGCTTCTGAAGATCCTGAAGCCCACCCACATAATCGATCACAGAATAGTCCCGGATATTATAGAAAAGCGCATTGATGGTGAAATCCCGGCGAAGGGCGTCTTCCTCAGGAGTACCGAAAAGATTGTCACGAACAATCATGCCGTCGTCCCGTCGCACATGGTGGTGGTTTTGGGGGGCTTGATCGCTCGGATCAGACTGCTCGGTCTGATCGGCTGGATCTGGGGAATCCGCTGAGTCTGGCGGCACATTGGCCCGGAATGTGGCCACCTCAATGATCTTGTCACGCCCGAAAAAAACATGGGCGAGACGGAATCGGCGGCCAATCAGGCGGCAATTCCGGAAAACGCGTCTGAGATCATTGGGGGTCGCATCGGTAACAACGTCGAAATCCTTGGGCGTTCGCCCCAGGAGAAGATCCCGCACTCCTCCCCCGGCAATATAGGCGACATAGTCCGCTTCCTTAAGCCCATAAAGCACTTTTAAAGCCTCAGGACTGATATTCTGGCGACTCAGGGTATGATCAGCTCGTTGAACAATGACAGGGTCCACACTTATTCCTTAAAAACCATTATTTTCGCACCCGAACAGCCTCTTGTCAAACTCCGTTACCCAGAAGATGCTGACCCCCATCCATAAACAAGGTCTGCCCTGTCACGCCCTCGAGCTTGAGAAGCTGGACAACGCCTGCGGCAATATCGTACGGGGTAATACGGCACTTGAGGGGAATCAAACCGGCACGCTCATGAAGATACGGCGCACCTTTTCCCGGGGGTGGAAGGACCGGGCCCGGTGCCACCGCATTCACGGTGAACTCAGGGGCCAGCGCCAGCGCCGCCTCCTCAGTGAAGGACGCCAGGGCTTTTTTCGACAACGAGTAGGGAAGGCAGTCGACATCATTGGCCTTGATCCGGCGATCCAGCAAGTTTACCACCGCTCCCTTTTCGGCCTGCTCGGCAAACAATCGCGTCAACAAAATAGGAGCAAAAAGATTGATCCCGAACTCCATCTTCAGTTTTTGCTCCGTCACGGCTTTCAACCGGGTTTTATGAAATACGGCCGCATTGTTCACCAGGATATCCAGCCCCCCCGCCTGCTTCAACGCTTCGGCCATCAAAGACCGGCAATCCGCCTCGGAGTCGATCGCTTCCTTCACGACCCAGGCTTTGACCTCAAGCCCTCGCAGCCTCCGCGCAAGCTGTTCGGCCGCCTGGACAGAACGGCTGCAATGGATAACCACATGGCAGCCTTCCACGGCAAGGGCTTCACAAACCGCCCTCCCGATCCGAACCGCTCCGCCCGTGACCAATGCCGTCTTTCCTCGAAGATTCATGCTGTCTCCTTTATACGAGAGCCGCCTTCATGCCGGGGATGGTGACCGCTCCCTCGTACAAAGCCTTTCCCACAATGACTCCATCCAGATTGGGGAGATTCAGCGCGGCCAGTGCGACAATATCCTGGCAGGTCGAAATTCCACCGGAGGCGATAACCTTCGCCTTGACAGCGCGACACAGAGCGCGGACCCCCTCGATATTCGGTCCTGTCAACATTCCATCCGTGGCGGTATCCGTGTAGATAAGGGTGCTCACTCCCAGTTCCGAGACCCGCCTGGCCAGATCCACAGCAAGGGTATCCGTCGTCTCGACCCAGCCTTTGACCTGAACCCGACCATTACGCGCATCAATCCCGACGGCCAGGCGATCCCCGAACTGCTGCACCAAGGCCGCAAGGGCATCAGGGTCGGCGCAGGCTCGCGTCCCCAGTACGACGCGCCGTACACCCGCTTCCAGCATGAGTCGGATATCCTCATCGGTGCGGAGCCCTCCGCCGAACTCAACCGGTATCGGGATGGCGGCAACGATCTCACGCACAACATCATGATGAACGGGATGTCCGGCAAAAGCGCCGTCCAAATCCACCACATGAAGCCAATCCCCGCCCGCCTCCGCCCAGTGCCGGGCCATCGCTACGGGATCCTCTGAATACACCGTCACGGCGTCGGCGCGTCCCTGCCGCAACCGGACGCATTTCCCATCCTTCAAATCAATCGCCGGATAAATCTTTATCATGGTCTGCCCCAGTGCCTCAAATGGCCCCTTTACTTGAGGGGACTCCGCAGACACGGGAATCCCTGCGGCAGGCTTCGCCCAGTGCCCGCGCCACGGCCTTGAAAATTGCCTCGTAGGCGTGATGGGGTTCCTGACCGTAAAGCTGGGCAATGTGAAGATTCAGGCGGGCTTTCACGGTAAAGGCCTGAAAAAATTCCCGAATCAGGATCAAATTGAAATCCCGGATCTTCCGGGTTCGGTTGGCCACCTCATAGACCAGGTAGGGTCGTCCTCCCAGATCCACAACAGCCCGGCTGAGCGCGTCATCCATCGGAATGTAGGACCACCCGTACCGGACAATGCCTTGACGATCGCCCAGCGCCTGATCAAGGGCATCTCCCAACACAAGACCGAGATCCTCAACCGTATGATGATAGTCCACCTCCAGGTCGCCCGTCGCCTTCACCGTCAAGTCCATCAGGGAGTGCTTTGAAAAAAGCTCGAGCATGTGATTCAGGAAGGGCATTCCTGTTTCCACGCTACTGACGCCCTTCCCGTCGATCGTCAAGGCCACCTTGATATCCGTCTCACGCGTCTTACGCGCCACCGTTGCCATCCGTTTTTTCATATCAGTCCTCCCAAAACTTCTAACAACCGATCCACTTCCTCATCCGTTCCGACGGTAATCCGAACATGGTCGCCGGTCCGCTCCCCCGGAAAATACCGGATCAGGATCCCTTCGGCCTTTAACGCCTCAAAAAGCGCTCCCGCGGTCTGGCGGCCGGGTTTCGCCCAGAGAAAGTTCGCCTCAGAGGGAGAAACCGTAAATCCAAGCTTTTCCAATTCAGTGGAGAGTCGCCCCCGGGTCGCCTTGATCCGTTCCGCATTCTCCCGCATGGACGCCTGATCCTTAAGCGCCGCTGTGGCGGCAACCTGGGTCAGCCGGTTCAGGTTGTAGGAATCCTTGATCTTGAACAAGGCGGAAATCAACGGCTCAGGCCCCACCACATACCCGCAGCGAATCCCGGCCAGCGAATAGGATTTTGACATCGTGCGCATCACAAGCACGTTCGGCCTTGTTTTCGCCAGATCCAGGCAACTCTCCCGTGCGAAATCCACATACGCCTCATCCACCAGCACCACGCCTGAAAAACGCTTGCAGAATGCGCTGATCTTTCCCTTCGGAAACTGCATACTGGTTGGCGCATTCGGGTTCGTCAGAAAAAACAGGGAAGCCGGCTCCGGATCACGGGCGGGCCACTCAAAAGACTCCGTCAACTCAGACGCCACGCCGCGCACGGCGCGTATCGCCGCCAACACCGGATACAGCGAGTAGGACGGCATAAAATAGCCAATGGTTCCGTCATCCTCCACAAAGGCACGGGTACACAATGCCAGAATTTCATCCGAACCATTTCCGGCAAACACCTGATCCAGTCCCACTTCGTGCAGGTCGGCAATCGTCTGCCTCAATCCGGTGCTTGCCGGATCGGGATAAAGCCGCAACGTCTCAACCGGCAACGCGGTCAGGGCCTCCGCCACCCAGGGCGAGGGCGGATAGGGATTTTCGTTGGTATTCAGTTTGACCAACCCCGGCCGCCGGGGCTGTTCGCCCGGCGTGTAGGCCTCCAGGGTTCGAACCGATTTTCTGATCAATGGATTGTTCATCATACTTCAAACCTCATTCGGGCGGCCTTCGCGTGGGCATCCAATCCTTCAACCCGACCAAACGCCTCAATCACAGGAAGCGTCTCCTGCAAGTCGGCACGGGTAAAGGCCATAAAACTGGTCCGTCTCCGGAAATCATCCACCGTCAATCCCGAGAACATCGTCGCCGTCCCGCCCGTGGGAAGGACATGGCTGGGTCCGGCCACAAAATCCCCGGCCGATTCGGGCGTCCAGACCCCGACAAACACGGCGCCTGCGGCCCGAACCTTACGCAGCCAGTTCCGGGGCTCCCTCACCATGATTTCAAGGTGTTCCGGGGCAAACTGATTGCACAGTTCCATCCCATCCCCGATCGTATTCACAACGACCACAAGAGTCCCCTTCTCCAGCACCTTGAGGACAGCCTGTTTGCGACTGAGGGTCGCCGCCTGTTTCAGCAATTGATCACACACTTTGTTGGCCAACGCGGCCGAGTTGGTGACCAGCAGGGCCTTCTCGTGGCCGGTTCCATGCTCGGCCTGGGACAGCAGGTCTGCGGCCACACACTCCGGCGGCGCGGTTTCATCCGCCAAAATGGCAATTTCACTCGGACCCGCCACCAGATCCAGGGCCACATCCCCATAGACCAACTTCTTGGCCGCCGTGACATAGGCGCCGCCGGGCCCCACAATCTTCTGAACTTTGCGCACAGTCTTGGTGCCGTAAGCCATCATCCCGATCGCCTGAATACCGCCCACCCGGTAAATTTCCGTGGCTCCCGCCATCTCCAGGGCAAAAAGAATATAGGGATTCACGCGCCCGGTGCTATCGGAGGGCGTACACACCACAATTTCCTGAACGCCAGCCACCTTGGCCAGGGTCACGGTCATGAAAACCGATGACACCAAAGGAGCCTGCCCGCCGGGGATATACACCCCCACCCGGTCAAACGGAACAAACTGCTCGCCCAATTCACCGCCCTTGGGACTGAAAATCTTCCAATCTTTTTTCATGCCGGCCCGCGAAAAGGTGATAACCCGCTTATAGGCTTCCCGCGCGGCGTTCCGAAATTGGGGATCCACCGTATCACGCGCCTCAGACAGTTCCGCCTGAGTGACTCGCAAATCCGACACCTTAAGGGAAACCCCATCATAATCCTGGATGTACTTCAGGACGGCGACATCGCCGTTGAGCCGGATATTTTCAAGAGCTTCTCGGGCCGTGTTTTCAGCCACGGGCTCGAACGCAGGCCGTTTGAGGAATGAGGCGACAACACTGTTCGGCTTGTCTGGCGCCCACTTTTCAATTTTAATGTCCATGTTGTTCATCCTCTCCTTGATCCCCTTTCCAAATAACGATCCTGAGGGCTCCCTCAGCCGGACGCTCTCCCGGATCGCCTCTCCCGGCCCGCAACCCCCTCACAAGAGAGGAATCCAAAGCCGCAATGCCGCTGGGCTGCTCCAGAAAAACATGCGTTACACCGCCCCTCCGGTCAATCTCGATCAATGCCGTGACGAAAATCGCGTTTAACTTCGTCGTCGGAAGCGTCAGGCCCCTCAATTCAGGGGCATCGAAGTTGCGGGCTTTCAGCCCGTTCGCGACCTCAACCTGGACGCCCGTTCCCTGCCCTGTCGCCACCCGCGAAAAAACAACCGGATTGAGACGCTCAGGATCAAACCCAGGAGTCTCCAAGGACGCGATTCCATTCCCGGTTAAGGAGGCCACGGGCGCCGGTTTCATTTCCAGATACAAAGGCTCCAATGTCCGTGGTTTCAGAACCGACCCCGAACTTTTCTGAGACATCTCATGAATGGCAGCCTTTTTACTAAATCCGTCCGCCGTCGGCAATGGCATCAATACAGGCGACCACGCTGACCCCTCCAGTCCCTGAATCGTCCTGAGATACCGGAACACCGGCGGCTTACGAAGCGGATCTCGCCCCGTCGAAAGCGTCCCATGCGGCCAGGCCAGCCAGGGCAGAATCCACAACGCCACCCCGCCTCCAAGCACCAGCATCAGGTTTTTCCACGGCATTGGTATGACATAGGGATTGGACACAACCATCACCTTTCCGGGGGACGCGTTGCCAGGTTCACTTCACGGAAACCGGCTTCCGAGGCCATATCAAACAGCTTCACAATCGTATCGTGTCGCACCATGCGATCCGCCTCAATGATCAAGGGCAGGTTCGGCTTCTGACTCCACGCCGTCGCCAGGGCTGCACGCAGAGCATCCATTTCGGAGGCTTCCCGGCCCAGATAACGTTGGTCATCAAAGAAAAAAAGCTCATCCCGGTCGGCACGTCCCGCCATCGGCAAGGACAGCACCGCAATGGTGTGGCCATAATGGCGACCATCGGTGAAGGATATTTCCGGAAGCTGAATGACCACCCCGGGTTGCAAGACGTTCGGAGCCAGGAAATACAGATAAGCCGAAACCAACAAGACAAAACTCACCCACGGCACGGCCATCACGAGCCCTTGATCCAGGCGGTTGACAGGCCGGTAATGCCGAAACCCCTGTACCGTCCATCCGATCATCTTGGGATTCTCGCGCTTGATCATTCGTCCTTCTCCGGAACCGGCTCATCGCGGACAATCGGGGTCCCCGCGAGAAAGGCAATCAGATCGGACGCGGATCGCTCCATATCGATCACAATCTTCTCCACTTTCCCGACCAGGAAACTGAAGGCAATGTAACAGGGAGCCGCCACCGCCAGCCCGACCGCCGTGGTCACTAACGCCTGCATCAGACCGGACATCACATCGACCGGTTGAACCAGAGGAGCCGCCAGCTTCATCGCCTGCAAGGACTTGATCAGCCCCAGAACGGTGCCCAGAAGCCCAAAAATCGGAGCCACCTGAGCCACGGTTGCCAGAAGCGATAAGCGCCGTTCCATGCGGGAGATTTCCGTCCGTCCGGCGTTCTCAATGGCCGTTCGGATGGATTCCTTATCCGCCTGCCGGTTTAAAATGGCGGCCCGCACAATGACCGCCACGGGACCGGGGGTGTCGTCACAGATGGCCAGGGCTTCATTCACATTCCCGCGGCGAAGATTGTTGCAAATACCGATGATAAAATCCTCCGACTTGATCCGGGCCCGGTGTAGACTCAAAAGCCGTTCCAAAAAAAGGATCAAGGCGGCCACGCCGCATCCCATGATGATCCAGGCAATCAATCCCCCTTGTCGCAACAGTTCAAACATAAGCCACCTCTTACCAGACCCAATGCTCGGTCCGGATCTGATCAATCCGTTTTCGGGCGTCATCGCTGGCGGGAACCCGTGCATTCACCACACGCTCCAGCACCTTGACGGCGCGTTTCCAGTTTTTGTCCAACTCTAAAATATCCGCTGCCGAAAAAGCCGCCTTGGTGAACCAGATGGCTGCAGGCGCGGATCCTTTTCCAGCCAGATAACGAACCACCACACAACTGTAATATTGCTCAAAGGCCTCGGTGCGTCGTCCCAGCTTATCATAACAGCGCCCCATCTTATACTCCGCCTGAAGCTCCAAATCAAATGTCGTTCCCGGACTCCGGGCAACGGAACGATAGGAGGAAATCGCCTCGTCATACCGTCGGGGATCCGTGGCGCCGAGGGTAAACTGGCAATCTCCGCGTCGTCCCCAGGCAGCGCTGACCAGGGTGCTGTTGGGGAACTTGGCAATCAGGTCATCGAACACCAGGATCGCCCGTGAGAATTCACCCAGTTCGCTCAGGGAATCCCCCTGAAGAAACCGGGCCTCGGGCATATGTTCACTGCCGGGATAGGCACGAGCCATCCGGGAGAAGATATCCACGGCCCGCAAGTACTCCTTCTGTTTCATGGCGGACCGTCCCGCCCAGATCAGGGCCTTTTCCGCCAAGACATCCTTGGGAACCTTTTCCGCAAGCATGAGGAACTGGGCTTCGGCCTCCGCATACAGTCCATGGTTATAGGCATATTCCCCAATCCAGAACACAACACCGGGCGTCCATTCGCTGTCCGGGTAACTCACCACAAACGCCTTACAAACCTTCAGCGACTCCTCTTCCTGGCCGCGCATATACAGTGCCCATCCCCGCATGAAATAGGCCTGCGGCGCCACGCGATGGGTTGGGAAATCCGTGCCGACCCGGGTAAAATCCTTGAGCGCGGTGTCAATCTCTCCCACCTGATAAGCCACCAGGCCATGGCGATGAAGGGCTTCCGGAAACAAGGCACCCGTGGGATAAATGGCCATCACATCCGAATAGGCCGCCAAGGCCGCTCGCATAAAGGAGGGCCCCTGTTCTTCCTTGAGTTCCGCAATCCGCAGCAATGCCCGTTCGGCCAGGGGACTGTCGGGATAACGACGGATCAACTCCCTGAATCTTTCTTCGGCAGGGCCCCATTGTGACTGGCGGGTCAGACTCTCCCCGTATTGAAACAACACCTGCGTCGTCAGCATTCCCGCGGGAAACGCGGCCAGAATACGTTCATAGGCGGCTCCTGCAAGTTTGTATTGGGAATTGGCAAACAGCGCATCAGCGGATTTGACCAGGAGTGGCTCACGAGCCGCAGGATCAGAGACGAGGCCTGCCGCCTTGTCAAACATCACAGAGGCCTCGGCGTACCGTTGCAGAGCCCACAAGGCAAGCCCGCGTCCGCGAAAGGCCTGGAGCCGTCCCGCCGGATCGGTAAAGGTTTCAAGGTAGTATTGGTATTCTACAGCCGCCTTTTCAGGCTTGCTCATGGCCTGACAGGTTCCCGCCAATTCCAGTTGCAAAACGCCTGAAATCGGGTCATCCGTCAACTGGGCTATCACCGGACGAAGCATCGACTCCCCTTCGGCAAGTTTACCCTGCCTCAGCAACCAGCGCCCCCGCAAGGCCTGACCCCGATTTTTTAAATAGGTCGTCGGCGCAAGTTCCATGCTTCGAGTCGCGGAAGTCACGGCCGCCTCGAGATTGCTTTGGGCCGCATTCACCTCACTCAAATTCATCCAGGCCAATGCGCGACGATCCTGCCGCATCGCGGGATCATTGGCCGCCAGGTTCAGGATGTTCCAGGCCGCCTCCCACTTTCCGTCGGCCACCAGCGCTTTGGCAAGCCACAGCGTGCCCTCCTGGACAACGGATGTCGCGGGCGTCCGCTTCGCCAATCGCCCCAGAACCTCCCGTGCCCCGGCGGCATTACCAGCCCCCAGCAGAGCCTGTCCCCAGTCCAGAAGATTGGCGGCCCCCTCCCCGGTAGTCCCGAACTGGCGATCATAACGCTCGAAAACGGCCAGAGCCACGTCACTCCGGCCTTCCTTGAGGTTACACCAGGCTTCCAGCCGAGAGGCGGGTGGAATCAAGGCGCTCCCGGGAAAACGGGAGGGAAATCCCCGTATTTCAGAAAGAGCCGCCGGCACATTCCCCACCTCATACTGGGCCACGGCATGCCAATACACCAGAGCACCGGACTGGGTCGTAGGCGTCATGATCCCTGTCTCATCAATGCGCTGGATCATATCCTTGAACCGGCGCTGACCGTGAAGCGCTCGCGCCAGCAAAACCATCGCCTCGCCCCGGTTCGGTGCGGATCCTTGGCTCTCTTTCAAAATGGCTTCGGCTTGCCGCTGGGCCAGGTCATACAACCCGTCTTCCAGCGCAACCTGGGCCACCATCAACGGATCCACGGCAGGATTTTCCGCCACCCCTGTCACGGCGGCTCCTAACGCCAGCCACCCGAGGATCACAATAAGCCTCATGTCATTCATTCCATATGTTTCCGCAACGCCTGTCCGGTATGGGACGCCGCACACCGGATCACCTCTTCCGGCGTGCCCACGGCGATAATTCGTCCCCCATCATCCCCGCCTTCCGGCCCCAGATCAATCATGTAATCGCATCGCTTGATGACGTCCAGATTATGCTCGATCACCAGAATCGAATTCCCGGCATCCCGAAGCCGTTCAATGACAATCAGGAGGCGTTCGATGTCGGCAAAATGAAGCCCGGTCGTGGGTTCATCCAGAAGATACAGGGTTTTTCCAGTCGCCTGGCGGCTGAGTTCCGATGCCAGCTTCATGCGCTGGGCCTCGCCGCCCGAAAGCGTCGTGGCCGATTGGCCCAGCTGAATGTAGCCCAGGCCGACTTCAGACAAGGTGCGCAGTTTCCGCTCGATGGCAGGGATATTCTTGAAAAAGTCCAACGCCTCATCAATGGTCAGGTTCAGCACCTCGGCGATGCTCCTGCCCCCGTAGTGGACTTCCAGAGTCTCCTTGTTGTAGCGCAATCCGCCGCACTGCTCGCACATCACATAGACGTCAGGGAGAAAATGCATTTCAAGGCGGATGATTCCATCACCCTTGCACGCCTCGCATCGCCCGCCTTTGACATTGAAGCTGAATCGGCCGGGCCCATAGCCACGGACTTTCGACACCGGGAGGGCGGCGAACAAATCACGGATCGGAGCAAAGGCCCCGGTGTAGGTGGAAGGATTGCTGCGGGGCGTACGCCCGATCGGGGATTGATCAATCACAATCACCTTATCCAGCTTGTCCGCTCCCAGCAACTTCCGATGGGCACCTGGCAGATCTCGAGATCCGTAGATTTTCCGGAACAGGGCACGGCGCAGGATGTCATCCACCAGCGTGCTCTTCCCGCTCCCGGATACCCCCGTCACGCACACGAAAAGGCCCAGGGGAATTTTGGCATTCAGGTTCTTCAGGTTGTTTTCGGTGCATCCCAGCAACTGGAGCCAGTCCGAACCCGGCGCCTTGCGGGTGGGCGGCACTTGAATGACCAGTTCTCCATTCAGATACTTCGCCGTGAGCGACTGCCGGTTCACCAGCAATTCCGGCACCGTTCCCTGGTGTGTTACCTGCCCGCCATGACGCCCTGCCCCGGGTCCGAGATCGATAACATAGTCCGCCGCCCGGATCGTCTCCTCATCATGCTCCACGACCACCACCGTGTTGCCCAAGTCGCGAAGCTGCTTCAGGGTATTGATAAGCCGTTCGTTATCGCGGTAATGAAGTCCGATACTGGGCTCATCCAGCACATACAGGACCCCAACCAGTCGTGACCCGATCTGGGTGGCCAACCGGATGCGCTGGGCCTCACCGCCCGACAACGACCCGCTCTCCCGGTCAAGTGTCAGGTAGTCCAGCCCCACATCAGCCAGAAATTGGAGCCGCTCAAGAATCTCCTTAACGACATCCCCGGCGATTTTCTTTTCCTGTTCCGGCAGAACCAGCGTCTGAAAAAAAACGAGGGCGTTGCGAACCGACAAGCGTGTCAGATCCACAATGGACTTTTCTGCAACCGTACAGGAGAGAATTTCGGGACGCAACCGGGCTCCCTTGCAGGTCGGGCAGGATTGCTTGCTCATGTAATCACGCAACCGTTGCCGGGTGAAATCGCTGTCGGTTTCCGTGTAGCGCCGGGCCAGATTCGGAAGCACACCCTCAAACGGTTTTTCATACTTCCGGAACGACCCGCCCCGCCAGTACCCAAAGGTCATGTCCTTATCGCCCGAGCCATGCAGAAGAAGACGGCGCATAGTCGCCGGAAGATCCTTAAAGGGCGTCTCCAGGCTGAATTCACACTGTTTTGCAACAGCCCGAAGCAACGCCTTGTAATACAGGATCAACCGGCGTCCCCCGCGCCGCCAGGGCGGAATAGCGCCGTCCTCGATCGAGAGTTCTGGATTGGGCACGACAAGACCCTCATCGAACACCAGTTTGCTGCCCAGTCCGGAGCAGTCGGGACAGGCGCCATAAGGACTATTGAACGAGAAATGCCGCGCGGTCAGTTTTTCAAAACTTACCGCGCAATCGGGACACGCATGCTTCTCGGAATACAGTTTTTCGGTCCATGCCGTTTCTGCATCGGCCTGAAACAAGACAATCAAAACGCCACCGCCCTCTTTCAGGGCCAATTCCACGGAATCGTTCAACCTCGACCGGATCTTGTCGGTAATCACCAGGCGGTCCACCACCACATCAACATTGTGCGCGGTTTTCTTATTGAGGGCGGGTATCTTGTCCAGTTCCACCAGGTCGCCATCGACACGGACCCGGACGAATCCCTGCTTGCGGACCTTCTCGAAAACAGCCTCATGCAACCCCTTCTTGCTCCGAAGCAGGGGCGCCAAGAGCGCCACCTTGGTTCGGGCCGGATGCTGGAGGATCTGTTCGACAATCCCTTCGGCAGACTGACCCGACACGGGCTTGCCGCAATGGGGACAATGCGGATGCCCGACATTGGCATACAACAGGCGCAGATAATCGTGAATTTCCGTCGTGGTAGCCACAATGGAACGCGGATTGGATCCCGCCGTGCGCTGTTCAATCGAAATAGCCGGAGACAGC
Source organism: PVC group bacterium (assembly GCA_945890715.1). GTDB lineage: Bacteria > Verrucomicrobiota > Kiritimatiellia > CAIKKV01 > CAITUY01 > JAABPW01. Next base: position 20,984 of record CAMDCX010000015.1, on the reverse strand, counting down.
CCCTCCACATAGTCCACATCGGGCTTCTGCATCTGGTTCAGGAACTGGCGCACATAGGCCGACAGGCTCTCCACATAGCGGCGCTGCCCCTCGGCGAAAAGAGTATCGAACGCCAGAGAAGACTTCCCGGAGCCGCTCAATCCGGTAATCACCGTCAGGCTGTTGCGCGGAATTTTAACCGTAATATTCTGGAGGTTATGTTCACGGGCTCCAGCAATGATGATGTGATCGTGGCTCATAAGGGTATCCAAGATACGCCTTTCCACGGCATGCGTCGAGCCTGGAATACCCCCAAGCCTGCTTCAGAAGCCACCTCGTTATCCGCCGACCAGTCTGAGCAGGTTATCACGGGTCAAAAGCGCGCCGTCTTGGGGCCGTTCAAGAAAAGGGCGGACATCGTCAAGAACCGTGTCCATATCCAGGGATTTAATTCGGTTTTGAACCAATAAAGGCCATGATGGGGCATCCAAAACACCGACCCCCTGTGTCTGATCCAGTGCGTTTTGGAGCATAGCAATATTGGGCTGAACCGGTGGCCTTTGAGAGAGGTACCAGAACAAATCATACCAGTCGCGCCCCTTGGAATACTTTCGGGTTATGACAGCATGGAGTTTGCCAGCCAGCAAGGATTGCAAATCATAGTGCTGAATGAAAAACGTAGTGAATCTGGAAATAACCTGCCGCTCACAGTGCGCACCAGCCGGTGGTCGCGTGTCAATTTCAAGTTTAATAGACAGCTTTTCCTCCGACATCCCGGACAGGCCAACGTCATGCAGAATCCCCTCAACACGGATCCATCCTGTATGGACAACTTTCCGGTCATTCCAGGCCAATTGCGCATCAAATCCAGCTAACACCAAATCCCGTTTGATCTTAGCCATCCATTGCGTCCCCTTATAGGTTTCCGACGAAACTAGTGAGAAATCCAGATCCTCTGAAAACCGTGGCAGGTTATGCAAAAAACGCAACGCGGTTCCACCAACGAACGCCAAAGGATTGAAGGCCTCCGACTCATGCAGCGATCTTAAGACAAATGCCTGAAGATATTCGCGCAGTCTATTTAGTTTTTGTCCAGGATCACTAATCCCCGCCACCAAGGCTACTGCTTGTTCCTTCATACGGTCACCCACCCTTCAGACTCTTGAGCGACCAGTTTCATCCATCGCTCGATGGCCCGGTTTAAACGGAGACTTTTGAAACGCTTTCCATAGTCTTTAAGTCGTTCTTCAGAAATGAGATCGACATGCTGAAAACGCATTTCCTCCAGTCGCGCGGTTGTCCATTCCCCTGGAATCAAATGCCAATAATCCAGTAGCGCTTTTTCGGGGTCTGCCACAAGAACTTCCTGATTGCCAATTTTCTTCGCTCCATATCCGAAAAAATACGGTTGTTTTACGTTCCGATAGTCAAATACCCCCACCGGATTTTCAAAATGCCGGGGCACACGTGACGTCACGCTCGTGAGCCACACCACATGTTCGGGAATGATGTCGTAATAACCCATTGCCCATAAGCCGCTTAAATATGACGGACTATACAATTGATTTGCGAGCACGGCGGTATTCAAAGGCACCCGGCGATACGCTGGGGCGAGCAAATATACCCCCCTACGCAAACCGATAACTTTTCCGCTCTCCATCCAGCGCGAAAGTTGCACCCTCAGCACAGGCCTTTTTACGGTAAAAGCCTGGACTAACAGAGACATATCAAAGCACGGCAAGCCACCTACAACTTCAACCAATGATTCAAACTTCATATACAATAAATACTTTTTTTGTTATTTATTGTAAACAGAATAATGAACCGTGCCGACGGAAAAGTAGACTTACAGGAGGGACTTAGACCACCTTAACCAGACAGTAGTTCTTTTTCCCGGCCCGCATGACCAGAACACGGCCATCCACCAGCATATCGCCAGTGATTTTTCCAGCGGGATCTGTGATGCGGATATTATTGATGTAGAATCCGCCTTCGGTCACAAGCCTGCGAACCTCCCCTTTGCTCTTGCACAATCCAGCGGCCACGGCCACATCGAGAAATCCGCCATCCCGGATCGAATCGACGGGCAGTTCACGCGAGGGCACATTGGCAAAAACCTTGACCAGGTCATCGGCCTTCATGCCCTCCATGGAGCCCCCGAACAATACCTCACTGGCACGCTGGGCAATCGCAAGACCGGCGGCCCCGTGGATGGTCCGGGTCATATCGTCCGCCAGAGTTTTCTGGGCCAGCCGTTTTTCGGGCGCAGCCGCCATCTCGCGGGCAATCTCAGAAATCTGATCCAACGGCAGGAAGGTGAATATCTTGAGGAACCGGATCACATCCGCGTCCTCCGTCCGGATGAAAAACTGGTAGAAGTCATAATACGAGGTGCGGTTGTGATCCAGATAGACTGCGTTTCCGGCGGTCTTGCCGAACTTCTGTCCGCTACTGTCGCAGATGATGGGGAAGGTCATACCAAAAGCTTCGCCGCCCCTGAGTCTGCGGATCAAATCCACGCCTGCCGTGATGTTCCCCCACTGATCGGATCCTCCGATCTGGAGTTTGCAGCCCTCCTTGTCCCACAGATGCAGAAAATCATACGCCTGAATCAGCTGGTAGCTGAATTCGCAATAACTCATACCCGCTTCGCTTTCCATGCGGGCCCGCACGCTTTCCTTGCCCAGCATGGTGCCCATGCGAAAATGCTTGCCGACATCACGGAGAAATTCGATGTAGCTGAACCGCCCCATCCAATCATGGTTGTTCACGATCTTCGCCGGTGCGGTTTTAGAATCGAAATCCAGGAAGCGCGATAGATTCTCCTTTACGCCCACCAGATTGCGCTCGACCTCCTCGTGCGACTGAAGATTCCGCTCACTGGACTTTCCTGACGGATCGCCGATCATGCCGGTGGCGCCGCCCGCGAGGGCGATCACCGGGTGCCCGGCCCGCTGGAAGTGGGCCAACCCCATGATGGTGACAAAGTTCCCCACCTGAAGGCTGCTGGAGGTCGGATCAAACCCGGCATAAACCGATGTCGGCGACTCGAGCTGTTTCTGGATGCCGGGGCTGGTCACATTGTCAAACAAACCCCGCTCTTTAAGTGTCTCAATTGCATTGGCCATAATCGTGTCCTTATGCTCAAAAAAACGAGGCGCTCCGTTGGTGATCCGGCGCGCCTCGTCCCGTTATTGACTGACAGGGATTACTTGTCTCTGCCGCCGGACTTGTCTCCCGGATGCCATTCTTCATCCTTGGCGCCGAAAGCGGCGTCAAAGGCACCGGCCAGATCCACAAGATCCTCGCCCGGGCGCAGCCCTTCGAGCATCTCGTCTTTCACGACAAATTCCTCATCCGACACGCTCGCCGCCTTGATGCTCAGACCGATCTTGCGATCCATCTGGTCAATGCGGACAATGCGGGCCTGAACCTCCTGGCCGACCTTCAACACGTCTTTCACCTTCTCCACGCGATCATCACTGATCTGCGAGATGTGAACCAGACCGTCAATGCCTTCCTCGATCTCCACGAAGGCGCCAAAGGACGCCAGCTTGGTGACCTTGCCCTTGACCATCTGGCCAATCTTCAGACGGGCTGCGATCGTGGACCACGGATCCTCCTGGGCCTGCTTCATGCCGAGGCTGATGCGTTGGTTGTCGGGATCCACTTCCAAGACCACGGCGGAAACATCATCACCCTTCTTCATGATCTCGGAAGGATGATTGACCTTGCGGGTCCAGGACATGTCGGACACATGAACCATGCCGTCAATCCCCTCTTCCAGCTCCACGAAGGCGCCATACGAGGTCAGGTTGCGAACCTTGCCGGACACACGGGCACCCAGCGGATAACGCATCCGGACACCGTCCCAAGGATTCTCCTCGGTCTGGCGGATACCCAGCGCGATCTTCTGCTCGGTCTTGTTGACATTGAGCACCACGACATCCACTTCCTGGCCGGTGGCCAGTACATCGGAGGCACGGGCAATACGCTTGGTCCAGGAAATTTCGGACACATGCACCAGACCCTCGACGCCCTGCTCGATTTCAACGAACGCGCCGTAGGGAACCAGGTTGACCACCTTGCCGCGCAGACGACTGCCGACGGGGTACTTGGCCTCGATGTTGTCCCACGGATTGGCGCTGCGTTGCTTGAGTCCAAGCGAGACGCGTTCCTTCTCCATGTTGACATCCAAAATGACCACTTCGAGTTCCTCGCCCACCTTGACCATCTCGGTCGGGTGGTTGATGCGGCCCCAGCTCATATCGGTGATATGAAGCAGGCCGTCCATCCCATCGAGATCCACGAACACACCGAAATCGGTGATGTTCTTGATCATGCCCTTGCGAACCTGACCCACCTTGATCTCGGTCAACAATTCGCGCTTGCGGTCGCGGCGACGGTCTTCCATGAGTTCGCGACGCGACAACACGATGTTGCGGCGGTCATCATTGATCTTGATAATCTTGAACTCCAGAACCTTGCCCACCAAGGCATCGGGATCGTGCACGGGGGACACATCCACCTGGGATCCGGGAAGGAACGATTCAATCCCGCCCACATCCACAATAAAGCCACCCTTGACGCGGCTATGCACATTGCCATTGACGATGGAGCCTTCCTTGTAGGTCTCAAGGACCACATTCCAACGCTCCTGCTGCTCGGCGCGGCTCTTGCTGAGCATCACCAGGCCTTCGTCGTCCTCAATCCCCTCGAGCAGGACATTGAAAATGTCGCCGGGTTTGACAACGGAAATATCCGGAAATTCACTCGCGTGGATCATACCCTCAGACTTATAACCGATATCCACGAGAACGCCGTCACCCCGGATTTCCAGGACTTTGCCGGGAATGATCGAGCCTTCAGCGAACGTTTTGAGGGTTTCTTCGTACATCTGAGACATCTGGGCCCTTTCGGCGTCTTCGACAACCGCCGGCGCAGCGCTCTTCTTATGCTTTTTAGCCATACAATACTTATCTTGTTGTTATTGACTCAGTTACACGGGCGAGAAGGCTCAGGGACACCCCCGAAAAAACCTCCACACCCCCGACTGAGAACCGCGGATAGTCTCGAATAACCCCTTGCGGCGCAAGCAAAAAAGCTTCTTTCCTCTGTTTTTCCCTGTTGCCCACCCCACCCGAAACCGGCTATAACCACCTTCCACTGATTGCAGTCTTTAAACCTGAGGGAGAATAACGACATGAATAAATTTATGCTGGTGGTTGTCGCAGTGCTGGTGGTAGTGGTTTTGATGGTGATCAGCATCTATAACAGGCTGGTCGCCCTTCGCAACCGATTCAAAAACGCATTTTCTCAAATTGATGTGCAACTCAAGCGCCGGTATGACCTGATTCCAAACCTCGTGGAAACCGCCAAGGGGTATATCAAACACGAACGCGAAACCCTTGAAGCCGTCATTTCCGCGCGAAATCAGGCTTATGCAGCCAATCAAAAGGCTGCCGCCAACCCGGAAGACGCCCTGGCCATGCAGGGTCTGATGAAGGCGGAAGGCCAGATGGCGGGAGTTCTGGGGCGGCTGATGATGGTGGCCGAGGCTTATCCCGATCTGAAGGCGAATCAGAACATGATGCAACTGAGCGAGGAATTGACCTCGACGGAGAACAAAATCTCATTCGCCAGACAGGCGTACAATGATTCCGTGATGGAATACAACACGGCGCGCGAAACATTCCCCAATGTCGTAATCGCCAATAGCTTCGGCTTTGCCGCAGCCACCTTGTTCGAACTGGAGTCGCCCGCCGAAGGCCAGGCCCCCAAAGTGAAATTCTAAGGTTTGCTGTCCTCGGAAAAGGGTCGGGTCATCAGCGTCTCCGGCGCAATAAAACCGCCCGAAATCAGCATTTTAAAGGCATCCTCAACCGCCATGTCCGTGATGCAGACATCGCCAATCGGCACCAGGTGAAGAAACCCGGAGGTGGGAAGCGGTGACATCGGAATGAAAATACGCCCCCATTTCTTTCCATCCTGATCGGTCATCGTTCCTGTCAGAAACCCGATGGTCTTAATTCCCGGCATGGGATACTCCACCACCACCACGGACTTGAATGTCTTGTGATTCGGAAGAGAAACCGCATCCACCACCTGTTTTGCGGCCGAATAGATGGTCTTGATAACCGGAATTCGCAGGATGAGGGATTCCCCGTATCCCAACAACCGCTGCCCCACAACACGCCCAGCCACAATCCCCACCAGCAGGACGAGAAGCAGGAAGGCCACAATGGAAATGACCACCGTTACCCAGTTCGGAAGTTCCCACGGAAGCAGAACAACCAGCGGCTGCAACACCGAGGCCATGGCATTGAACGCGGCCTTGACAACCACATAGGTCACCCAGACGGGAACCAGAAAAAACAAGCCTGAGATCAGTTTGTTCCGCAAAAAACGTTGCAAGGACGGTTTCATTAAAATATCCATTATTTTAAGCGTTCATTAATGGAAGCCGCCGCACGACGTCCCTCGCCCATCGCCAGGATGACCGTGGCCGCTCCCAGAACAATATCCCCGCCGGCATAGACCCGGTCAATTGAGGTCTTCCCGGTTTCATCCACAATGATATTGCCCCACTTGGTCGTTTGAAGCCCGTCGGTGGTCCGGGGGATCAACGGATTGGAATCATTTCCGATGGCCACGATCACCGCATCGATCTCACGAATGAATTCGCTTCCCTTGACCTCCACCGGCCGCCGCCTGCCGGAGGCATCCGGCTCCCCTAACTCGTATCGCAGACATTCCAGCGCCGTTACGCAGCCGTCTTTGTCTCCAATCAGGCGCTTGGCGTTTTCAAGCAGGTGAAAGATCACGCCCTCTTCCTTGGCATGGGCAAGTTCCTCGATTCGGGCAGGCATTTCAACTTCCGTGCGCCGGTAGATGATATGCACTTCCTCCGCCCCAAGGCGCACCGCGGTCCGCGCCGCGTCCATGGCCACGTTTCCACCGCCCAGAACCGCCACCCGACCGGGCCGCGAAATCGGGGTATCGGCCCGCTCAAAATCATAAGCCTTCATCAAATTCGCCCGGGTCAGATACTCATTGGCCGAAAAAACACCAACCAGATTTTCCCCCTCGATATTCATGAACTTGGGTAACCCGGCTCCGGTTCCGATAAACACGGCATCAAACCCGTCCTCCTCAATCAAGGCTTTCAACTTTCGAGTACGACCGATGACAAAGTTGGTTTTGAGTTCCACACCCATTCCCGTCAAGGCGTCAATTTCCTTCTGCACAATCGCCTTGGGCAGCCGGAATTCAGGAATCCCGTACACCAGAACGCCGCCGGGTTTGTGGAAGGCCTCAAACATCACCACCTGATGTCCCTCGCGCCGCACATCCGCCGCCACCGTAATACTGGCCGGCCCCGTGCCAATCACCGCCACCTTTTTTCCGGTCGCAGGCTTGATCGTCGGCGCCACGGCGCTCCCGGATTCCCGCTCAAGATCCGCGACAAACCGCTCCACCCGCCCGATGGAAACCGCCTTGTCGACGCTTTTCAGCGCCTTTCCCACGGTGCAATGCTCCTGACACTGGGTTTCCTGCGGACAGACCCGTCCGCATACTGCCGGCAACAAACTGTTCTTCTTGATAATGGAGCAAGCCCCTTGAAAATCCCCGTCCGCCGCCGCCTTCAGAAATCCGGGAATGTCAATCCGGACCGGGCATCCCTGCACACAGGGGGCATTCCGGCATTGCAGACAGCGCATGGACTCCAATCGCGCCTGCTCGGGCGTGTACCCCAACGCCACTTCCTGAACATTCCGACGTCGGACCGCTGGATCCTGGGTGGGCATCTCCTGGGCGGTAATGGCGATGCGTTCCTTGGGAGTCAGGGGCGTCGTCCGCTTCAATAGACCTTCCAGTTCCTGGCGGGCCTCTAACGCCAGGGTTTCGGGGGATGAGTGGCTCATGGGGTAATACTCTCCTTGGAGCGAATTTCTGCATTCAAATGACATTGTTTATGGGCGTGATCCTCATGCTTCCGATACGCCTTGAGACGTTGCATCATGTTGTCAAAGTCTACCTGATGCCCATCGAACTCGGGGCCGTCCACACAGACAAACTTCGTCTGCCCACCGACCGTCACCCGGCAACCGCCGCACATCCCGGTACCGTCAATCATGATGGTGTTCAACGATACCATGGTATGAACACCGAAAGGACGGGTCGCTTCCGCGCAGAATTTCATCATGATGGGCGGCCCGATCGCCACCACCATGTCGGGCTTCGGGATCCGGCCGCAAACCTCCTTCAGGGGTTCCGTTACCAACGCTTTGCGCCCCAGGGATCCGTCGTCGGTGCAAATGATGAACTCATCGGCGAGGGCGCGCATTTGCTCCTCCAGTATCACCAGGCCCTTCGTCCGGGCGCCCACGATCACAATAATCCGGTTCCCGGCGGCCTTCATCCCCTTGACAATGGGATGCAGCGGAGCCACCCCGATGCCACCTCCCACACAGACCACCGTCCCGAATTTCTCGATGTGAGTCGGTTGGCCGAGCGGGCCAAGAACGCTCTGGACAGAGTCGCCGACTTGCTTGTCCGCCAGGATATGCGTCGTTTTTCCGACCGCCTGAAAGATGATGGTGATGGAGCCTTCAACGGGATCGGCATCCGCGATGGTCAGGGGAATCCGCTCCCCGAACTCATTATCGAGTTGGAGGATGACGAACTGCCCCGGCAACCGCTCCCGGGCAATATACGGGGCATCCAGTCGCATCATATAGACATCGTCAGACAACTGTGTCCTGGCCAGAATTTTATTCATGAATCATCCTTATTCCGGGTTGAAATGGGCGGGCAGTATGCCACCACGCGGGCTCATCCTCAACAAAAGACTTCGCACCAATCGCTGGGCTGTGCATGTCACCTCCTCAGGGCTTATTCACAAACACGCAGCAAAACGGGAAAGATTTACCACGGAGACACGGAGACTCAGAGAGAGAAAGAGAATGTTGCGGGTATTTAAGCTGCGGAGTACCGCATCTGAAATTCCCGCAACCCTTTCTGGAGTAAATCAAAGAGCCCTTCAACGCAGCTCAGCGCCGGGAGGAGTTATCGGAAATTCCTTCAAGGGATGGCTCCAAGAAACCGTCGCGGAATTTTTGGCTCGGGTACTCCCGAACGAAAATGCCGCGACATTCTCTTCTTGGAATATTTCTCCTCTGCGCCTCCGTCTCTCCGTGGTAAATCTTTTCCGTCCTGAAGCGACATGCGCCCTGGCAGGGCTGTCTCAGGTTCCGGCAACCTGGCACCGCCGGACTTCAAACAGGGCGATCGCGGCAGCGACGGCGGCATTGAGTGAGCCCACCCGCCCCCGCATGGGCAACCGGATCACGGCATCACAGGTCTCGCGGATCAACTTGCCAAGCCCTTCCTCCTCGCTCCCCACCACCACGCCGATAGGCCCGGTCAGATCAGCCTCCTCATAAGGGGTGGCGGTACTGGAACCGTCCAGTCCGACCAGCCGGATCCCCTGTTCCTTCAGCGCCAGCATGGCCTGATGCAGGTTCACCACCTGCGCCACGTGAACATGCTCGGCCGCCCCGGCCGAGGCTCGCACCACCGCCGGCGTCACTGAGGCGGCACGATGACGAGGAATCACAACCCCATTAACGCCAGCAGCATCAGCCGACCGGAGCATAGAGCCCAGGTTCTGCGGATCCTGAACATGATCCACCAACAAAAGCAGGGGCGGCACTTTGCGTTCGAACGCTCCCTCCAGAATGTCTGACAACTCCGCATAGGTATAATCCGCCACCACGGCGGCGATTCCCTGGTGATTGCCGCTCCGGCACATCCGATCTAATTCAAAGAGAGCCACGGGCTGGACTGCCAGTCCTCGTTTTTCGGCCAGTTTAAGAAATTGCACAATGGCGGCAGCCGACTGCCGCACATTGTTCGCCATCAACAATCGCTTCACCTCACGCCGACCCGCCTTCAACAACTCGCAAACCGGCTGGCGTCCATAGACAATTTCAGGTTCATTTGTCATAGCCGCAAGACTACACGCTGAACGGGCGGAAAACAATAGCGCACCACCGGAAGCCGCATTATAATGCGCGCCATGATTATCCGGATAACCGACCCGTTGGATGCCTTTGCCTCGATTTCAGAGACTTTTCTTGAAAGCCGGTACGATGTTATTTCCCGCTCGGGACTGCACCCCACCGAGGCTCATCTCATCAAGGCGTTGCCTCTTTCCCCCGCCCCCGCCTCCCTGCTGGTTCTCGGGAATCGAACGGGGGTTCTGGGCATGATCGCCAGCCGGGTCCACCCGGAGCTGAAGGTGATCGCCTCCTCGCTGGATCTGTATCATCATCATGCCATTGAACGGAACCTCGCCCGCAATCCCTTCACCTCGGTCACGGCCCGGTGCGAGCCGGACATTCCCGAGCGGGATCACTTCGATGCCGTCTGTCTCCAGATTTCAAAAGGATCCCTGTCTGATGAATTGATCCTGGATCAACTGCAACAAGCCCACCAGGCCTTGAAAATGGGCGGGACCTGTCTGGTGACAGCCGAGGAGAAAATCCCCTGGCTTATGGAGCACATGAAAAAATCCTTTGGAACCTGCTCCCTGCGCGGAAGCGACCAGACCTCCACCCTGCTCACCAGCCGCAAGAAACAGGATCTGAAGAAACTTCGCGACTACCGGGCTGAATTCACCATGACCGTTCCGAATGGCCGGGGGGCTCGCCTGACCACCCGACCCGGAGTGTTTGCACACCGCCGCGTGGATGAAGGCGCCCAGGCACTCGCCGAGACCGCCGCCACGCAACCGGGCGACCATATTCTTGATCTGGGCTGCGGGTGCGGAAGCGTCGGGATCTCCCTCGCGGTCAACCAGCCAAGCGCCGAAGTGGTTTTCATCGACTCCCATTCCCGGGCCACGGCTGTAACGGAGGAGAATTGCAAGGCCAACATGTTGACCCGGTTTAAGGTGATCTTAAGCGACGAAGGACTTACCGATGAAAACCGGTTCACCCTGTTTGTCGGCAATCCCCCCTACTATTCCCACGACAAAATATCCGACTTCTTTATCCGCACCGCCCACCAAACCCTGAAACCCGGGGGCCGCGCCTACATTGTGGCTAAAAATGCCACCCGCAATGCCGAATTGATGCAATCTCTCTTCGGAAATGCCGAAATCCTTCACCGGCGCGGATATCAAATCACGAAATCCATAAAAGCATAACGTCTCCTGAAACCGGACACGCCTGCCGATACGTTCATCATAACCACACCACCGCCACTCAGGGGGATAGATCCAGACAGGCGAGTTCCTTCTTGTTGCGCACATAAAGCCGGCCATCGGCGATGATCGGGGCCGTCCAACTCTGCCCCCCAAGCGGCTTACAACGGCCCAACTCCTTATAGACCGGCGATGTCGCGTCAACCATGATCAACTCTCCGGTGCTTCCGGAGAGAAAGATTACGACATCATCCACTCCGATGACCGAGGCATAGGCACCGGCCGTTTCCTTCCAATGCACCCCACCCGTCTCCGGATCCAGACAAATCAGGAACTTGGGATCCGAAGAACCGTAGATGCGACTGTGATAGTAAATGGGTGTGGGGAAGTGTTCCTGCATCAACTTGTGCTGCCAGACCACCCGGGGCGCACCCCCAGCAAAATCGATCAGCCCGCCGGACCCACCCTCCGTGGAGCAGATGAAAATGCGATCACCAACCAACACCGGTGTAGGTCCCTTTTTTCCACCGTAATTCGTCTTCCAGGGCACCTCCCAGAGCAAGCGCCCATCACTTGAATCCACCCCGTAAAGCCCGGGCACCATGAAGACCACATAGTGCTTGCGTCCGTTCAGCATAGCAACCACTGGCGTGGCATAACTGGCATTGGCGCTACCTCCGCCCACCCAGATTGTTTTCCCGGAATTCGGATCCAGGGTAACCACGGCAGCATTCGTTCCGCCGGGACAAAATATCAGTTTACCGTCATCAATAACCGGAGACATGGTGAATTTCCAGGGTGGATTGCCCCCCTTGTATTCAGCAACCGGATCACGTTTCCAGATCAATTCCCCGGAGCTGGCTCTCAGGCAGATCACCTTCCCGAGTCGGCTGAAAATAAAGACCTTGCCCTCCCAAATCATGGGCGTGCTCACCGTGAAACCCTGCCGGTTTACGGCGGCATCTGAATAACTGTAACGCCAGAGCTCCTTCCCGTTTGCCACATCCAGCGCACGCACGATATCGTTGCTCCCCGAATGATCCACAATATAGAGCGTTCGTCCAGAGACTGCCGGGCCGGCATAGCCATCATCGCTCAGGGATTGCTTCCAGAGCAGCGGAGGGGGGCGCTGGGTCCAATTTTTATTGATCCCTTTGTCGGGAGCGATGCCATCGCGATTCGGCCCACGGAACCCGGGCCAATCAGCCGCTGAACTAACAAGCGCCGTCCCAATCAAAACGAGTATGGCAAAACGGATCACACCAACGGCTGACGGTTGTGGACTATCAGATTCCATATAATTGTATCCCTCTCTGTTTGCAATGCGGGGGAAACACTATCCCCAACCGACCCCTCTCGCAATCCAATTAGCATTACGAGTAGCCGCAACCATGGCACTTGGCACAGCCTTCTTCAAACATCATGCCCCCTCCGCCAACACCACCTGCGCTGAATCGCCTTCCAGGGTCAGGCAGGCGCACCCTTTAATCAGAAGCACAAACTCATTCTCATCCTGATCATACCAGAACGCAGGAGGCGAGGAATGCCCCCGGGAGACAATCCGCTCAATCCGCAAGTTCCCAGCCTGGCACAACACCTCACAGATCTCGTTAGGCAGGGCATAGGAAATTCCTGAAAATATATTATTTTTCATGGTGTCAGCACTTTCATTCAAGGATTATCATAAGATCCTCCGTTCCCCTGATATGCCATAGGCGCCACATTACCCCACAATTACCCCACATCCGACCCCGATAACAACTCATCCGCACAGAAAACCAGTAAGCCGGGACTGTTTTTTTATACAAATGTATGGGTTTTTGTACCGAGCTACCCATGTCAACCCATGTCGAACCTTCTTAATTTGAATAGCGCGCCGCCCCCATAAGGTTCATAATGGATCTATGGAGGACATGACATGAAGCGTATCATTTTCTATCCCTTATCTCTTTCCCTTCTCCGGACATGACATCGCTCCGCAAACGGGCAGGCCCGGCAATAATTCAGGTTAAATTGACGACTAAAGGCATCCACAAGATGATCAATGAAGTCCTGGGTAGCCGTCCGATCATCCACATCGTGCCCATTCAGCTCACTGAGGGCGTACCGATTCTCCGCAATTGCCGCCCGGAGACACACTCGCTCCGCCCCGATATATGCCGCAGTACAAAGACAACCATTCATGACACCCTCCTCTCCTCGTATGAATATCTCTTCCCCTTCATGAGAATAGGATACTCCAAACAGGCAAAAAGGATGTCAGGGCAACGCAAAGAAAATGTTTGTTTTCCGTTAAAATTACTACATGTTTTCAGCGATGGTGGTGCGAGGCGGGAAGGCGCGCAGTTCTGCCAAGCTTTGCTTGGCGCACTCTGCCACACACTATAGACCACGCCCCCTCCCCACGCCCCCTCCTCCGGCTTATTCCTCGCCTGACCAGCAGTGGGTGCAGATCTTGTCGCGCGGCAGACCTATGGCTTCAAGAAGGTCATCGAGCCGCTGGAAGGAAAGCGTGGTGAGCCCCAGTTCCTTGCGGATGACCTCGACCATGGCGGCATGTTGCGGCGTATCGGGATTCTTGTAGAGCTCGAGGTTTTTGGAGTGATCACCCTCCAGCTGCTGCACGGCCCGGCGGCCCGCCAGGTCCAGCTCGGTGCGCGACCGCGAGAAGTTCAGGTACTTGCAGGGAAAGAGCAGCGGCGGACAGGCCGGCCGCATATGGACCTCCCGCGCCCCGGCGCTGAACAAATGGCGCACCGTGTCCTTGAGCTGCGTCCCCCGCACGATGGAGTCATCGCAGAAGAGCAGGCTGTTCCCCTTGATAAGCGCGCCGATGGGAATAAGTTTCATGCGGGCGACCAGGGCGCGCTGGGTCTGGTCGGCGGGCATGAAACTGCGGGGCCAGGTGGGCGTGTACTTGGCAAAGGGGCGCTTGTAGGGGATGCGCGACTCGTGGGAGTAGCCGAGCGCATGGCCGGTTCCCGAATCAGGAACACCGGCCACCAGGTCCGGCTTCACCGTGTCCCGCTTCGCCAAGGCCTGGCCGCAACGGTAGCGGCAATCCTCGACGTTGATGCCTTCATAGCAGGAGGCGGGGAACCCGAAATACACGTAGAGGAAGGCACAAATCCGCATTGTGGACTGTGGCTTGACCAGCGACTCCACGCCGTCGGCGGTGATGCGCACAACCTCGCCCGGGCCGAGATCCCGCTCCACCTCGAAGCCGACGTTCGGGAAGGCGCAGGTTTCCATGGTGACCGCCCACGCCCCGTCCTTGCGGCCCAGGATGACCGGGGTCCGGCCGAACCGGTCACGGGCGGCATAGATGCCTTGGCGCGTGAGCAGCAGGATGGAACAGGATCCCTCGATGACGCTCTGGGCAGCCTGGATACCGGCCTCCAGGGTGGCTTCCTGGTTGATGAGGGTGGCGACCAGCTCGGTGGCGTTGACCCCGATCCCGCTCATCTCGCAGAAATGGGTGGAGCGCTTGGCATAGGCGCGGCGAATCAGCTCGTCCATGTTCTTGATCACGCCGACCGTGACGATGGCGTAATCCCCCAGGTGGGATCCGATGATGAGGGGCTGGTCCTCCGTGTCGCTGATCACCCCGATGCCGGAATTCCCCTTCATGCGCCCGATGTCGCTCTCGAACTTGGACCGGAACTGGGCATTGGTGATGTCGTGGATGAACCGCACGATGCCGCCGTCATCCAGGCTTGCCAGCCCGCCCCGCCGGGTCCCGAGATGGGAGTGATAATCAGTCCCGTAGAACAAGTCGTTGACGCAATCCGCCTTAGACACCACACCAAAGAAGCCGCCCATGATTATGTCCTCCCCATGCTCGCGCGACCGAGCCTGTTTGAAACTACACGCGCAGACTATAGGAACTTTCTGGAAATAAACAATAAATGGCTGGAGGGGCACAAGGCAATAACGGGGACAGCCAGTTCCTGACGAGTGTCCATGAGATCGAACAAGAGACCGGCTTGGACTTCTTGTCAGCGGGATGCCACCAGAGGTTCAAAAATAACTCGAAGCGAAGACGGCCTCAGGGATGTGGTAACGGCCAAATGTTCTTTGATGGGTGACCCTGAGCGCCACGGTGGAACAATGCACCCCAACCGCTCTTGCGACATCACCCATTTAAACAGGAACACTCATGCACACATCTCATAATATTGATGATAATGAATGTCAAGCAGTGGCGGGAACGGCCCTCATGACCATGGACCAGACCGCGCAGATTACCTGTCCCCGTGTGTACCCGCAGGGACGAGATCAGTTTCGAGGAATGCGAGGCAAACAAGGCACGGCTCGATACGTTTCGGCCACTACCACCGGAAACCGCAAAGTCCTTAAGGGACTATTATCGAATCGGCCTGACCTACTCCAGCAATGCCCTGGAAGGAAACAGCCTCACGGAATCCGAGACCAAGGTTGTCATCGAGGATGGCCTGACCATCGGCGGCAAACCACTGCGCGATATCCACGAGGCCACCGGGCACGCTCGCGCCTATGATTTCCTCTACGAGTTGACGCAGGACAGGCCGTTGCGGGAGGCCGACATCCTGAAACTGCATGAACTGTTCTACACGGATATTGACAAACCGCATGCCGGCCACTACCGCTCCGTCCGGGTCTTCATCAGCGGGAGCAGTCACCCACTTCCGGTTCCAGCCAAGGTCCCCATCCTGATGCTAGATTTCGTGGCCTGGTTCAACAAGCATGAGGGCCGGATGCACCCCGTCGAGTTCGCAGCGCTCGTACACCTGAAATTCGTTTTCATCCACCCCTTTGTTGATGGGAACGGCCGGGTTGCCCGCCTCTTAATGAACCTTGCCCTGATGCGCGCCGGTTACCAGATCTCCATCATCTCCCCCATCCTGAGGAGTGAATACATCGCCAATCTGGAACAGGGGCATGACACCACAGAACCGTTTGTCCGGTTCATCCTTAACCGGGTCATTGAGACGCAACGGGAACTGCTCCGCCTCCTTGGCGAGACATCCCCGGCATCGGGTGGCGGTGTAAAGTCGCCGACTGGCGGTGTAAACGGGACTGACCGTGGCGGGGTAAACCAGCTCCGCAACCGCATTCTGGAGGCCATCCGGACAACGCCGGGGATCAATGCTCCCACGCTGTCATCGAGACTGGCCGTCAGCCTGCGCACGATCCAACGTCACCTGAAGGCCATATCCGACAACGGCCTCATCACATTCAAGGGCGCCCCAAAGAATGGCGGTTATTTCACTGTACGCGATAACGGGGAGAGTCCCTAGCCGCCCTATTACTGCGCAGCGGGCGTTAGGTTCTCGACAATATCTAGCGGTATCTTCTTTTGTTTCAAAGTCCCCAATATCTCAAGCGTCACCATGTTCGTATTTACAGATGATACCTTAAACTTCACTTCCTTAAATTTTGGATCACGAAACGTTAACAAGGTCCCGGAGGTCAACTTGGTCAAAACGCAGCGCTCCCGATCATATTTGTAGGTCGGAACATGCGAGACATAACTAACCGTCCTGTTGGAAATTACCACTGAGAGTGCTTCAGGAAACCACGGTTGCTCCGTCATCTTCTTTATGGATTTTGCAGTATTAGCAGAAGGTGAATCGCTCGTTAATGAACGATAGGTATTCCCAGCCATTACCGAACTTGAGATTGCAAAACTTAGCACCGTGGTGATCAATATAGTATTCACGCCTCGCATCCTTTTTTTGCGAAATAAAAAAACACCCCACGCTAGACTATGTCAACTCGTCCTCTAAATTATTTCGAACCCGATGGCCTTCAGATATGCATAAGTTGGATCATAGAAACCGGAATCTCGTGTTGGATCATCTGGACTCCCCTCTGGCACCACAATCACCATGCCCTGACGCGCCCTAGTTAAAAGAACACGGTAAGCGTTTTTGAGATAGGTCTGCCGCTCAGGCTTGCTGATCTTCTGCCATTTTGAACCGCAAAATGAGCGATGCACCCATCCGTCCTTTGCATATCGAAAATCCGCATCCCATGTGACACAGGCCCAATCTAGTTCCAATCCCTGAATGCTGAATTCCGTAGCCACATCCTCCAAATAATAAGAGGACCTGACATCTTCCTTCCCATCAAGGAACCAATGGATGGGGTCCATTGGGCTTTTGACGTCAATGGCATGTGGCTTCAGCCGCTCAGCCTGCGAAGACACAACCATGCCGTAACGCTCTGACCCTCGAGCTTTTGCCTTCAACCATTGCTTGGCCTTGGCAACGTCACGCGTAATCACAATAGGATACTTATGACTGAGCTTACCTAATGTTCCACTAGCTTTCTCCGTCTCCAAATCCAGAAGTTGCTTGATCAGCAAGGAGACATCTTCTGCCCGGAATGATCTCATGGATACGGCGAGATGTAAGTCATCTCGAAAAACAACATTGGCCCGATTAGCAATGCGCTCTAACACGGCCCCGGCCTCATATTCACTATCTGTGAGTCTGGACGAGATGTGAATGTGCCACTTTGGAAATGAACGATTGAGAGCGTCAATCCACTCCCCAATACCCGCTTCACCTGTATTTATCTCTTGTCCACCACCCACAAGGCAAACAATGACACCCCAATCGGGATGCCGATCCAAGCATGAGATAAGGAACTCCGGTTCCGACATCTTGAAATCAGGGCGGCTCTTTTTGCGCGCCATAAAATTGGCGGTTTGAACTAAATTCCACGCTCTCTGCGCTTCATCGAATAACGCAACATGGTCTGCTGGAGGGCGATCATCTATCAAAGCATCATCGCGGTAATGATGCACATTTTGCACGAAAGCCTTTACCTCACTCAGTGCCTGCTTTTTACTGATTCGTTCACCCTTAAGCTTCTTGCGCGCAACGAGATCCCTGGCTAAAGCCTCCTGCAAGATCATCACCAGCGGGCCATTCCCAGACAGAAAAACACTTAAAGAATCTTTATCTTTATGCAAATGCTTCGTAGCGATGTTAAGTCCAACCAGCGTTTTTCCTGCGCCAGGGACACCGGTTACAAAACAGATCGCTTTGTGAGATGATTCCCGAGCTGAGGCAATCACATCGGAAACGGCTACTGTCGTTTCGTGGAGATTCTTCGCACCAGCATCACTGCGCGAAATCTCTTTAACTGAATGCCCGCGATAGAGGGCAAGGGCTGCCTCAATAATTGTGGGCGTGGGATTATACCCCCCTTGCTCCCATGACACAGGATTGATCGGGGCTTCGTCAACAAATTCCAAAACTCGATCAATGGCATCCTTTAATTGTTCGGCGTTGACCCTAATCGGATATAGCAACTTGTCGTTTTGAGGCGTTGTAATGATCTGATAGTTCCCGGCCTCCGCCTCCGAGGCAATGAGTACAGGGGCTATGGTCACATTGTGACTTGTTGAATGAAAATTCTTCAGATCTAAAGCATAATCCCAAACTTGGTCGGCAGCGTATGGCGTAAAGGTGTACGACCCCACTTTAAATTCGACGACAAAAATAACGGCACCGATAACAAGCACCACATCGATTCGCCTACCCATTCTGGGAATGGAATACTCAAAGTATATTTTCCCAGGGATTCCCTGCAGCACAGATTGCAGAAGGTGAATTTGTACTGCCCACGCGCCTATTTGTGCCTGTTCAACGGCCCCCTCTGAATTTGTGCTCAAGTCCCCTTGGATAGAGCGAGGCTCTGTTTCCAGAAAGGCGGGGATCGTATCCGAATAATAGGCTCTCTTCATTTCGCCAGGCTACCAGAGGATGCTGCAATATTCTATCGGCATTCTTGCGCAATCATTGGGCGCTTAGGGACAGGCAATATATCGCCTCAGTACCCACCCCCCGCCCCACTTGGAGCCACATCCGCCCGGGGAATGGACAGGCCGTCACCAATGCCTGCCTCCCACTTGCTTCGAGGGACGGATACCCTATGCACGTTTGCCGCATCCTGCTAATAGGGAGCAATTTACAGGACAAATGCGACAGGCCGAATCGAAGAAAGCGCACACTCATGAGCAGGAAAAGCCAGTTACCCATGGAGCAAGTTCAAAACATGATCCACCTGGTGCGTGGTGAAAAGGTTATGCTGGATGCCGACCTCGCTACACTCTACGGAGTCACGACCGGGGCTCTCAATCGTGCTGTCAAACGGAACATTGCGCGCTTCCCCCCGGACTTCATGTTCCAATTGACCGGAAATGAATCTGAAATCTTGATGTGCCATTCTGGCATTTCAAGCGCAAAGCATGGTGGACGCCGCCGGTCTCTTCCCTTTGCCTTCACCGAGCAAGGCGTTGCCATGCTGTCAGGAGTCTTGCACAGCGGGCATGCTATCCAGGTCAACGTCGCCATCATGCGCGCATTTGTCAGCCTTCGCCGACTGTTGAGCGCTAACGAAGCCATGACCCGAAAACTTGCAGAACTGGAGCGTAGCGTGGAAGGCCATGACAAAGCCATCCGATCACTCTTCGACGCGATCCGCCAGCTTATGTCACCGCCATCAATTCCCCACAAACAGATCGGTTTCCACGCAAACTGAGGTCGACAAAGGATAGGCAATTAGAATCCTCGTTGCAGAATAAGCGTGTACCACCGGATATCACGGTTCAGGAAATCGGGAACATCCGCCCGGGCGACCAGCCGAAAGCCTAATCGCTCGAACAGGAGTTGGACTTCCTCGGGCGGCCTCTCGTTGTAGAGGCGGCCGGTATCATCTCGGTCATTGCTGAGGCCAGTCCGGTGCAAAGACAGCTGGAGGACCAGTATCCCGTCATCAGCCAGCAGGTCGCGAATCTGGGTGGCGCATTCGAAGAGTTCCTGGTCCGGGATGTGCATGAGTGTGGCGACGGAGAGGATAGCGTGGTAGGGCGCCTGCGGCGCGGTTGTTGGGTTGTTAGGTTGTTGGGTTGTTGAGGGAATGGAATCAACCCTCACCCCAGCCCTCTCCCCTCCCAGGGAGAGGGAGTAGGGAAAGGAAAGAAGATGGAGGCGGGAGGCTAACTCAGGAGCATCTTCGCATAAGCCACCGTTTCTGGAGCACATTGATTACATTGACCGGCAGATTACCCTGGCGGCCACGGGCGGTCTCTTGACAATGTTGGCGGAGTCAGGATCCGGAACACTTGCCGGCAATGCGCACTCCGATACCTTTCTGCAGATCGCCCGGGGCGATGCGGCATTGTTGAGCGGATTATTCCAGGAGCAATTCGACACGCCATTGCTGAGAGAATATTTCCCAGGGCAGCCGATTCTGGCCTATTTCGAGTTCGCTCCGCCTGCGGCGGATGAGGTGTCGAGGGTAGTCAAGGCGGTCGTTTTTTCAGGATCCAGCATTTACCCCCCTGACGCAAATTGCCGCTCATGGCGAATAAGCCGCTGAATCGTACTATGACTTCTGGCGTCGCCAGACTGCCATTTTCGATAGATCGCCCAGTTGGTAACTTTGGTCCGAAATCCGCATGGTGCCCCTTTCAAACAGTGGACAGAGAGGGGGTGGTTGATTTTCAGACATTATATGGAGGGGTAACAGACCAGGAGAATAAAAACATGAAAGCAGTGATTGAAAAGTTGGTGAATCATCTGGGGTTGGCGGCGGACGCGACGGAAGCGGTCATCCTGGAGAAGATGGGTGGGTTGATTTCGGCGACCGTAGTGACGGAGTTGCAGAACTCCCTCTCGGCGCTCCAGACAAAGCATGACGGACTGGTGGCGAACCTGAAAACGGTCGAGGATGAGTTGGTGAACCGACACCTGGCTGACTTTGAGGGCTTAATCAACGAGGGGTCGAAGCCCTTCTGGGC
>CAMDCX010000014.1 GCA_945890715.1 PVC group bacterium | reverse complement strand
CCCCGTTCACCGCCCAGCGCAACGGCGAGGAAAACTTCGCCACACCCAGGGAATCTATCATCATCTGCATGTCATCACTCCTTGAAACCGGTTATAGACCCGTACATCGAACCAGATCAGGACGATTCAAGCAAGCCAGAGAAACTTTCACATTTCTTCAGGATCGATGGACGCCCAGAGGCAATCGCAGTATAATCCCAAAAATTGAAAACTTTCGTGTACCCATGAAACCCTTTAAACAACACGCGCTCACAACACTCTCGCGACTGCTGATCCTGGGAATGGGCCTGACAGGCGCGGCACAGGCTCAACAAAAGGAGACCCCCACCATGAGCGGCATTTATGACTTCACCATGAAGCGGATCGACGAAACCACCGCCCCCTTGTCCGACTACAAGGGCAAAGTCCTGCTGATCGTCAATGTCGCCAGCAAGTGCGGGTTCACCGGCCAGTATGCCGGCTTACAGAAACTGTATGAGACCTATCGGGATCGCGGACTGGTGATCATGGGGTTCCCGTCAAACGATTTCCTGTTTCAGGAACCCGGCACAAACAAGGAGATCGCCCAGTTCTGCTCCCTGAAATACCATGTGACCTTTCCAATGTTTGAAAAAATCACGGTCACAGGCGGAAAAGGCCATCCCCTCTACAAATATCTGACGGAGAAGACCACCAATCCGGAATTCAGCGGCAAAATCACCTGGAACTTCAACAAGTTCCTCATCAGCCGCGACGGCCGCATCCTGGCCCGGTTCGGCAGCCGGACGGCTCCCGAGGACAAGGATCTCATCGCCGCAATTGAGACAGCACTCAAAACGCCGGAGTGAAAGTCGCGGCCATCTTTAAGGTATGGATCGTGAGGCGGTAGTGATAGCGGTGGTTTTGCAACATCATGGTTGCGGGATACAACACCCCCTCCTCGCTCCTGTAGTCACTGAAAATGAGGGTACTACGGGATTCAGCATTCCAACCCTTTTTCCGAACAAGCTGGCGGGTGACGCGACTGAACTCGTGCTCGCTCCCTTCACTCCGAAAGACAAGCCGGGCGCCGCTCTGTTTGACTGTGGCGTTCGTACCGGGAACCAGATTGAAAAAAAGGTTGCTGATATCGTCACTGATGGCCTTGCCCATGCCACCCTGATCGCCACCCGCCGGAATCATCATTCGCGTAGCCGTCACCCCGTTCGAACAGGCCACATCAAACAACTTCACCCCCAAGGGCGATAAACACACCACCGCGTAATCTCCCGTCTTGCGGTTGACCGTGGCATAACCCAGCGCCGTCAGGCGAACCGTCGGCCACCACCAGTGTGGCTTGAATTCAAACACCAGGGTTTGCTGCGCCTTGAAGGAAACCGGAAGCGCTTGCTCATACGCCAGGGGAACCCTTCCCGCATCCTCAGGGGCAAGTGGCGGCAGGGAACGGCAGGACACCATGAACAAAATAAGCACTCCGAAAATTGAACATCGCCTGTTCATTTTCTCCCCCCGAATACTCCATACAATACCGGCACCAACCACATGGCGGCAATATAGCCCAGCGCCACTCCGATCGTCAGCGTCAGCCCGATCGAATACAGCGCCGGATGACGCGCAAACAACAACACCGCCGCTCCCATCACCGTCGTGATCGCCGCAAAGGTTACGGCCAGCCGGGCATGCAATCCCTGAGGATGACGGCACGCATGCAGAATGTGCATCCCGAAATCAATACTGAGTCCAAACACCACAATGCCTGAAATCAGGTTCGCCACCGTGAGAGGCCGCCCCATCAGCCCCATAATCGCCAACAACCCGACCACCGATGAAAATGCAGGCGACAGGGCGATCAGCGTCAGCGGAATGCTGCGAATGAACAACCAGGCCGTGACAATAATCAGCAGCCCCGCCAACAGCGATGTCCGGACGACCTCACCGGTAAACGCATCAGAAAGAATGGCGCCCATCGCCGTCCGGGAAACAATGAACGCATCCGTCCGATCCTTCACCACGCGGCCCAGCGCGACCCCCACTTCCGGCGTGTCGGGAAAGAATGACAGCGTCTGGTACCGCCCGTTCGGCGTCTGGATAAATCGATCCTTGAGAGTAACCAGCACCTGATTCGAGACCGGTTCATCCGTCAGAATCGTCCCGTCATAGAGATGCTCAAAAAAAGGCTCGAAGGCATTGGTGGCGAACCCGCAAGCCGCTCCCTGCTCCGCCAGCAATCCCCTTAACTTCACCTCGCGCCCGTCGCGCCAGAACTCCGTCCACGCCCGGGCCCGCTCCGCCCGGGTTTTCCCCGAAGGCCAGACCGAGGCCAGGCTCACGAACTGCGTGGCACCCACAGCGGCAACCGCGTCTTTATAAATCGCATCGGTCTTTTCGCGAACCTCCTCATACCCGTTCCCCATTACCGCCAGAATCGCCTCTTTCCTCTCGCCCGTCCCCCACACCGCACGGAAATCATCCTCCGCCTTGAGAATGTCGGGAGCTGTTCCATCGAGGCGCGTGATATCGCTGTCGAATTTCACACGGGTGGCCAGGACAGTGGCAAGAATGAAAAGAACGGCAAAGACGGCCAGAAGCAGGCGAGACTGTCGAGGAGGAGTAAAGGACGGAGAGGCATCGTGCTCCTCCGGAGTTTTCCCGGGTTTGAGGAAAAGGGGCAGGACATAAAGGGCCAACACCACCGTCAGGAGAAGACTGAGTATGCAGAACCAGGCCAACTGGTAATAGCCGGGTATGCGGGAAAAGAAAAAGGCAAAAAAGATAGCCGTCGTCGTCAAAGCACCGGCCGTAACGGGGGAAACGATATGCCGAACGGACTCGGCCCGGTTCGACCCATGCCGGATCGCCACATACACGGCAATCCCGTAATCGTCGGCGATCCCGGCAATCACAGGCCCGAAGGCAATCACAAAATAGGAGAGGCGCGGAAAGAAAAGCGCGGTGATGGCCAGCGCCACCACGGCGGCAAGGGCCGGAACCAAAAATATCAGCAGCGCCCGCTTATCCCTGAAAAATCCAATATAGAGAATGATGAAGGCGACCGAGGCCAGCGAGAGCACCACGCCCAGATCCCGCTGAATGGTATCCTCGTTGCTCACCACATGCGTGTGGCCGCAGACCAGGGATCCCGTAATTCCGACCGGAAGCCGACTGAGCTGCTCCTTGAGAAAACTCAAGACTTTCCGGGCCCCGGAAGCATCGGTGAGCGGTACCGTCGTCTCCAGAAGGAGCATGGTATGACGGCCATCTCGACTGATAAAATGCCCTCCCTCCATGGTGACGTCATAGCCCATGCTCGTGGAGAGTTTTTCCAACCGCCCCAGAATCATCTGGTTGATGGCCAACGGATCGGACCGGATCGCGCGAGCCATGAACATGCCCTCGGGTTTCAGGAGCTGATAATACAACCGCTGCACCACCCCGCTGATCCCGCCGGAGTTCATTTCGGAATCCATCAAAGCCAGATCGTTGGCCGTCAGAATCTGCGGCGCATAGCGCAGGAAAAATCCGGCATCGGCCATCAGATCCGGGGCCGAAAAACCGGAAATCACCTTGCTAATCAGAGGCGACTGAAGGGAGGCCGCCAGTTTATCCGAGGCCTCCATTAATGTGCCCCGGGCATCTGCCGTGTCCTTTGCCTCCAGGGAAATGACGATCTTGTTCGAGAAATTCGCGGTTCTCAGGAAGGCCATCATCCGCTGGGCCGGACTGTCGGTCGGGAGCATCAGGTCGAGCGTATTGTCGAACCGGATCCGCACCAGACTCAGCCCGGCCAGGGCCAAAAGGGTGAGCAACAGGCCAATGACCAGATTCCGTCGCCGTTCCAGTCGCGAGAAAATCCGAAGAAAAACACTACCGTCCATGCGGCTTGACCTCCCATGCCGCCGGGGGAATGGCGGCATTGAGGATCGACTGGGTGAAGGTCATCAGGGTTCGGTCGCCCGTCCGTTCCTCAATCAGCAGGGTCTGGATATACCGGCGATCCTCCCTGAACGTCAACACCACGCGCTGGATCACCTTCACGGCAAAGCTTCCCTCTTTCGGAGTGAAGATAATGGTCGGAGTTGAAGTGGACGCCTCAGCCCGGGCATCAAAATCCTGGGTCAACAAATCGAACTGCCCGGAAAACCAGGCGCGAAGTTGATTGACCACCACCTTAAACACGGGATTACCCGCCAGGGACATCGTCTGCACCTTTCCGGTAGTCTCGTCCCACTGCTTCAGAACCGTGCCATCGAGCACCATGTTATAGCGGATCGGTTCCAACACCTGCCATGACAGCCTGGCCGGTTGCTCGACAGCCAGCCGCCCCTTGATCACCACAGTCTGCTGAAGTAACGAGAGCGTTTTTTCCTGAATGAACTCACTCTGGACATTGGTGGTACCGGCAAGGCTTTTCTGAAGCTCGGCGAGAAGCGACGTGTCGGCGGCGGAAGCGGAGAACACAGGAGTCAGAAGACAGAAGACAGAAGTCAGAAGAC
This sequence comes from PVC group bacterium, assembly GCA_945890715.1. Lineage (GTDB taxonomy): Bacteria > Verrucomicrobiota > Kiritimatiellia > CAIKKV01 > CAITUY01 > JAABPW01. The sequence continues at coordinate 38,253 of CAMDCX010000014.1, read as the reverse complement.
AGGGAACACGCTTTCCCGCTTTCATCCTTCACTCCGGTGCCACACCTTGATCTCGCCGCGGGCGAGAATATCCTCCCCGCGAGTCACCTGACCCTCAATCACCCCGAAATCACCATAGCGGGTCGCCTTGAATACCCGGGTGGCCAGAATATCACCAACACGGGCGGGAGCGAACACCTCCAGCTGGCGCGCCCCAAGCAGATAGCCTTCCTGCTCCTGCCCGTCACGCACCGTGGTCCGGAATCCGTTCATGGCCGCAGCCGCCTGGGCAATGAGCTCCAGATGGGCTGCGGAATCCAAGGTGCCATCCTCCCCGACAAAGGGATTATCCGCCTGCACCGTGGTTTCCACCACAGCCACCCGTTCACCCACAGACATGAGCCGATCCACCACCCGCATCGGAGCCTGCTGGGGAATCATGCACCCCAGTTCCGTTGGCAGCTTCATGATCTCCCCGTCGCGCCCGGAATTCCGCCAGCACAACGGATCGGAGGCCAGGTAGTCGCCCGTCATCTGGTAGGCCGCTCCGCGGCACCCATAGCAGGTCTCCGCCTTCTCGCAGGCGGCGCAGGGACCATGAATGGTTCGGGTGTACTTTCGCAAATCCCCGATCACTTCGCTGTCTCGGAGAATATCCGCCAAGGACCGTTCCCGGACATTACCTACCGGAATCGTCACCCCCACACAGGGCATCACATTACCGGCGGCATTCACGAGGCAGGAGAACTGATGACGCAGGCACCGGTCACCCACCAGCGGCGGTTGTGGCTCCCACTTATAGCCATAGCGGGCATGATCCAGCTCGGCCAACTCGGCAAAGAGTGTCTGCAGCGCCGGAAGTTCGACATCCAGATGGTTGTTATCCTGGGCATTCCCCTGCGGGGTCATGATCTCGAAATACGGAATAATCTGTCGATCCCGGAGCCACTGCCACATGGTCACGATCTCAGGCAGGTTCTGGTTGCAGATGATTGAACTCACCGCCAGGGGATGCCCCTCCGACGGGAAGCCCGCCGCCGTCAAATTCCGAAACGCCGATTGAATGATCTGGTAGGCACCTTGTGTTCCCGCCAACTGGTCCTGCACGGCCTCCTTGAAGCTGTTCATCTTGAGTACCACCTGCACGCCCAGACCAAACAACCGTTGCGCCACATCGGCCGTGATGTTGGTGCCGTTGGTAAACACTTCCACGGAAAGCCCCTCGCCCCGGATGAACTCGAGCATCTCCAGGACACCGGGATAAATCATGGGCTCGCCGCCCAGGACAATGATTTTGCGCGCCCCAAGCCCCTTGGCCTCCAGAATCACCCGCTTGATCTCGTCAGGGGTCAACTCCTTGACCACGGTGCCAGTGGGCCCCACATAGCAGTACTGGCATTGAAAATTGCATTGCAGGCCGAACTCGATCTCCATCGAGAGCAACCGTCCGTTCCGGGCGGCATAGTCGATATCGGCCTTGTCAAATTCCGACCCGATCATCAGGTTGTGGCAACTCACTGGCTCTTTCTCCGATCCCATACCCGAACCGGCTTCCTGGATTCGGGGGAATATAAATGGTGCCGTACTTTATCCTCGGGGTCAATGACGATGACAGGGGTCACGCGGAGGCAGGCCTGCAACCGCTCTTTCAACCACTCGGGCGAGGGCTGTCCCGCCCGCGCCCCGAGATGAATCACCAGGTCATCGGATAAATTCTCTTTCCCAATGATCTCCAGGTAATAATCGCCCAGATCCGGAATCTCATCGAGGGCGGCAAAAACGGCCTGCGGATAAAGCGTCGTGCCCCGCACCTTCATCATCTGCTGCTTTCGGCCCAGAATCGGACCCAGCCGGGGCGAGGTTCGCCCGCAGGCGCAGGGCTCCGTCATCAGGAAACTCACATCCCCCGTCCTGAACCGGATCAGTGGCATTCCCTCGATATCCAACGGGGTCAGAACGACCTCCCCAGTCTGCCCGGCCGCCACGGGATGTCCCGCCTCATCCAGAATTTCCACGATCGCAAGATCGGGATGCAGGTGCCCGCCGCACTGGGCCGTGCACTCACAAAAGGTTGAGATGCATTCAGAGGAGGCATACGTCGAATACACATCCGCCTGCCAAAGGGCCTGCAAGTCGTTCCCAAGCTTGAGCAATTCCCTGTCCGCCCCACGCACTGGCTCGCCAATGCACACCAGTTTTCGAACCGACGACCCGGCGGGATCCTCGCCATGCTCTTTCAGGAAAACCGCCAACTTGCGAAGGAACGACGGAACGCCCACCAGAACCGTCGGCTTGATCATCCGGATGATCTCCAAATGGCTGGCCAGCGTTCCGTGCCCGTTCCGGATCGCCGCCGCACCCAACTCGCGAATGCCCAGAAAATAGGCCAGCCCGGCAATAAAACACCGATCCATGGTACAAGTCAGGAGCGCCGTATCGGCCGCCGTAATTCCGCACCCGGAAAAGGAAATTTGCTCATTATAAGCAAGCCGCCGGAGATCCCGCTCGGTGTACATGATTCGCGTGGGCCTTCCGGTGGTGCCGGACGACAGCACGATATCCACAATCTTGTCCCGGGAAACCGCAAGAAAGTCCTCGTTGTGCCGTGAAAAATCCGTCTTATCGGTGATGGGAAGGCTGCTCAGACGCTCCAGATCGACTGCCGCAGGCCTGATTCCGGCCTCTTTGAACAGACGCCGGTAATAAGGCGAATGCCGGGCACACCGAACCAGATGTGTCTGAAACCGTTTAGCCTGTGCCGCACGAACAACGTCTTCCGACGCACATTCCAGCAAGGGCTCTCCCTTGAATTCCTTCATAGTCGCCCCTCCATAACCGCCAATTCACGGGATATCAGGTCACGCACTTTGTTTTTCAATTGGAAGGCCGTGAGATCCTTATACTCATCCCACATTACCGGCGGCAGACTCCGCAATACAATCCGGCCGGGCCGCAACATCAGCGCCCCCCTCGGCGGAATGGTCTCATTGCCCGAAATACAGAGGGGCAGAATCGGCGCCTGGGTTTCCAAAGCCAGTCGGAACATCGAGCCATGGAACGGCCCCATCTCCACGGAACGGGCCCGCGTCCCTTCCGGAAACGCCAACAGGGAAACCCCGTCGCGCAACAGCGCCGAGGCCCTCTGGAAGAATTCCTCCGTCGACATCTCGTTAATGCTCAGATACCCCGCCCACCGCGCCATGGGCCCCCACAAGGGTAACTTAAAGGGCCATTTGTTCACAATCTGAACCCCATTATAGAACGGAAGCGCCCCCATTAGAAAAGGATCCGAGGACGACCGGTGATTACAGATCACAAGACACGGCAGGGGAATCTCACCACCGGAATGATTCTCAAACCGAACCCGAACCCACGGGAATGGCAACACATAGATCACCCCGCGTCCGTACCACCGGATGGCCATGTGAAACAATTGCATGGCGCGGCGATGACCCACAAACGGAGCCTGAACCGCAATGAACAGCCCCAGCACCGGAACCGCCAGTAGGGAATAAAGGATTAACAGGGGATAGAAGGAGAGGTTCAGGATCAGTCGCTTGAGGAAGTTGTTCATTAGCATCCCACAGAAATCATAATCGTAATCTTAATCTTAATCGTAATCGCCTACCCCAGAAAGGAGATTACGATTAAGATTACGATTACGATTATGAATAAACCCCTGACCCCTATTTCTTCTCTTCTTCCTGCTTCAGAATCAGAATGAAATTGTAGACATCCTCCAGGGTGCGAATGGTCCGAACACGCTCGTCCTCGCGGATCTGAACCTTGAATTGCTTCTGAAGCGCCACGATCAAATCGACGATATCCAGGCTGTCGAGCCCAAGCTCATCAAAAATCTTCGCCTGGGGCGTCAGTTTCTCCGGATCGATTTCAAACGCATCTTCAAATACCTTGTTGGTCAGCTTGATAATTTCTTCTTTGGTCATGTTTGTCCTCTCTATCCCATCCTGCATACCAGAACAGCGCTGATTCCGCCAAACGCAAAACTATTCTTCACCACCACGCGGGCCTCGCGCTTCAGCGCGCCACCCATGATATGCCCCACTCCCTGGCACTCGGGACTGACATTCTGCAGGTTCAACGTCGGATAGAGCAATCCTTTCCGGATCCCCGCGAACGATGCCGCCAGCTCAATGGCCGCTGAGGCGCCGAGTGTGTGGCCGATGTACCCCTTGAGGCTACTCACCGGCACCTTCGCTCCGAACACCTCCGCGATGGCCTCGGCCTCCTCCTTGTCCCCCTGCATCGTCGCCGTGGCGTGGGCATTCACATAGTCCACCTGGCCGGGCTCCAGTTGCGCCGCCCGCAAGGCCTCGTGCATGCAGGTCACCATCGCAGGGCGACTGGACTCGCTGACATGGTCACCGCTACTGCAGGTGTGATAGCCCAGAATCTCAGCCAGAATCGGGGCCCCGCGCTTCACGGCATGTTCATAATCCTCGAGCACCAGAATTCCGCCGCCCTCCCCGCAAACCAATCCGTCCCGATCCCGGTCAAATGGACGCGGCGTCTGGTCCGGGGTGTCGTTGTATTTCACCGAGGTGGCGAACAGCACATCAAACGAACCCGTCACGGTGGGATGAAGCTCCTCGGCGCCACCGCAGAGCATCACATCCTGCCGCCCGAGCCGGATCAGGTCGTAGCCGGCACCGATCGCCTGCATGGCCGAAGCGCACGCGGCGGAGGTCGCCATCACCCAGCCGTTGAGCTTCAGGCACTGGGCCACATTCATGGTGGCCGTGTGGGAAATACAGTGAAAAAACTGCATGGAGGATAACTTGGTCAGATCATGGTCGGGCAACATGGTTTCAAACGCCTGACTGATGCTGATGGCGCTGCCGGTGGTTGACCCCACCACACACCCCATCCGCCCGGTTGTGGCGAGCGCCGGATCAAGCCCCGCATCCGCCACGGCATCCTGCGCCGCCTGCACGGCAAAAATACTCAGCCGCCCCATGGACCGGCGATTCAGGCGCGGAATCAGCTTCTCGTCTTTCAACTCGGCTGGCGCTCCCACCAGACTCCGCAGCCCGAGATACTGGCCCCAGCCTTCCATCTTGCGAACCGCGCTGCGCCCGGCCTCAATCCCGTCCGTCAACGCCGCCACACCGCGCCCGAACGGCGACACACTGCCCATTCCCGTAATCACGACCCGTCTTAGTTGCATAAGGCTCCACCCACAAACCGGTTGAAATGATCCTTGCCCAATACCGCCCGGGTCACAATGAACGACGACATCATGGCCCCCGCAATCCCCGGCAACAACGAACTCTGGCCGGCGGCAAAGAGATTACGGACAGGAAGCTTCCCGATCAAGTTATACTGCCCGACTTTCTGCTTGATCCCATACGCCGAGCCGTCCGGCGAATTCAGATAGTCACGATAGGTCAGCATCGAAGCCGCGTCGAGAATACGACAGCCACTCCGGTATTCCGGGTTAAACTTGGCAAGCCGCTCCCGGATCGCTTCCACCCGACCGGCCTTGTAGTCACCATAAGCCGCCGGACGATGCCCGATGGTGGATTCGCCCCATTGCGCCACGTGCTCGTAAAAGGACGGCTCAAATGCGGTCACCACCCCACGGGGCGCCCCGCGAACCGGCTCGACGCTTTCGCATATCACCAGCGCCTGCTCGCCCCGATAGGACGGATCCAGTAATTGCTCAAAGTTCGCGTTCGGAAAAAGGGAAACAATCGAGGCTCCAAACCCCGGCGCCATCGCCCCATCCCAAACCCCGTAGACCGTGAAAAATCCCGAGGACGCCTCGAACGACTCCACTCGGCTGACAAAGGCCTTGGAGATATGGTTGCGGGGAAGAAGTTTGAGAATATGGCTGGGATGAATCGTCAGCACCGCCGAATCAGCCGCCACTTCCTCTCCGGTATTCAGGAGAAAGCTTTTGGCGTGATCATCCGCACCCACCCGGCATTCTGTGATCCACCGACTACACCGCACCTCCACACCCAACCGGTTGAAGGCAGTCTTGAAGGCGGTGATCAAGGCATCCCCACCCCCCTTGAATCGGGCCGTCGATTGATAGAGGTCATAACAGACCCGGCTATGGGACGCAAAGGAGACCTCCGATGGCTTGACGCCATAGCACATCCCCAGTCCGCACAGGATTCCCTTGAGAAGCGGGTTCGAGGTCAACCCATCCAGAACATCCTTTAGACTGATTGATTCCTCGTCCAACCGGTGCGCCGATTCCGTCAGCCGGGTGAGATCCATCGAGGCCGTTTGGGCACAGACCTTTTCCACCCGATCAAAGTAGCGATCAACTGCTTGAATTTCGGCCGGAAATTCATCCTTCAGTTTCTGCCGGAGCGGCACGATGCCGCAGGGCATTTCAATCACCCGGTTGTCGGCTTCAAATACAAACCGATGCGCCCGTTCGGAAGCCATGAATTCCGGCTCCACGTCATCCACAAGCCCCAGCACGGAGAGCATCCGGTGCAACAGCGCGTCCGGAAGCAGTCCGCCGGTGAAATGAAAACCGGTGTCGAATGGAATCCCCTGTCGCTGGAAGCGAGCCAGGGATCCGCCCAGATGCGGTGCCTTTTCCAGGAGCAACACCTTGCGGCCGTTCAACGCCAGCAACAGCGCCGCCGTCAACCCGCTGATCCCGCCTCCGACCACGATATGATCATACTTCGTCAAATAGCCAACCCCCCGTTGACGCCTATGACCTGGCCCTGAATATACATGTGCTCGTCGGCACACAGATAATTCACAATCGAAGCCACATCTTCGGTTTTCCCGAATTTGCCCAACGGAATGAGCGGAAGAATCTGCTCCTTGGGAAGATGCGCCACCATCTCGGTCTCCACCACCCCGGGCGCCACGACATTGACGAAGATGTTCTTCTTCCCCACTTCCCGCGCCAAGGCTTTCACAGCCCCGATCAACCCGGCTTTCGACGCCGAGTAGTTCACCTGACCCGCCTGGCCGATCTGGCCGGACGTCGAGGAAATCACCACAATCCGTCCGCGTTTCTCACGCAACATGGAAAAGATGATCGGATGAATGACATTGTAGAACCCGTTCAGGTTGGTATTGATCACGGCATCCCATTCAGCCTTGGTCATAAACACAAACAGGTTGTCGCGGGCAATTCCGGCGTTGAACACCACGGCATCCGGTGCCCGCTGATCCGCTTTCGCGGATAGGGCGGCCTTCGCCGCATCGTGGTCACCTACATCGAATTTCAGGAGGTCGCAAGCGCGCCCCATCGCCTCAATGGCCGCCTTGACCTCATCCGCCGCCGCCTGATTTTGGTGATAGGTGAGCCAGATATCAAATCCGGACTGGGCGAGCCGAAGGGCAATGGCCCGACCGATCCCCCGGCTTCCCCCCACCACCAGTGCCACTTTTGATGTTGAATTCGTCATAAGGCCGTCCACGATAAACCATTTCTCATTAAAACGCCACCAGGACTCCGGCGCCGGCATAGACCCCGGCTGCCATCGGGGTGCCTGGAAAATAACCGTCGGATTTATCGCCGATCTTGCAGGTCAGGCCAACATGATCGCTGAACATCGTCGAGACTTCGCCGCAGGTATTCCAGCCGGTACCGTCATAGAGCTTTTCAATCGACTCCGGCGTCTGCCAGAGATCGCCCAGCAGGGAAAGCTTCACGCGCGGGCCAACTGGTATCTTGTAGACCCCGGCGCCGTAACCGTACGTCTGATCCACCGAACTCTGCAGGTCGCGGGCATACAGCATCACCAATGGTCCGGGCGTGATCAAGTAGAGATCCAGGAACCGCGTCACTTCCTCGGGCCCCAGAAAAGCCCGGGTTCCAACCGTCATCCCAAAACCGCCTCCCAGCGGAATGACGGGCGGGCGGACTTGCGTTTTCCCGCCGATGACATGGTCGGCCACATATCCAACCATAGCCGCCAGCGCGGAGGGATCGACCAGGTTCCAGAGGGCGGCCGCACGGGCTTCATCATAAGTATCCTTCAGCAGGGGATCCTGAAAATCGATGGCATAGTTGTTATTCCACACATCCGCTGGATTGGCCTGGCGCCGTTGCGCCTGGCGTGCCGTAACATAGTAGGCGATGTCATTCCCATTGGTGTAGGCATCCTGGAAATCCCCCCGTGAACTGGAGGGATCCGGCGTGATCAGGCAGTACAGGCTGAAATCAATCTTCGCGATGGCCATCAACGGGATCTTGGAGCCTTCCGTGCCGTCGCCGGTGTACAGATCCATCAAAATCCGGTGCGCCATCACCGAGTCGCCCTCCGTTCCGCCTGCGGCAATGATGATAGTCTGCTCCACCGTCGTGGGATCCTTGTTCAAGCCTGTCCCGCCCGAAAAATCAAAGCCGAAGGAATACTCCGGATCCAGGCTGTATTCCCGGGCCCGTGACCCGTGCCCGAACACCTCGTGCTGGAAGGTGCTCAACCCGGCGGCAAAGAAAAATTCGTAGGCGGGCGCCACATAGGAGGTCTTGACGGCCTTGCTCAGGCCCCGACTGATGGCACTGTGCACCGTGACCACATCCTGTCCCCCATAATCCATGGCCGGCTCGGATTCAAAGCCAAGGAAATAGGCATCAAACACCCGGTTCGTCAAGGGCGCCGCCTGCCCCACACCTGACAACGCAATCACCAAACCCAGCACAACCAGCATTTTCTTCATAGATAATCTCCTCCTAATCCTGAACCCAGGGCAGACGCATTTCATTTCGAATTTTTGGCCATTTTGGCTCGATTTGGCAACGCCAATTTGGAGTGCGGCGGCTTGACGCCGCTTTTTCAAGGCCTGGCTTGACAGGCCGCTCGTACGGCGAGTCAAGCCTCGCCTAAGAATAGCGGCGTCAAGCCGCCGCACTCCAAAACCTTACCAACTTTGCCCCTGACCCCTTACTCCTTACCCCTCATCAACGACTCAATGGCCTCAATCACGGTTGCGGGATCCGCCAGCGTATTCCGGCAGGGCCCTTCAGGCGTCTGATTGGAAACCGCCAGAACGGGTTTGGGGAATGCAGCAAAAATCCCCTGCACCAATTCCTTGCCGCAGGCCACCGCCACCACCGCCTTGATTTCCGGACGCCGGGTCTGGGCCAGCGCTTCGCGTCCGCCGCCGGCAATACAGGCCACCACCCCCAGATCATCCCGGATCGCAGTCAGCGCCCCAATACTACACTGCCCGCACCGCCGGCATTCATCCAGACTGTGCATCACATTTCTCGGACAGGACTGCTTGTGCAGACAATGGGGAAGGAGCAACAGGATTTCCTCCGGCCGGACCTTGATCCGCCGCCACCGCACCAGCCGATTGTTGAGCGCTATAATCAGTTTATGAAGCACACGATCCTCCTGATCCCCGTTTCCAAACAGGGCTTCTTTTCCGGCAGAATCATAAACTAAATCATTTCAGATATCCAGAGGCAGGAAAACGCCCCCCCCCTCACAAGCCTTCTGATTTTGGAATCCTGCCTGCCTGCGTTTTCGGTATTCATTGGGGGAGAATCCGGTCTTGTTCTTGAAAAACCGGGAAAAATAGAAGATCGAGTCAAATCCTAGTTCGTCGGCCACCCGGGTAATGGGAAGACGGGTATGGGCCAGCAATTCCGAGGCGCGCCGGAGGCTGATCTCCAAGGCATACTGGCGGGGCGAAAACCCGGTGTGTGCGCGAAACATCCGGCGAAAGGTGGAATAGCTCAGGTTGAGTTGGGCCGCCAGATGCTTCAACTCCTGACGCCGACCGGCTTCGCGAGTCAACAGGTCACACGCCTCACGAATGATATCCGCCGTCGGTCGCCCCTCATGCGTGTGCCGCTTCATCGCCGAAAAAAGACGGGCAAACAATAACTCCACGGTCGCGCCAAGCAGAAAGGGGTAATCGGGCGGCTCCCGCCGGAGAAGATCGGCAATCTCCATATAGAGCCCCAGAAGATGCTCGTCATGCCCCACGTGAAAGACCGGATGCTCGGGGCGAACCGGCCGGAGACTGAGCAGACAACGGAGATGATCGCCATCACACTCCACCCAATATTCGTCCCAGCCGGTGGCCGGATCAGGCCGGTACCGGTGCCACACGCCCGGCAAAATCACAAACACGTCTCCGGCGGTAACCGGAACCCGGCCGCTGGCCAGAGTCTCAAATTCCCCCTGCCCGCGCGTCAGGTAGACCATCACCGGGGAGGAAAGAATCCGGCCATCCTGCCAGGTGAAATGATGGTCATGGGGATGCCGGTGCGGCGGATAGGGCGCCCCCGGCGAAATCAGGGTGTAGCCGGCATTCACCACATACGCCCCCCACATCCGGACTTCCTCACTCGGGGGGAGATACCGAAAATAACTACGCCGGTCACCGTGAATATGATTTTCAGGACGGGTCTTCATGCTGATCACTTTGTGCAAATAATTGACCATTTATTCCATGTTCAGTCAATTTCTATCGGAGTATTGTCGTTATCGAAATCAGCCAGAAAAATTAAACGGAGGATGCTATGCCGAAGTCCATGAATCACGTTGAACGATTCCGCGCGGCGATGAATTTCCAACCCGTGGATCGGCTCCCCCGCTGGGAATGGGCCATGTGGTGGGATGAAACCATTGCACGCTGGCACGGTGAGGGCCTACCCGCCTCACTGACCGATATCTTCGAGATTTCGGAATACTTTGATCTGGATCCCTACAAGCAATTCTGGTTCAGCACCACGGATCCGACCATTGAGGCGGTGCAGCATCATGTCGAAGGCGTTGTGTCAAACATGGATGACTATCTGCGGATCCGCCCCTCGCTGTTTCCCGATCACAGCCAGGCAATCGCGGATATGGCTCCCTGGGCTAAACGCCAGGCGGCTGGCGAGGCCGTGGTATGGACGACCCTCGAGGGATTCTTCTGGTTCCCGCGCACCCTGATGGGCTTCGAAAAATTGATGTATGCCTATTACGACCAGCCGGAACTGATCCACCAGATGAACCAGGATCTTCTGGACTTCAACCTGAAGCTCCTGGACGGCATCGGAAAAACCTGCATCCCCACCTTCACAACGATCGCCGAGGATATGTCCTATAACAACGGCCCTATGGTTTCGCGGCAGATTTGTGATGAATTCATCTCTCCCTACTATGCCCCCATGCTGGAACGAGTCAAGGACATGAACGCACTCACCATCGTGGATACAGACGGGGATGTGACCCTGCTGGTTCCCTGGCTGCAGGACATCGGAGTCGAGGGAGTCCTCCCACTGGAACGTCAGGCGGGCGTGAATGGCATGGCCCTCCGCCAGCAATTCCCGACCTTGCGTATGGTGGGGCATTACGACAAGATGATCATGCCCAAGGGCGAGGACGCCATGCGGATGGAATTTGAACGGCTGCTTCCCCTCATGAAGACAGGAGGCTTCATCCCCAGCGTGGATCATCAAACCCCGCCGGGAGTGTCGCTCAGTCACTATCGGATGTTTAGAAAATTACTGGATGAATACACGGGTAAACTGTGGAGTTAATGAAATGAAGCGAAAAGAACATTCAGTCAAGATTGGATTATTTGGAATCGGCTTGGACACCTATTGGGCCCAGTTCAAGGGGTTGAAGGATCATCTCATGGGATACCAGGCCCGAATTGCCGACCGTCTCAGGGGCTTCGACGTCACCCTTGTGGACGCCGGCCTGGTGGATAATCCCGTCGCGGCACGCGAGGCCGCCGAAGTGTTCCGCCGGGAACAGGTTGATCTGATCTACCTCTACATCTCCACCTACGCCCTCTCCTCCACCGTCCTGCCGGTGGTCCAGCAGGCCAAGGTCCCCGTTGTGGTTTTAAATCTGCAACCCGTGCCGCAACTCGACTACCAGAAATTCAACGCCCTGGGCGACCGGGGCTTGATGACCGGCCTGTGGCTGGAGCATTGTCAGTCCTGCTCCGCCCCGGAAATCGCCTGCGTCTTCAATCGCGCCGGAATCCACTATCACCAGGTGACCGGATATCTCGACGAGCCAGAAGCCTGGCAGGAAATCCGGGAATGGACCGACGCCGTCAAGGTCGCCGTCGGCATGCGGAACAACCGCGCCGGGGTCCTGGGCCATTACTACGGCGGCATGCTGGATGTGTACAGCGACCTGACCCAGCAGTCCTCGGTCTTCGGAAACCATTTCGAGATCGTCGAAATGTGTGAGCTCCACGCCTTGCGGCAGGCGGTAACACCGACACAGATGACCGACAAGGTCGCCCAGTTCCGGAGCCAGTTCGACGTGGCGCCGGAATGCGAGCCCGGCGAGGTGGAGCGTGCGGCACGCACCTCCTGCGCCCTGGATGCGTTGGTGGCCAGCCACAATCTCGGCTCGCTCGCCTATTATTACGAGAGCGGGGAGGGCAATCCCTACCAGGATATCGTCACCTCCGTGATCGCGGGCAACACCCTGCTGACCGGCCAGCATGTGCCCGTGGCGGGCGAGTGCGAAATCAAGAACGTACAGGCCATGAAAATCATGGACCTGCTCGGCGCGGGCGGCTCATTCTCCGAATTCTACCTGTCCGATTTCAAGGATGATGTGGTCTATCTGGGTCATGACGGCCCTGCCCATTTCGCCATCGCCGAGGGACGGGTGGGATTAGTTCCCGTTCCCGTCTATCACGGAAAACCCGGAAAAGGCCTTTCTATCCAGATGACCGTCAAGCATGGCCCCGTCACCCTGCTCTCGGTGGTTCAGGGCGCTGGCGGGAAAATCTCCCTCCTGGTGGCCGAGGGCGAATCTGTTCCCGGCCCGGTCCTCCAGATCGGAAATACCAACAGCCGCTACCGGTTCTCCATTGGCGCCAAGGGATTCATGAACACTTGGTCCAAGGCCGGTCCAGCCCATCATTGCGCCATCGGGGTAGGACATGTGGCCGGAAAACTTAAAAAGTTTGCAGCTCTGCTCGGCATCGACGTGGAACAGGTGTGTTAACTATGGGTTCATTGATCCTCATCTCCCCGCACGGGTTCTGCGCAGGCGTCGAACGGGCTGTCGAAATCGCCGAGGCCATGCTCCGGAGCTATCCGCACCCCGTCTATTGTCTGAAACAGATCGTTCATAACCGCCAGATCATTGACGATCTCACGGCAAGGGGCATGGTGTTTGTTCAGGATATCCACGAGATTCCCCGGGGCGCCACGGTGCTCTTCAGCGCTCACGGCATCGCTCCCGCCACCCGGGAAACCGCCCGGGAACTCGGACTGAATACCGTGGATGCCACCTGCCCGTTTGTCACCAAGGTTCACCAGGAAGTGAAGCGGTTTGCCGCGCAGGGATATTCCATTCTCCTGATCGGACACCACCAGCATGACGAAATCATCGGCGTGGCAGGCGAAGCACCCGATCAGGTCACGGTGATTGCCACGATCGCGGACGCCCACGTTGTCAAAATTTCCGATCCGGGCAAGGTGGCCGTTCTGACACAGACCACCCTCAGCATGGATGAGGTGGCCCAGGTGCTGGATATCCTGAAGACGCGTTTCCCGGCCCTGAAAACACCCCCCGAGAGCGATATCTGCTATGCCACGCGGAACCGCCAGCAGGCGATCCGGCTCTGCGCCGGGAAGGTCGATCAGATCATTGTGCTGGGCGCCGAAAATAGTTCCAACTCGAACCGCCTCGTCGAAGTGGCCCAGGCCGAAGGGTGTCCCGCCACCCTGGTGAGCACTCTTGAACAACTCGACACCCTTCCGCTCACTACAATCAACCGACTCGGAATCACTGCGGGCGCCTCAACCCCGGAGGATTTTGTCGATGCCGTCATCGCACATCTGAAAAATAAGGGATTCTCCAGCCTGGAGAAACTGACCCTGATCAAGGAAGACATCCACTTCCCGCTGCCTCGGGAACTGAAAAAATCCTAATCGTAATCATAATCGATTACCCCAGAGAGGATTACGATTACGATCACGATTATGATTAGGACCGATTTCTATGAAAGCGACAGGCTCAGGCTTTCCGTCCTACCCGAAGTTCATATAGGTGCCTTTGGGACCCGTCAGGGCATCGTCCCACTTTTTAGGCTTCACGGCGCCGAGGGTGGCAATCTTCTTGGAGGACATCAGGGAAGGCTTACCGTCACGCTCGCGAACGGGAATCGTCGTCGTATCAAATTCCTGCTGCCGGATGGCGGCCGTTTCCGGTACATCGTATTGGACATAGAGCTGCGTCACCTCTTCGTCCGAGAAAAACACAATCTGTGCGCCCCGCGGAATGCACCGGTATTCCCGGTTGGTAATCGCATTGCTGGTGAATTTCCGGATCTGGGTGAACCCGTCCTCGTTATACACCACCGTCAGGATCCTTTCGCGATCCAGCCTGGCGCAATGGATGAGCGTGGAATCCACGAAAAGCTTCTCGGGAGGCGGCACCACCTTGTACCGGCCGTCCTTCCACACCAGCAACAGCTTGTCGAGCGAGGAGCACTCAAACAAGGGCTCGCCCGGTATCTTGTAGCCCAGATAACCCTTCGCCCGGTCGAGATTAAGCTTCAGTTCGGACGCCGTGAGCTCCCGGACGCCGACCGCTTGGAAGGCCTCGATCTTCGTGCGCCTCGGAAAGGCCGGGCCGTACTTCTTTTGGAGTTGCCGGAGATACCGCACCGCATACCCCGTCAGGTTGGCCAGATTCTCGCGGGATTCGGCCAGTTCAACCCGGAGCGAATCCATGTCCTCCCGGTTCTTCGCCAAGTCAAACTGGGAGATGCGCCGGATGGCGATCCCCAGCAGCATCTCCATATCGCCCCGTGACATCTCACGCTGCAGGGTCGTCAGGAAGGGCTCCAACCCCGCCCGCACCGCTTGTTCCACTTCGTCCAGGGATTGGCAGGTCTCAATGGCCTTATAAAGCCGGTTCTCCACAAAAATCTGAACCAGCGTCTTCCGGTGCAGCTCCTCCGTCAGCCGCTTCTGCTGAACCTTCAACCGTCGCGTCAGTAACTTCAGCAACCGCTCGGTGTTGTGGCGAAGCACCTCCTCGACATCCATTTCCGCAGGACGCCCGTCACGGATGACCATGATCCGGCTGGCGACCTGCGACTCGCACTGGGTAAAGGCATACAGCGCCTCAACCGCGCGTGGGGCGCTCTCCTCCGCCTGGAGTTGTATTTCAACCTCCACCTGCTCCGCCGTATAATCGTTGATGCTCCGCAGCTTGACCTTGCCCTTGCGCCCGGCCTCCTCAATGGACGAGATCAGGGAATCGGTGGTGGCGCCGAAAGGAACCTCACGCACCACCAGGGTCTGGGCGTCGCGGATTTCAATGCGCGCCCTGACGCGAACCGACCCCTTCCCCTTCTCATACCCGGCCACATCCATCAGCCCGCCCTGCTGAAAATCAGGAAACACTTCAAAGGACTTCTTCTGGAGAATGGCCACCTGCGCCTCAAGCAGTTCATTGAAGTTATGAGGCAGAATACGGGTGGATAATCCCACGGCAATCCCCTCCGCGCCCAGCAACAGCAACAGTGGAATCCGGGCCGGGAGCGTCACCGGCTCCTCCTTGCGCCCATCATAGGAGGGCACCGTGTCAGTCAGGTCGGGATCAAAAATTTCGTCCCGGGCCAGCGAAGTCAGGCGGCATTCAATATACCGGGCGGCGGCGGCGGGATCCCCGGTGAGCAGATTGCCGAAATTCCCTTGTCCCTCAATGAGATACTGCTTGTTCGCGAGGGTAACCAACGCATCCCCGATCGAGGCATCTCCGTGGGGATGAAACTGCATGCTATAGCCGACGATGTTGGCGACCTTGATGAACTTGCCATCATCATTCTCGAACAGCGAATGAAGGATCCGGCGCTGAACCGGCTTCAGGCCGTCGTCCACATCCGGAATCGCCCGATCCCGAATGACATAGGAGGCGTACTTCAGGAAGTTATCGTTGACCAGATGCTTGAGCGGTCCCTCGGCAACGGCGGCGATATCGCGGACGACCAGGCGGCTCGGCAAGCCTCGCCCTCCAGAAGAATCGCCCGATGCCACAGGGGTGAGCAACTCATCGCCTTGAAAAAGTTCCGTCTGCTCACTCATCAGCGGCCACCACGAGATTGTCCATAATGTATTGTCGACGTTCCGGCGTATTACGCCCCATGTAGAACCCCAGAATGGCGGGAATGCTGTGCCGGTTTTCAACCTCCACCGGCGTCAGCCGCATGCCCGGCCCGATAAACTGCTTGAACTCACCGGGCGAGATTTCGCCCAACCCCTTGAACCGGGTCACCTCGGCTCCGCGCCCGATATCCTTCACCGCCGTATCGCGCTCTGCTTCGGAATAGCAGTACAGAGTTCGCTTCGCGTTGCGAACCCGGAACAGCGGGGTCTCCAGGATGTACACATGCCCGCCGTGGACAATCGGCTCGAAAAACCGCAGGAAAAAGGTCAACAACAAGTTCCGGATGTGGAGCCCGTCCACATCGGCATCCGTGGCCAGGATCACCTTGTTGTAACGGAGCCGCTCGGGCGATTCCTCGACATCAAGGCTGCGCATGAGGTTGTACAATTCCTCGTTCTTGTACATCACATCCCGGTTCAAGTCGCAGGTGTTGAGCGGCTTGCCGCGCAGGGTAAAAACCCCCTGGGTCGCCACATCGCGGGTGCTGGTGATCGAGCCCGCCGCCGACTGGCCCTCGGTAATGAAAAGCATCGACTCCGTGCCGGTTCCGGCATTCTTGTCGAAATGGATCTTGCAGTCCTTGAGCTGCGGAACCCGAATCGAGGTGGCGCGGGAACGCTCACGGGCCATCTTCTTGATGGACTGAAGCTCCTTGCGCAATTTAACAGTTTCCTCGATCTTGAGCAGGGCTCTCTCGGCGGACTTGGGCACCCGGTGCAGCAGATCCACCACCGCTTCGCGGACTTGCTGGACCAGATCACTCCGGATCTCGGTATTGCCCAGCTTGTTCTTGGTCTGAGACTCGAAAACCGGCTCCTTCAGGCGGATGGCAATCGTTCCGGCCATGCCTTCGCGGACATCATCCCCCTCAAACTTGCCCTTGGAGAACTCATTGAAAGCCTTGACGATGCCTTCCCGGAAGGCACTCAGGTGAATTCCGCCATCACTGGTATACTGGCCGTTCACAAAGGACAGAAACGTTTCCTCAAACCGGTTGGTATGGGTGAAGGCCAATTCCAGAGTCTTGGATCGATGGTGCAGAACCGGATACAGCGCCTCGTCACCCACCTCATCCTCCACCAGATCCTTCAGGCCATCCTTGGAAAAATAAGTAGTTCCGTTCAGTTCGATTTTCAGGCCGGCATTGAGGAAGGTGTACAGTTGAATCCGTCGCTTGAGATGATCGGCCACGTACGTAACCGCACCAAAAATCGTCGGATCCGGCTCGAACACGACCAGTGTGCCATCAGGCTCCTCGGTCTTCCCCTTCGACTCATGCGTGAGCTTGCCGCGCTTGAATTCAGCGGCGGCAAATTCCCCATTCCGGTGACTACACACCCGGAAGGCCAGAGAGAGTGCATTCACCGCCTTGGTTCCCACGCCATTGAGGCCGACGCTGAACTGGAAGACCTCATCGTTGTACTTGGCGCCGGTGTTGATGCGGGAGACGCATTCCACAACCTTGCCCAGCGGAATGCCACGCCCGAAGTCCCGTACCGTGACCCGGGCCCCCTCCACCGCCACGACCACCCGGCTCCCGTACCCCATGATGAACTCATCAATGGCGTTATCCACCACTTCCTTCACCAGGACATAGATGCCGTCGTCGTAATGGGTGCCGTCTCCGACACGACCGATATACATCCCGGTCCGCTTGCGGATATGCTCCAGCGAGGAGAGCGTCTTGATCTTGCTCTCGTCGTAATTATGTTTCTTGGCAACGCTCATGAGTCAAAGGGCGCGCATTGTACTCATTTAAGGAAGGAAGGAAGCAAAAAAATACGCTTTCTCTTCTTCGTAAGCGCCTGTGAGCTCAAGAGAGAGTAAATACCCATCATAATCATAATCGTAATCCTAATCGTAATCTCCTACCCCGAAAAGGATTACGATTAGGATTACGATTACGATTATGATAATACCCTTTCATGGAGCTACCCATGAATCAGACAGCCTTAGTCACCGGCGCCTCAAGCGGCATTGGCCTTGAAATCGTTCGTCAGTTGTGCGGGCGGGGACTGCGGGTCTTCGCCACCGGCCGGAATGCCGGGCGACTGAGTTCCCTCCGCCAGGAAACCGGTTGTTTTGCCGAACCGTTCGATCTCGCGCTTCCCGAAACACCGGTCGCCCTCTACGCCGCCGCCAAGGCGGCCTTCGGCACCGCGCCGGATGTCGTGATCAACAATGCAGGATTCAACCGGCGCAAGGCTCCGGTCACCGACATCACCACGGCGGAACTGGACGAAGCTTATGCCGTCACGGTCCGAGCCGCCGCGCTGCTCAGCCGGGAAGCCATGCGCGACATGATCCCGAGGAAGTCCGGCCACATCATCAATGTTGCCAGCACGGTGGTCTGGCAACAGGTGGAAAACAGCAGCATTTACTGCGCCGTCAAATGCGCGCTGCACGGCTTCACCGTCGCCCTCATCAAGGAAGCCCGGCCGCACGGGATCAAGGTTACGGGCGTCTATCCCGGCGGGACCGACACCGCCTTTCGCGCCATCGACCGCCCCGACTACATGAAGCCCGAAAGCGCGGCCCGCATGATCGTCGACACCCTCTTCGCCCCCGCCGACGTCAACGTCCACCAACTCACCTTCCGCCCCTTCGTCGAAACCAATTTTTAAGAAAGGATTTTATGACAACAACCTCATCGAATCGTGGTTTGATCGTGGCCTTGGCCGCCGTTGGAATCAATCTCATCCTGGGAGCGCTCTATGCGTGGGGCGTTATCGGGAAAGCCTTGGTCATGCAGTGGCATTGGACCAAGACCCAGGCGGCCTTGCCGTTCACCGTGTCTGCGGCCGCGTTTGCGATCATGATGATCTTCGCCGGGCGGTGGCAGGATAAGATGGGGCCACGCGTGGTGGCTCGGGCAGGAGGGATTCTGTTCGGGTTGGGACTTTTCAGTTCCGCTTTTGTCACGACTCCAACGGGGATGCTGGTCACCTTTGGCCTCGTCGGGGGGATCGGCATCGGCTTGTGCTATTCGGCGACCACACCCCCTGCGATCAAATGGTTCTCGCCAGCGCGAAAGGGACTCATCACGGGAATTGTCGTGAGCGGGGTTGGACTCGCGGCGGTCTACATCTCGCCGCTGACCCAGTTCCTGCTCAAGACGACGAGCATTTCCACGACCTTCATGGTGCTCGGAGGCTGTGCCATCGTACTGATCACGATCCTCGCGCAATTCCTCACCAATCCGCCCCCGGGGTATGTGCCGCCGAATGTCGCCGCCAAAGGAAATACGCCCATGAAAGCGGCGGCGGCGCGGCGTGACGTGGATTGGCCTGAGATGATTCGGAGCCTGGTTTTCTGCCGGCTCTGGGTCATGTTTGTTCTGGCCGCCTCGGCGGGGTTGATGATCATCGCCCATGTCGCCATCATCGCCCAGAAGCAGGCAAGCTGGAGCTGGGGGTTCGTGCCCGTGGCGACACTGGCCATCTTCAACACGATGGGCCGTCTGATCAGCGGGTCGATTTCAGACCGCATGGGGCGCACCCAGACCATGGTGCTCGCGTTCATGTTACAGGCCGTCAATATGCTGGCCTTTTCATACTACACCACGCCGACCCTGCTGGTGTTCGGCTCGGCCTTCACCGGGTTGTGCTATGGCACCATCTTCACCCTGATGCCTGCGGCAACGGCCGATTTCTACGGAATACGCAACCTGGGGGTAAACTACGGCCTCGTCTTCACCGCCTTCGGCGTGGCGGCGGTTACGGGCCCGGTTCTGGGCGGAAAGATTTGCGACAGCACCGGATCCTACGCCTTATCCTACACGATTTCCGCCGTAATGCTTCTGGCGGCCGCAACCCTTGCTTTGACCACCCGCCCACCCAAAATCGACCCACCGGTTCAGACCTGAAGCCACCGCTGATGAATCCTGAATTCGTGAGCCTTGACTTATCGCCCGGAATCGATTAATGAGTGAGCGCTTACTTATTAAGAAAAAAGAGTTTAACCATGGCGCGCCCTAAATCCATCCAGACCGGAACGATCCTCGAGGCCGCCCGCAAGGTCTTTATGCGGGACGGCTACCAGGCCTGCACCGCGCGCATCGCCCGGGAGGCCGGCGTTTCGGAAGGCTCGCTCTTCAAGCATTTCAAAAGCAAGGCGAACCTGTTTCTGGCCGCCATGGAAGTGGAAGCCGGAGGAACCGCCTGGGAAGAACGCCTGATGGCGGGAGTCGGCAAGGGTGATCCCCGCAAAGCGCTTGAATCCGCCGGCATACATCTTCTGGAACAACTTCGCCTGACGCTCCCGCGACTGATGATGGTTAACGCCAGCGGCGTTACGATTCCCAATCACGATCTCCCCGGCGAAATCCCCCACCCCATTCAGAAGATGGAGGTCCTTTCCCGATATTTCACAGCGGAAACCCGCGCGGGCCGGCTGGCCATGGCCTCCCCGCGGATCCAGGCTCACCTGTTTCTCGGGGCGCTTGCCCACTACGCCTGGTGCGAAACCCTGTTCGGCTACCGTTCGGCGACCCCGGCGGTTTATGTGAAAACCCTGGTGGATACCCTCCTCAGGGCGGCGGTAACTTTAAAAAAACGAGAGGCGCCAAAATGAATCTGAAAGTCTATGGTCTAGGGTCTGTGGTCTGGGGTCTATTGCTATCCGGCTGCGTGCAGGCACCGCCTCCGGCCTCCCTCACTGAAAGCTGGGTTCCTCCCCGGGATAGCCAGAAAACCGATACCGTGTGGCAGGAACTCCGCGCCCAATCACCCGATCTGACCCAGCCTCAATCCCTGTCGACGATCGCGGATATTGCCCTTCAGAACAATCCTGCAACGCGAAAAGCCTGGAATGACGCCAAGGCGGCCTCCGAGCAGATCCGCTATGCCCAGGGGTATTTCATGCCCAGCCTGACGGCCGGTGTCGGCTTGAACCGCGTCACCACCGTCGCGCGTCCGGAAAGTTTTGATCAGAACAACATGTCTTATGGACCCGGTCTGCAACTCAGCTACCTGATCTGCAATTTCGGAGGCGGACGCAGTGCGGCGGTGGAACAGGCGCTTCAAACCGTTTATGCCGCGAATTTCGCCTTCAACCGCGCCATCCAGGACACCCTGCTGAATGCGGAAATCGCCTACTATACCGTCATCAGCGCACAGGCTGGCCTGACGGCCGCCAGCACCAACGCCCTGGACGCCAAGACCATTCTTGATGCCGCCACAACGCGGCGGGATGCGGGGCTCGGAGTGGACCTAGATGTGCTCCAGGCTCAGACCACGCATGATCAGTCGCTCTACGCTCTGACCGGCGCCCGGGGCCAATTGCAGATTGCACAAGGCCTGCTGGCTCAGGCGATGGGTCTTCCCGCCGATAACCGGATATCCCTCACCCCGCCGGATGCGCCGCTTCCCTCCTCGCTCAGCGGACAGGATGTGCGCCGCCTGATCGATGAGGCTCTAGCCCGCCGTCCGGATCTTTCGGCACTCCGAGCCTCTCTTGCCTCACGACAGGCCTCCATCGGGGTGGCCCGCGCTTCACGCTGGCCCTCCCTCTACGGCACCGCCTCCGCCACCCGCGATTATTACGAACTGTACGGACTGAACAACCGCGCATCCCAGTCGGACGACTGGGCCTATACGGGCGGCTTGAGTTTGAAGTGGAACCTGTTTGATGGATTCCAAACCCTGAGCTCTGTCCGCATCGCGGAAGCCCAGACTGAGGCCCTTCGCGCCCAACTCAAGCAGGCTGAACTGGCTGCCAGCGCCGAAATCTGGGCCCGGTTCCAGAATTATGAAACCGCCCTGCAAAAATACCAATTCAGCTCCCAGGCCATGAAAAGCGCCAGCGCTTCCCTGGAGCTGGCCTTTGAAAGTTACCAGTCGGGCGTCAAAACCATTCTCGACCTGTTGAACGCGGAAAACCAATTGTCACAGGCACGCAACCAGCAGATCGCCGCCCGGCAGGAGGTCTTCACCGCCCTGGCAACCCTGGCGCATGCCACAGGACTCATTGAAAAGGGCGGAACCCCATTCAAGGATAGCAAGGATAACAAGGACGCAAGGGAGAATCGGTAACATGACTATGACACTTCAACTTTCGGGACGACTTTTGATGATCAGTATGCTGGCTCTCGGCGTCAGCGCCTGCGGGAAAAAGGGAGGGCCGCCTCAGCGTCCCCCTGTCATCGTCAAAATGGCACCCGCCGTCAAGACCACCCTGCCGGTGGTGATCTCGGCCTACGGCACAACCCAGGACCGGGAAAATGTGGATGTGGTTCCCCAGGTTTCCGGGATTCTGCTGACTATCCTGGTTCAGGAAGGCGCCGTGGTGACCAATGGCCAACCCCTCTTCCAAATTGACGCCCGCGATTATGCGTCACGGGTTCAGCAGGCGGAGGGCATGGTCGCCGTCGACCGCTCAACCGTGGAACTGGCACGCTCCACCCTGAAACGGAATCAGCCGCTGTTGGAGAAACACCTGATTTCCCTCGACACCTTTGACACCATTAAAACCAAGGTGGCCTCCCTGGAAGCCCAACTCAAAATGGATGAAGCCGTTCTGGATCAGGCCCGGCTCAATCTCGCACGATGCACCATCGTCTCCCCACTGGCAGGCGTCTGCTCCAAGCGCACCGTGGATGCGGGAAACCTTGCGACAGCGGGTATGACCCGTCTGATCAATATCCGCTCCTACAATCCGCTGCGCTTGGAATGTTCCGTTTCCGAACAACATCTTCCGGTCATCCGAAGCGCCATGGCCCGGGGCGTCATTCCGGTTGAAATCACCCCGCGGGGCGACACGAATACCTTTACAGGAACACTGTCGTTCATGGATAACGCGGTAAACCCGACCACCGGCACCCTGCTTCTACGCGGGGAAGTCCCCAACCCGGACCTGAAACTCTGGGCCAACCAGTTCGTGACCATCCGGATTATCGTGGCGTCGATTCCCGACGCCATCCTGGTGCCTGAGAGCGCGGTTCAGTTCGGAAAAAGAGGCCCGTATCTGTATGTGGCCGGAACCAACAATCTGGCCGACTTGCGTTCCGTCACAACGGGGATCCGGCAGGATGACCAGATTCAGATCGTTTCCGGAGTCGCCGAGGGCGAAGCGGTGATTGCGCTGGGCCAGCTCATGCTGACCCCGGGCGCCATGGTGATGGATGCGGCGAAGATACCCCAGAAAAATTGACGATAACGAGGGAAGCATTATGACATTTTCTGAACTGTTTGTCCGGCGTCCGGTCATGACCATTCTGATGACCGTTCTGCTGGTGGTCGGCGGGGTATGGGCTTATCTTCAACTTCCCGTCAACAGCCTGCCCACGGTGGACTACCCCGTGATCCAGGTCAGCGTCGCCTATCCCGGCGCCAGCCCCGCGACCATGGCTTCCGCCGTCGCCACCCCGCTGGAAAATGAATTCACCCAGGTGCCCGGCCTGGAATTCATGTATTCCGACAACAAGCAGGGATTTAGTACCATCACCCTGACATTCAACCTGAACCGCAATGTGGATCTGGTGGCTCCGGACGTCCAGGCCGCCATCACGCGGGCGCAGAACAACCTCCCCAAGGATCTGCCGAGCCCACCCACCTACCAGAAATTCAATCCTTCAGACTCCCCTATTTACTATCTGATGATGTACTCCGACACGTTACCCCACGGGGAACTGTATGATTACGCCAATCACATCGTCGCCCGTAAGCTCAGCATGATTGACGGCGTTTCGAAGGTGGAGGCTTTCGGCTCCAAGCGGGCGGTTCGCATCCAGTTCGATCCCGCCAAGCTCGCCGCCTACCAGATCGGAGTGGATGAACTGGCCCTTGCCCTGAAGGCGGGCACGGTCAACATCCCCGGCGGCAGCCTGAATGGCGCCTCGCGCACCTACACCATCGAGCCGCAGGGGCAATTGCGTGCCGCCCGTGATTATGACGAACTGATCATCGCCACCCGTCAGGGAAACCCGATCCGGCTGAAGGATATCGCCCGCTGCGTGGACAGCATCGCCAATGACCTCGTGAACATCCGGTACAGTCCGCCCGGCCAACCCGACCACGAAAAATGCGTGGTCATGCGCCTGTCCCGTGTCAGCGGGGCCAATACCGTGGCCGTGGCCGACAAAGTCTCCGTGGCTCTTGAGGAGGCCAAGCGGGAACTCCCGTCCACCATCAATCTCGAAACCATGTTCAACGGGGCAGGCCCGATCCGGGAATCGCTCCACGATGTCCAGGTCACGGTCGTCATCGCCCTGGTCATGGTCGTGATGGTGATTTTTTTCTTTCTCGGCCGCATCCGGGAAACGGTCATTCCCAGCATTGTCCTGCCCATCTCGTTGCTGGGCACCTTCGCCCTCATGCTGCCCTGCGGCTTCAACCTCGACACCTTGTCATTGATGGGCATCATCCTGGCAGTCGGCTTCCTGGTAGATGACGCCATTGTCGTGCTGGAAAATACGGTTCGCCATCTCGAAGCGGGCATGAAACCCATCCCGGCGGCCCTTCAAAGCATGAAGGAAATCTCCTTCACCGTCATCTCCACCAGTGCGGCCCTGATCATCGTGTTCCTGCCCTTGGTGTTCATGACCGGGGCCGTCGGGCGAAACCTGCGCGAGTTCGCGTTGACCGTCATTTTTGCCATTATCGTCTCGACCGTCCTTGCCCTGACACTCTCTCCCATGATGTGCGCCCGGATCCTCCACCATGAGAAGGCGCCGAACCGGGTTCAACAGTGGATCACGGGAACGATTGCCGCCCTCATCCGCCAATACAGCCGGGCCCTGCATTTCCAGCTCCGGCACAAATGGCTGGCTGTCGTCGCCTGGGCTGCGTGTATTTTCGGCGCGGCAGCGCTCTATTTCATTCCCGGCCTGATTCCCAAAACCTTCCTGCCGCCGGGTGACAGTAGCTTTATCTTCGGCGCCATGATCATGCCTCAGGGTGCCTCAACGGAGCAAATGCAGGCCTACCAGGCCAAGGTCGCCTCCGTGATCAAAAAGGATCCCCATGTCCTCAAGCTCGGCAGCGTCACGGGCTTCATGCCCGGCGCCGACCAGAGCATGGGATTTGTCTTTATCCGCCTGAAGCCGCCGTCGGAACGCCCCCCCATCGATCAGATCGCGCAGAAATTCATGATGCAACTGGCGATGATCCCCGACGGAATCGTCGGCCTTCGCGCCATGCCGGTTCTCAAGATCAGCTCCGGCGGCGATCCCACAGCCGTGGGTGCAGAATATAGCTATATGCTTACCGGTCTGGATCGCGAGTCCGTTTACAAGGCTGGCCTTGAGCTTGAACGGGAGATGCGCAAGATCGGCTTCCTGATCCCGTTTGCCTTCCAGAACAGCGTCAAGCTCACCATGCCCAAACTGAATGTCTCGCTGGATCGTGACCGGGCATCGGCGCTGGGCATCACCGCCACTTCGATCGAACAGGCGCTGGCTCTCTCCTTTGCCGGGGGCTATGTGGCCCAGTTCACAACCGATCAGGATCAGTATCAGGTCATCACGGAAATCCAGAAATCCAACCAGCGCCTTCCCGATAACCTGTCCTTGCTCTACCTTCGTTCGGGCACTACCGGCTCGCTCGTTCCGCTGAAATCCATCATCAAATGGACCGAGGAAGCAGGCCCCCAGAATGTGCCCCATGCGCAGCAGCACGAGGCGGCGGTGATTTCCTTCAGTGCCTGGCCGGGCGTCCCGCTCGGGCTGGTCACCTCCGCCGTGGAGGCGAAAGCCAATCAAATGATGCCCAGCGGCGTGCATGGCCGGTTTGTTGGCGATGCGCTTGAATTTCAGAAGTCGATCAGTAGCCTTGGCCTCCTGCTGCTGATCGCCATCTTCCTCAAGTACATCGTCCTCGGAATCCTGTACGAAAGCTACATTCATCCCTTCACCATTCTCACGACGCTTCCCGTGGCCGTGTTTGGCGGATTCCTGACGCTCTTCGTGTTCGGCAGCCAGCTCTCGCTCTATGCCTACATCGGGGTGTTCGTGCTGCTGGGTCTCATCACCAAAAACGGCATTCTGATGGTGGACTTCGCCCTGCAACGGAAAGCGGAGGGCATGAACAGTTATGACGCCATCCACAGCGCCTGCGTGATCCGGTTCCGCCCCATTCTCATGACAGGACTCTGCGCCATTCTCGGCGCCCTCCCGATCGCACTGGGCTACGGCGCCGATGCCGCCAGCCGCAAACCACTCGGTTTGGTGGTGGTCGGCGGCATGATCTTCGCCCAGGTCATCACCCTTTTTGTGACCCCGGGTATTTATCTCTACATGGAGAAGATCCAGGATCGGTTCTTCAAGACACGGACGGATCTGGAGTAGAGACCAGCGTGTGAAGCGTCACCTCGGGGCGGCACCAGAAGCGGACATCCACGCCTGAACAGCCGGTGCCCACCGAGGTGTAGCCCTGCATGCCCCGGTAATGCCAGGAACGCCGGACCATCCGAAGCGGAACACGGGCATTAATGAAGAGCGGAATGCCGCCGGGCAGACAAATCTGGCCGCCATGGGTGTGACCGCAAAGCACCAGATCAAACCCGCACGCGGCCGCTTTCCGGTAGATCTCCGGGGAATGTGCCAACAATACGGAAGGGACGCCACGCTCCAGATGGGCCGCCGCCTTCTGCACATTGTCGGACTCGTAAAAATGCGGATCATCCACTCCGGCCAGACACAGCGTCGAGTCCCCCCGCTTCAACAGAACGGATTCGTTCATGAGGAGACGGATGCCCATGTCCTCGAGCGGTGGAACCATTTCTATAAAATCATGATTCCCCAGCACCGCATAAACCTCCCCTCTCAACGTCTTACGGAGGCGCGCCATGGCTTCCAGAACCGGATTCGTCGAGCCATGCGTCCGTGACCGGAAGTCGCCGGTCAACACACACACATCATACTGAAGCGGCTCGATCACCGCCGCAATAGCATCGGCCATGCCGGAGTTGATGTCCAGGTGCATGTCGGAAATCTGAAGAATGGTAAATTCGTTAAAGTCGGATCCCAAACCGGGAAGTGCCACCGGATTCCGGCGAACTTCCGCATGCAGCGCATTGCGGCGGCCCCGCCGGTACAGTCCCGTCAGCTTCAGGCCAAGCCGGATCAGCCAATGTAGCCAAAGCATGTTCTCAATGTGAAAATAGGTCAGTCCGTGCCCCATGACACGCGCCACCCAATGGGACTGCATATGGAGCCGGTGCGCCAGGTGTGCCCGCCCTACACGCTGCTCCAACGCTCGATAAAGGGCTTCAGAATCCATGTCGATTATCGCGGCAATTCATCAGATAACATAGCGGCCAGCGGCTTCATCCCGGTATCCCGCTTCGACAGAATCGGCGCCGACACCGGCCACGGAATGGCCAGATCGGGATCGGACCACAGAATCCCCTTTTCATCCTTCGGGGAATAGGCCGCACTGCACTTGTACATAAAATCCACCTCATCGCTCAGCACACAGAATCCGTGCGCAAAGCCGGCGGGAACAAAAAACTGGTGATGGTTCGTTTCAGAAAGAATAGCCGCCACCCATTTCCCGAAGGTCGGCGACCCGAGCCGGACATCCACGGCCACATCATAGATTTCGCCCTTCACGACCCACACCAGCTTGTCCTGTGGATTCGGTAACTGGTAATGTAAGCCGCGCAATGTGCCTTTAACCGACCGGGACCAGTTATCCTGGATAAAGGTCACCCCAATCCCGGCCGCCCGGTAGGTTTCCGCCTTGTAAGTCTCCTGAAAGAACCCCCGGGAATCACCGAACACATCGGGAATCACCAATTTAACCTCTGGAATCGATTGTGGAATCACCTGCAAGGCCATGGTCAGGACTCCTCCGCCATGCGCATCAGGTACTGGCCGTACTCATTCTTGGCCATTTCCTGCCCAAGCGCCTTCAGTTGATCCCGGGTGATATACCCGAGCGAATAGGCAATCTCTTCGATACAGGCCATCTTGAAGCCCTGCCGGACCTGAACCGTCTGGACAAAACTGGCGGCATGATACATCGAATCGTGCGTCCCGGTATCCAGCCACGCGAACCCACGCCCGAGTGAATGAACCTTCATGGTTCCGGCCTTCAGATAGGCCAGGTTGATATCCGTGATTTCCAACTCGCCGCGCGGGGAGGGCTTGAGATTCGCCGCAATCTCAATCACCTGATTGTCGTAAAAATACAGACCGGGAATAGCATACTTGGATTTCGGATGATCCGGCTTCTCTTCCAAGGATAGCGCCTTTCCTGAAGCATCGAACTCAATCACGCCATAGCGCTCGGGATCGGCCACAGGATAGGCGAAGATCAACGCGCCCTGGGTCAGCGCGCTGGCGTCTTTGAGGACGGCTGAGAAATTGTGCCCGTAGAAAATGTTATCGCCCAGAATCAGCGCAACCGGGCTTTCCCCGACAAACTCGCGTCCGATGATGAAGGCCTGGGCCAACCCTTCGGGTTTCGGCTGCTCGGCATAGACGAGCGTGATCCCCAACTGCGCCCCATCGCCCAGCAATTGCCGGAACAGGGGCAGATCATGGGGAGTACTGATGATCAGAATCTCGCGGATTCCGGCCAGCATGAGCACCGACAGCGGATAATAGATCATCGGCTTGTCATAAATGGGCAGCAATTGTTTGCTCACCGCCTTGGTCAGCGGAAACAACCGCGTTCCGGAACCGCCTGCCAAAATGATTCCCTTCATCGTATTCCTTTCCTAAGAATGAACCGGATTTATAACACAGCCTCAGCAGACCGTCCACCTTGCACCCGCGCTGGCGTGAATTCATTCGGGCAGAGAAGCCACCTGAAACAACCGAATATTTCCATTCCATTTATGTCTAATTTTTTGTACACTTATTGCATGAAAACGCTGGGGAAACTTTTAACCTCTGAAGGGAAAACTGAAATCCTGAGGGTATTGGTATATCAATCGGAACCCGTTGGGTTGCGACAGGCAGCCCGACTCGCCAGGATCCATCCACACTCTGCAGAGGTAGCCCTCTCGGCATTAGTAGGCGCAGGACTGGTCAAATATCGCCGATCCCCCCATCGCGCCCGTTATGAACTGGTTAGAAATCACGAGGATGTCGCCGTGCTGGAGGCCGTCTTCCAGGCTGCAACAAACTGTTTTATTGCCGCTCAGCGAAGAACTCTTGATGAGCGGGCCAGACAGCTTCTGCCCTTTATCAAGCAGGCCGTCACCATGATCGCCCGGGCACGGGAGAGCCATCATGTCGCTTGAGCAGTTATTCAAGTCCGCCGTGCGGGAATTAAGGGAACGTCGAGTTCTCTTCGCCGTGGCCGGTGGCCTCGCCGCAGATTTGTACCGGAGCGAACCGCGACTGACGATGGATGTCGATCTTGTCATTCTGACCGAGGGAAGCGGTACCGAAACCGCCATTTCCGTAATCGAGGCGCTCGAACTCCATGCGGGAATTGCACGTGCCGCAGACTTGGCGGGAGGCCCCCTCTTTGCCATCCGCCGCCGCAATACCGAGCCTCGCATAATCGTCGGGCGAACGCCCGGCAAAGCCTCCCAGGAAGGGGTAGATATCCTCCTACCATCCATCCCCTGGGCCAAGTCTGCGGTGGAGCGGGGACAATGCAACCAGGTAGATTTCGGCTTCGGCCCTGTACCCGCCCTTACGCTGGAAGACATCATCCTGGCCAAACTCTATTGCCTCATGGCAACTCCCTTGCGAGCCAAGGATCTTGACGACCTCCAATCCATCTTCTCATCACATCCCGACTTAGACCTCCCCTATCTGGCAGGTCAAATGCAACGGATTAAGATAACAATTCCCAAGGCGGCAAAGACGTTTCTCCCGAAACTCATTCTTCAGCTTTCCCGTGATGCCATGAAAATATAGAAAGGTCTTCTGTGCTAGCTTGAAAAAGTTCGCTTAACCCCATGCCAACGCCGATACATATTGTCCTCATTCACCCTGAAATCCCCCATAACACCGGAGCGATCGGGCGGGTTTGCGTCGGCCTCGACTGCCCCCTTCACCTGATCAAACCCCTCGGATTCCGCCTGACGGAATCCCATCTCCGGCGCTCAGGCCTGGACTATTGGGAACATCTCCTCCTGACGGTTCATGACTCGTGGAACCAGTTTCTTGAGACCGTCCACCCGCCTCGGCTTTTCTTCCTGAGCACACACGGCGAAACCTCACTCTACCACTGCTCCTTCCAGCCAAACGATGCGCTGGTCTTCGGCAGCGAAGGAAGCGGCCTGCCAAAGGACTTCTATGCCCGCTACACCGACCGCCTCTTCCAGATTCCGATGCCGGGCGAACACGCACGCAGCATCAACCTCGCCAACGCCGTGTCGATCACGGCCTATGAGGCCTTCCGCCAGCTTCACGCCCCTTGATAATTTCCCCCATGACGGGGATGGTGTTCTGTGCTAGTTTGAAAATATGAATGTTGACCACATCCTGTCCGTGATGAATCACTATGAAGTCCGCTATCTTCTGATCGGCGGAATGAACTTTCTGCTCCGGCATAAGCCCGTCATGACCTACGATGTGGATTTCTGGATTGATGATACCGAGCCCAACCGGCGGGCCTGCGAAATAGCCCTTTCGGAATTGAAGGCCGAGTGGGGCGCCACGGAGGAGGAGTGGGGCGCCGTGTCGTTGATGTCCCCGGGATGGCTTGACCGGCAGGCCGTCTATTGCATGGCAAGTCCGTCCGGCGCGATCGACATCTTCCGGAATGTTCGCGGCCTGGTCAGTTGGAGTGACTCATATAAAACCTCGATCACGGGACATACTGCGGATGGAACGGCGTATCAAGGGCTGTCGGATGCGGACATGCTCACATGCCAGTTATGTCTTGAGCCGGAATCCCGGAAAATGGACCGGATCCGTGAATTGCAAAAAGTTGTGGGGCAACATGAACACCCTTAAGCTTCAGGAAGAACTCAAGCGGGATCGTCATCTGGATCCCCGCACCCGTTGGCGCCTGATCCAGGACATGATCACCTGGGGAGACGCCCAAGCTACGGTGCGCCGGAATACTCGCGAGCGCTGCCTTTATGAGCAGAGATTGAAAAACCAGACGGTCAAGCCATAGGTAACACTCCTTCACTCGGTTTCCCGCCAGAAGTGTCACCCGTTTTTACGAAGTTTTTAGTCTCATTATCTGGTCGCTAAGGGAAGCGCGATGCAAGTAAACAGTGACTCCCCGAGCGAATTGGATGAATCCCGCCAAAAAGCTGAAGTGAGTCAATATCGGCAGATAGCGAATCGAAAAAATAGTCGCCAAGACCCCGGTCTTGGGCTTCATAAAACAAGGTTCCATCGACCAGATCCTGTTCAGCTTCATCAAGAATCCTGATTTTCACCGGGTTCGTTCTCGAATACGCCGTTTGGCATCACCCCAATCCCCGTACATTGAGGTTCCTTCCTGAACCCTTAATTCTCGTGCCTTTAATACATCAGCATGCCAAGCCGGAATAGGAACATCTTTTGGAGTACTTTTAAGACTGTCCCATATTTCTTCCAGAATCTTGAATTTGTCAGAAACAGTCATTTTATTAAGGGGTAATGCAATTTCCATAAGATCTTCCTCCATCTTAGCCTTATTGTATCGTTTGATCTTGTCGTATTCAATTCTGATATTCTGGTTCAGGCTATCAGCCGCTTAAGATCCGTCCTGATACAAAGGAGCCAGGGCTGTCCGGAAGGGTGACGACCTCTTGCATAACCTGTTTAGCATTGGCTTTTTTGAAGATCTGATGTTCGTCAAAAAGCCTCCTTATCAATCCTCAATCCGCAACTTGATCTCGTCGGAATTGGCCTTGAGTTCCGGGGCATACATGGCGCTGGCTTTTGTTGGAAGGGCGCTGAATATGCCGGGGATCTCGGCCCGCAGCCGATAGCTCACACTGTTCTGGCCGCGAGCCAACTGACGGACAAAGAAACAAACCCGCTCGTCACGAAACTCTACAAAGGCGCCCATATCATTCCCGTTGAACCCGCTCCGCACTTCGACGGCCTCAAAGCCGGCCGCTTTCATGTCCTCAAAAATGATATATTCGTAGTCATTCTTGCTGGCAATCTCGAGCTCCACCTCAACCAAGTCGCCGCTCTTGAGCGTGTCGCCATCCGTCAGCCGTTTTCGCTCATATTTCTCCACCTTCTGATCCAGCGCCTGACCGCGCGAGCCCGCCGCCTTGATGGTCTTGTTGGCCGGAATCAGTTTGTAAACAGACCGATTCACCTTGATCTCCAAGCCCGCCCGCTTGATCGGATCTTCCAGGGTGAAGTTCGTCAGATAGGCATTGAAATACACCGGGCCAGTCCCGCGCCGACGCACCTCAACCTGATGCGTTCCGGTCGTCACCGCCGCCCCTTCAAGCACGAGTTTATTGTCAAAGGAGAATAGAGTTTCGGCCGTAATCCGACTTTCCTTAACCTTGGCGCCATCCACATAAATCTCCACCGTCATATCTGGCTTGTCCTCTCCGCTCGCCTTGAGATAGTCCGCCATCGCCTCAATACACAGCGCGGTGTCGCGTGTGGAATTCCAATAACTGGCGTGCTTGCGGTTGTTTAGCAGGTATTTGACCAGTTCAGACGCCACCTCGCTCTTGGGCGCTGTCGCCGCAAGCAATTTCAAATAATAGGCATGCGCCTCGTTCTCGCTGCCATACCAGCACCACCAAAACCCGGAATTGCCAAGATTAAGGTGCGCCGTCTGGTTCTCCGGGTCCCGAACCAGATACTGCTCGATATTGCGAAGGATCATGTCGCGCTTCTCAACCTGCCCGCTCTTGTGCAGCGCCAACCCGAACATCGCCTTGGCGTACACCGACAGGTTTGTCCGGCCGTTGTATAGGTAATCGCGCATGGAGGAATTGTCCCGACCCGCGTCCACCAAAACCATGTAGGTAAACGCATCCATATCGTCGGCATGGTATTTGCAGTCCAACAATGTCAGGTGCAGCGAGGCATTCCTCAACTTCCGCAACTCCTCGGCCTGGGCTTTTCCAAGCCAGTCCACACCGCGCTCCAGAACTCCGGGCACCAGGGCCACGCCATTTTGTTTCGCGATCTGGAGGCCATGAACAACAGTTGCCGTAGTGTGCGGCCAGGACCGCTCGCCCCAGCCGGAAAACCAGCCCCAGCCACCATCGTCACATTGCATGGCCGTCAGCGCCTTGAGCCCCTGTTTGACCATATCGGTCACCACGGCCTCGTCAAACACCGGATTACGATCCTCGCCCGGATTGGGGGGATTGTTCCGCTTCCACTGGGCCGCCCGCTCTTGGTCGTCTCCGATTTCCTGCGCATTCAGATTCGTCCGTTTCGCCTGGATCGCTTTGAGATCCAATCCCATATCCTTGAGCGATTTCTGAACGAGCACCGTGGGCAGGAACCGGTTGAGGGTCTGCTCGGTGCAGCCGTAAGGATAATCCACCAGATAGGGAAGCGCATCCACCAGGGCGCCGGCCAGGGTTGGCGAATACCGGATCTCCAGCCGCGATTGTTCAGGGCGTCGCGCTTCGGGAACCGTGATCGTAAAATCCTGGCGATCGCGATCCGGTCGCAACACACCGGACCAGGATTCAGTCTTGAGCATCCCGTGGACATAAACCGGGAACTTCATCTCCATGGCGTCGGATTCCTCGTCCGTCAGGGCCTTCATGCGGACAACCGCCTGACCCTCCTTCACCACCTTGACGCGCCAATCCACGCGCTGTTCATCGCTCGCTTTAATTTTCAGCGTCTGCCGGGCCTTGCCCATGATTTCCAGACACCCCCCCTCGACCTCCAGCACCGCCTGAACCGACTTGTCCGATTTCAGGGCGTTATGAATATTGGCCGACAGCACCACTTCATCCTTCTCCACAAAGAACCGGGGCGCCTGCAATCTGAGCATCACATTTTTAGCCGTCACCACCTCGGCAACGCCCTCCCCCACCTTCGTCCCCTGCCCCATCGCCCAGGTTTTGATCTTCCACCCGGTCAGGTTCTCCGGCATCTTGAAACTAACCTCTGCCATGCCGTTGGAGTCAGCGGTTAGCGAAGGATTCCAGTAGGCCGTATCGGCGAATTCAGAGCGCACCGTCGGCTCGGCAACTGCACCGGCTTCGCCACCAGCCTGACGATCTTCTTTCTTGTTTTCGCTCTCCATCATTAAATCCATCGCCCCGGAGACGGGGGAAGCCGCTGCGGCGAACGACATCGTCATACCATCCGCCCGCCCCTCAGACATCTTCATTAAGCGCCCCGCCCGTCGCGACCCGCCAGTGCCAAAACCGCCGCTCATCACCATGCCTCTGTCCCTGTCAAACCCCACCTCATCCACAACAGTCTCCCCGAACAACCCCAGGTTAGCCATGGCCAGCATGCGGTTGGGTGTCAGGTTTGGAAACCACCGATCGGTATTGCTCTCCGTACGAGGAGTGTGATGTCTCCGCCATTTCCAGAAGAAATCGCGAATCCCGGCCACATTGGAACCACCGGAAATATACTCTACCGACTTGTCATAGACGCTCATCACCGTGGAACCGGCCAAGGGGTTTCCAAAAAAGTCGGTCACGCGAACCTTGATCTTGGCCGTCTCGCCCGGTTTGACTTTTTCAGCGGAAGGCAGCACCTCGACATTCAGAACCCGCTTTTCAGGCGGGACAATGATTTCACGGGTCTGACTGTATACCCTGCCGTCAAACACGGTCATCGCCTCGACAAAGAAGTTCGGCATGTCCTTCTTCATGACTTCGATTTCTTCCATCGTGCTCTTGCCGACCAGGCGCAGTAGTTTCGGCTTCAGGTAAACCCCGTTTGCCGGACGAACAAAAAGCAGGATCGTGGCGCCGGGGTGATCGGTATTGATCATCAGGCGCACCTTTTCGCCAGGCCGGTATTCCCGGTTTTCGGGGATCAACTCAATTTCGCTGAACTTGAAGTCCCGCCCGTCAAATCCCTCACCCCGCACCACAAACACATACCCACCCTCGATGGAATGGCGCTTGGCGTCCTTCAGGGTGTAGGACAGGCGATACTGGCCCGCCGCCGAGGCCTGGATCTGTTGCGTGGCCAGGCCTTCCTCATTCGTATCGAGATCCCACTTCCGAACCACTTTCTCGACTGGAGCATCATCCTTATAGTGAATCCTGTACAACACCAGTTCGCCTCGTCCTTTTACTGGCTTGCCATCGAGCGTCCTTGCGGCAAAATCAGCCCTGACGACATCGCCGGGACGATAATGACCCCGGTCAACCCAGGCGGTGACCTTGAAGGGCTTGCGCGCTACCAGCACCGTCCCCTGCCCGACAATCGTGCGGCGGGACTCGTCCGTCACCTCGGCGGTAATCTCGAACTTGTGATCCGTGTCACCGTGTAATTCCTTTGCCAGCGCGGTGTCGATCGGAAGTTTCACGACGCCGTCCGCCCCGATGGGAACCTCCACCTCGGCCACCAGCTCGGGCGGAGTTTGCGGAGCAGGCCACCACCAGCCTCGCGGACAGAAACAGCCCCAGTCCCGCCAGCCCGGGAACCAGGCAGAGTCGGACGCGAACCACCAGTAGCCGGGCCCGTAGAACCAGTCCCACGGCATCGGCGGATACCAGGTGGCGCTATAACTGGAACGGGTGACCTTGACTTTGACCTTGGCCTTGGTGACGGCGGTGCCGAAATAATACTTTGCCTTGATCGTCGCCGTAATCGACTCGCCCAACATTACCGGTTCTTTTGGCGCGTCAACGGTCACTTCGAACTCGGGTTTCTTGTATTCTTCAACCCGGAAATTGACTCCACCCCCACCCCAGCCGGATCCTTTGATCGAGGCATAATACTGGCCCAGCGCCGCATCCTTCGGGAGCGCCATCTCCCCCTGAAGTCCGGCCACGGCATCGGTCTTGAAGGCTTTCTCGAACACCTTGTCGCCCTTTGGATTCGTGACAACCACGGTGAATTCCTTATTCGCGTAATCCGAGGTATTGTCCTCATCGTAGCGGGCATGCCGGATCCAGAATTTGAAATTCACCTTCTGATCCGGCCGATAGACCGGGCGATCCGTGATGCCAAACACTTTCTGCTGGTTGTATTCCTGGTCGTAATACGTCCCGTACCAGACCGATGAAAATCCGAGAACGGCGAGCCGCCCGTTGGCCGTTGTCGCAATCACCAACCACTGGTAGTGCTGATCCAGATCCTTTTTGGCTGGGCTCACCAGGCCGTCCGGATCGGTGGTTTCAGCAAATGCGGTGGTGAGGACGTTGAATTGCCGCCCAATCGACTTCCATCCCTGGATATACTCCTGCCGGTAGCCGAAGCACTCGACATTCACGCCCCCGAGCGGCTTTCCGGTAACCGCATCAGCCACATAATACAGCGAGGCTTTGTCGGTTTGTTTGCGGGCAATCACCGTATCATTCACCCAGACCACGATCTTGCTCACATTGCCGTTGGCCATTGTGGCGGTCAGTAGATAGGCGCCCGCCGCCTTGAGCCCGGTCTTCACGGTCACGACCTTGTCGAAATGATGCGGCTTCGGGGTGAGGGGCAACTCCCATCGGGCCGCTTCCCGGCCAAGATACTTCGCCTGGTTCTTCTCGACCAGCATCATTCCGATGTTGTCCAGCGACATCCGATTCCAATCCAATTCGCGGGGATTGGACTTGAGGTAATCCTTGAGGTCGGCCAGCAATTCATGAACCTTGATTTCACGGGCATCGAAAACCACCTTCTCACCGTTTCTAAACCGGTATTCCAAGGAGGCGCCCGGCCCGGCCGGATGGGTCATGGACGGCTCGAACCGGCCCCAATTCCCGACGATCTGATCGAGTTTCTTTTGTTTCCAGTTATCCGATCCAGGGCCATGGGTCTTGATGCTCGCGCGCCAGTATCCAGCCGCCTGCTCATATTGGCGACGGTTCGTAAAGATTTCGGCAAGTGAGTTCAGAGCCGATTCCGCATAACCGGATTTCACATCACCAGCCAGATCCCTGTAGAGCCGGATGAAATCAAACTCATCAGGCAGAGTGAACCGCTTGATTCCCGTGGCGAGTCGGGCGACCGTCTCGTTATCGCCAAGTGTGTGGAGCGCCAGGGTGGCTGTAGCGGCCTTGGGGTCATCCTCATCCATTCGCGGAACCTGCCACCCGCCCCACGCGAGGGTCTCCACCCCGAACTGCTGGCTCAGGAACCCGACAAAGGTATGCTGAATGGATTGTGCCCGGGATCGGTCATGATCCACCGCCCGCTTCAACATCCAGCGCCAGCGTTCGCCATCGTTCGTGGTGGCTTCATAGCGGGCTGGCACACTGTAGAAAATTGGATTCCCTTTTTCATCGACCGGAGCACCCCGGGTTTGTCCCCGGGCTCGCCAGTAGAGATTCCCATCCTCGTAATCAGGTAAAACCGCCAGGTCGCTCAGAACCTGTAATCGCCAAGCGTCGTGATAAGAACGGAACCCCATCAGCATACGGGCAAACTCCTCGTAAAAGGAGCCCGCCTCCCAACCCGGGGACTGGGGAAGGACCTCTAGAAGGGTCATGGCTTTGACCATCCACTGCAGGGCACGAATCCGGTCGCGCTCCTCGGCATTTACAAACCGTCCCTGCCCGCGATGCGGCCCCCGTTCAAACACGCCCGCCACAAGGGTTCCGTTGTGATCGCCCTGGAACAGACTGTTCGCCGCGGCCGCAAGAGCCCGCCAATTCTCCGCATGAAGCTCCACCACCTTCTCGCGAAAGGCATCCGCCTCACCGATCCGGTTGAGGGACTGCATACAGGATACGGCACCCTGCAGGTCATTTCCCACAAGCGCGGGATTCTCCTGCGAGTCGGTCGCAAGCGTCGTATAGGCCTCCAGAGCCTCCTTGAAGTTGCCCTGCTGCTGATGCTTCTGGGCCTGTTTCCGGAGGAGTTCTCGATCCGGGGCAGGCTGACTGAATTGAGCCAGCATGGGTGGAGCCAGGGAGAGAATCGAGACAAACGCCACAATACCCAGAGTCTTCATAACGCCTCCTCATTGAACCGAGGCGTTTATACGCCTCTCTTCCGTATTACTCAAGAGGAGGCATTCCTTACAAAAAATCCAGTCTTATTGCAGCCTGAGTTCAATTTCACCGCTGCTGGACTTCAGAATCACACTACGGGGCAGGATTTTGATCACCTGGTAGGGCCCCACAGTCTCCCCTTCCTTCAGGGACGATCCATTGATGATCGCCACGGGATTCTGAGTGGAATAGAACGTGCCGCTGAGGA